>JAUMWL010000267.1 GCA_030529665.1 Coriobacteriales bacterium
CGGTTCCGTTGGTTGCTCCACTTGGTCGCTTGCGCAGTTGACCGCCACCGCGTTGCTACTCATACACTCCGTAATGGAATTTGACCTTCAGTTTGCGGCGCTTTCCTGCATGCTAGCGTTCTTGCTGTGCGAACCGCGTCTGCAGGTAACGCTCGCTCGTATTCCCGCGCGTGGCTTAGCGGCGGCGACAGCTTCCGCGGTAACCTGCGCCCTTTGTGCAACTGGCGTCGTTAGTGCCGCTACCACTACCCTGCTTGCCCAAAGCAACGCGCGTGGTGCCTTTGCGCAAACCGAGCGCATCTTTTGGACAAACCCCTTAGCAATGGCAGACCCTGCTGCGCAAGACGCCCATGTTGAGGCGTGTTTTAAGCGGGAGGACTACAAGGGAGTCTGCACCTCGTACGAGCTTATGCCCGTGCCGTCCGACGCAAGCGTGCTGTATGCCGCAACGGCCATGCACGCGCAAGGCAACAGGGCCGGTGCAGCCAAGGTGCTAGCCGAACGCCTTATGGCAACGCCGTACGACGAGGGACTTTTGGAGTCCGCAAAACGGTTTGCAAATACGTTGGGTGTTGAATCGTCGCAGCGGGAGCAGTTTGATGCGGCGATAGCGAGGTCCGAGGACCTCATTACCAAGTCGGATTTGTTGCGCGCGAGGGAGAGTTCATGGGCAGTGGCAGACGGTGTTACAAAAGAGGGGAGCAAGTAATGGTTCACAAGCGATGGAGAAAAGCGCTGAGCTTCCTCGTCTCCGTGAGCATGGCGATTGGCCTGGTGCCTACGCCTGCGCTTGCCGAGGCGTTGGAAGACTTGACCACGGATGACAATTTGGAGCTGGTTACGCAAACGGTTCCAGATGTTGATGCGACTCCGATTGTGCAAGAGGAGGAGCCAGCAAACAACGACGCAGATCCCCTTGAGCAAGAGGATCTTGACGATGTTTCGGTGTCCATCCAAGGAGACGAACAGAGCCCAGATGCGGTTCAGCTCAATACGGATTACTCTATTAGTACGAATGTGGACGAGTCTTGGTACGGCACCTTTACCGCACCTGAGGACGGAGCATACGAGTTCTCGCTGAGGGCAGGTACCGAGTACACGTCCGTTATGGTTTTGAGCGAAGATGAGCAATATGGATATCGGTGGTACGGGCTCGATTACTCGTATGCGTATACGTCGGAAGGCGCCACGCTTGTAAGGTATATGACGGCGGGCACGACTCTCTATATTCGGATTAACGGTGACTGGGGTTCGCTTCCCATGGATGGCGTTTTGCGAGTTGCTGCCACCGATTGCGACTATAGGGAGCTGGGACTTGCGCACTTTGAAATCTCTCCCTCTCAGTTGGAATTACCAAATGATGTGACGTTTGAGTCTGTGTCAGTTACAGATATTGCTGGTAACAGCGTGGATGAGGAATGCTTTGAGCTTGTGTACTACACGCGTGATTATGAAAGCGTGTATGACGAGGAGACGAACGGCTGGCGTGATGAGGAGGTTTGGACTCCCATAGAAAAACCCACCTCGATTGGCGAATACTACGTTGCCGCACGCGCCAAGCAAGGAAACGCAGGTGGATATACAGGGGAAACTGCCAAGCAGTCTTACACAATTAACGATCCTTACGACTTGGGTAGCCCCAGCTATTGGTATTGGTGTTTCGAAGACGGCAATTGGTACTGCGAGACCGAGTTCACTGGGGAGGCTATTAATATCCCAGCAACTAAGGTACATCGCACAGTGTGGAATGACGAGACGAGTGAGGAAGAAGAGGTCGTCCTTAGCGAAGGTACTGACTATACGGTGCGTATAGGTGATGGCGACTCGACCCAGATTTGCCTGCCAGGTGATTACACGCTCTATTGTGACGGAATTGGTGCATACAAGGGCACCCTCGTGAGTACTCTTTGCGTGCGCGTGACCTACAGCGGATATGATATAGCGCCTTGTCCCGAGGTTGAGTATGAGGCCGTAGATCCAGCCTCCCTTGAGCTGTCCGGTACCGCAACGTTGCTCGATGACGGTGCAATACAGCTCACAGATTATTCTGGCTTTGGAACGGCTTGGGCGGATCAGCTGTATGACACAACCAATGGACTGAATGCGAGCTTCTCGTATTGTGCTGGGTTGGGCGATGGCGACTTTGTTGCCGATGGCATGATGCTTATGTTTTCGCCAAGCAAGCTCTGCGAGGGGGGAGGTTCCGACCTTGGCCTTCGTGAAGGTGCCTACGGCATTGAGATGGACTCATATCCCCACGAGTATGACGAGGACGAGGCAATAGGCGACAAGCACATTGCCATTACCAAGGATAGCCACGAGACGCATCTTGCCTATGCGGTGGATAGTCGTGCTGCCGATGCCAAATGGC
>JAUMWL010000124.1 GCA_030529665.1 Coriobacteriales bacterium
CCTGCCAGCCTGCCGATGGCCCCCGCCAGAGGACCGAAGTCAGGCGTTTGCCCCTGTTGCACGGCTTGAAGCATGGGGGTGATGTAGTTGTCGATGAGCGAACGCGTAAAGAGCGTGGACTGCACCATGGCAAAGGACGAGGCAAGTATGCCCACGATTACGAGCGCGAACAGGAATTTATAGCGCTTTAGCATGAATTTGAAGATGGACCCTATGTGCTTGAGGGTGTTTCCCTGCTTCTCTTCTGGCATGCTACTCACCCGCCTTTCTTGCGAGTTCGGCTACTTTTACGGGATCGACCTCAAAGGGCAGCTCGTCGGCAAAGGCCGGGTCGAAGCGCTGCGAAACGGGGTCATAGGTAAAGCCCTCGGGCTTGTCGAAGTCTGCCTCGGCACCCGCCTTGTTCTGAGTCTCGTATACGTCGCGGTAGATGGCGCAGGTCTCGATAAGCTCGGACTCGGGTGCGAAGGCGTCCACATGCCCGGCGTCGAGCACGAGGATGCGGTTGCAGGCACCAAAGGAGCTCACGCGCTGGCTGATGATGATCTTCGTCGTGTCGGGAATCTGCTCGGCAAAGGCGCGCTGGATGCTTGCGTCGGTTGCGGTGTCGACGGCACTCGTGGAGTCGTCCAGAATCAGCACGCGTGGGTGCTTGAGCAGAGCGCGCGCGATGCACAGACGCTGGCGTTGGCCGCCCGAAACGTTGGTGCCGCCCTGCTCAATCATGGTGTCGTAACCGTCAGGCATGCGGTCTATGAACTCGTCGGCGCAGGCTGCGGCGCAAGCGATCTTGCACTCCTCCAAGGTTGCGTCGGGCTTGCCCCAGCGGAGGTTGTCCAGGATAGTTCCGGAGAACAGCGTGTTCTGCTGTAGCACGACGGCCACAGCGTCGCGCAGCACCTCGGTGTCGTAGGAACGCACGTCTACGCCGCCTACCTTTACGGTGCCGGCCTCGACGTCATAGAGACGGCTGATAAGTGCCACGAGCGTAGACTTGCCCGAGCCGGTGCCGCCCAGAACGCCAATCGTCTCGCCGGAATCGATGTGCAGGTCGATGCCAGAAAGCGTCTCCTCACCCTCGCCGTCGCCCGTGCGATAACAGAAGTTCACAGCCTCGAAGTCGATCGATCCATCCGGTACCTCCATGAGCGCGTTCTGGGGGCTCACGATGTCGGGCTCCTCCTCCAAGACCTCCACGATGCGCTGGCCCGAAGCCGCGCTCATGGAGACCATCACAAAGATCATGGTGAGCATCATGAGGCTCATGAGCACGTTGAACACATAGCCAAGCAGGCTCGTGAGCTGGCCGGTGGTGATTTCACCTGCCAGGATGGAGTGCGTGCCAAACCATGAGATGGCAATGATGCAGCCGTAGATGGCCACGCCCATGACCGGGTTGTTGAAGGCAAGAAGACTCTCGGCCTTAACAAAGAGGTCGTGTACCTCGTCTGCGGCGTGTGCGAACTTCTGGTCCTCGTGCTTCTCGCGCACGAATGCCTTGACTACGCGAATGGCCGTAACGTTTTCCTGAACGCTGGCGTTGAGCGCATCGTAGCGTTGGAAAACCTGACCAAACAGTGGCATGGTCTTGAGCATGATGAAGATGAGTGCAGCCGAGAGAACGACCATGGCCACGAGAAAGATACCAGAGAGCTTGGGGCTTATGATGATGCTCATCACGAGCGATGCCACGAGTGAGATAGGCGCGCGCGTGGCTATGATGAGCGACATGTTGAAGGCCTGCTGCACATTGGTGACGTCGGTGGTCATGCGTGTGACGAGGCCTGCTGTGCTGAACTTGTCGATGTTCGAGAAACTGTAGGTCTGGACCTTCTCGAACAAGGCGTCGCGCAGGTTGGAGGCAAGTCCGGTGGAAGCGCGCGAGCCAAAGACGGCGGAGGCCGAGTCGATTACGAGTGCCACGGCGGCGCAGGCAAGCATGATGCCGCCGTATAGCCACACCTTGCCCATGTCGCCCTTGGATATGCCCTGGTCGATGAGCATGGCCATTATGTAGGGGATGAGCACCTCCATGCCCACGGCCACCATCGTGCACAACGGCGCAATGAGGGCGGGGCGTTTGTACTCCCCCAAATGACCCAACAACTTTTTAATAATGTCCATAGCGCCCCTCTCCTTCGCCCTTGCTACATTAATTTATCCTAGAATAGCCAATGGAGGTATGCAAATGAGTTGCCGCAAAGCGTCGTTGCCCTATCGTGGGTGGCCCGCGGGCTGGTTGAGCGATGCGCCAGTGCTATACTATTGATGTGCCGGTAGCTAGCAGGGCTTATTTCTCCTCCTTCCACGAGTTTAGCGCTGCGATATCACCGGCACTTCCCTTATGGGGATCGTTCGCGTTATCCGTTGCTGGAGGTGTGCCATGCGCGAGAGGCTCAAGGACTACCTGTTTTCCAAGAGACACCTGGTGCACGAAGAACGCCTTGAGCATACGGAAGGCGGCGAGCCCATTGAGGTGCTCGTGTCGCTGGGGAAGCTGTTTGGCATACGCGTTACGGCGCGTGGCGAGCTTGCGCAGCTTGCCATGGTGCGCGTGGCTGCGCGCAACATAGGACAGCATGTGCCCGAACCCTTCTATCGGGGCTTTCCCAACACGGTGCGCGAGCTTCCAATACACGCCCTCCTGCTCGACCAGGTGCTGCACTATGCCAGAACCTATGGCATGCAAGACTTCTCCCAGCCGGGGCATTCGCTCTTTGAGTACCACTTTGAGCGGCTGTGTTTTGCTCAGAATACCGAGGTGAGGGACTACGACATCGTAATGGAGGCGGAGGCGCGTGACATCCTTGAGCGCACGGCCAAGACGTGGCTGGCAAGCACGCGCCCGCTTTCCACCGACCAGTTCCTGGTGCTTGTTGACGTAATCCAATCATACAACCTGCCCGTGCGCTCCTGCGCCTGCAAGGATACCATCAGCCGCCTGATCATCCACACGCGTGATGTCGCGTATGCCGAGCTCTTCCAACTGCCTGACGTTATCCGCTTTGTTGAGACCATGCAGTACGAGACGTACGGATCCAAGTCCATACGCAAGCTTAACCTGCGCAATCGCGACCGAAGGCTCGTGTGCGCCGTGTTGGACACGCTGCTTGCGAGCGACCCTGTCGGCCACCTACGCACGTGCATGGAACGCCGGCGCGATTGGTGTGGCCTTTTGCATCACGTGCACTACAGGCCTACGAGCGAGTATGGCCGCGCGTTCGTTAACGCGATGCGTGGCAAGAAGGTCCGCTCGGCATGGTCGGGGTTCGAGGGCCTCGTAGCTGCCGGCGACACCCGCGCAGCAACCGACCTTCTTGCAAAGGAGAAGGGCTCTGGAGCTGTGCTGCGCAATCTGGACTACCTGTTGAGCCGTTGCCAGAGTGATGATGACGTGGCCTTTGTCCTGGATGCTGCAAAGTCGTCAAACAAGATCGCACTCGTTCAGATGCTCATGCACTATGGCGCATATGTGAGGGAGGGACCGAGGACCTTCTCGTTCTCCAAGTTTGGCCTTTTGCGCACGCATTGCGAGACGTCCGACGAGGAACTTCGCCGCAGAACTCGCCTTGCGCCTGAGGTTGTGGAGATGGCTCGATCCAAGATGCTCGGCTACCTGCGTGACGCCTGCAAGCCCGTTTTGGGCAAGGTGTATGCGGCGCCTGAGCTCAAGCGCATGGCGGTGCCCCTGCGCATGAGCACGTCCTCTGAGGGGGTGGGCGCGCTGCCGTCTGGCTCACGCCTGCCGCTACCGCCGGGCAAGAAGCTGCGCGCCTTTACGTACTGGGAGCTGGTGGATGACATAGACCTCAGTGCGATTGGCCTCACCGAGAAGGGGGAGCAATACGAGTTCTCGTGGCGGACCATGTCTAGCTTGCAAGGGGAGGCCATAGCGTTCTCGGGCGACCAGACGAGCGGTTACAACGGCGGTTCCGAGTACTTTGACATTATGCTCCCCACCTTTCGCGAGTGGTTCTGCGACGTGCGCTACCTCGTGTTCTGCGACAACGTATACAGCGGCTCGCCGTTTAGCGCGTGCTTCTGCAAGGCGGGATACATGCTTCGCGACGAGGTGGACTCGGGCGAGGTGTTTGAGCCCAAGACGGTCGAGTCGTCCTTTGGCATTACCTGCGCAAGCACGTCCGCGTACCTCTTTGCCATAGACCTCGAGCTGCACGAGTTTGTGTGGCTCAACATAGCGCGTGGCGGAAGCCAGCGCGTGGCCGGCGCGTCGCAGTTGGATTTCCTGCTGCCATATCTACACGTTACCGATGTGCTGAGTCTCTACGACCTTGCCCGTCTGCATGCTAGCGAGATGGTGGAGAACCCCGAGGAGGCGGACGTCGTGCTAGACGCGCGCGACGTAAGCTGGGCCGTAGGGCTGCTCAACCAATAGTGGCCGATTGGGGCCAGGCCCCAATCGGCCACAGCATGGCAAACCACATCCTGAAGGAACCATGTGTGGCGAAAGGAGTGTCGCGACGGCTTGGCATGGGTCACCATGCCAAGCTGGATGTCCACGAGCGTACGGGTGGACGAGTCTGCTTGTACAAGCTGCTATACTCATTTTGTATAGATAAGGAAGGGGACGCGTATGGAGAGAAGGACGTTCGTTAAGGGGGCGTTTGGGCTCGTGGCCCTCGCCACGCTTGGCGTGGCAGGTGTTGTTGCAGGCGCGGGAACGGCAGACGCCGGTTTTGTGACACCTGAGGTCAAAGACGCAGGATCCGCCCGAGGTCCCGTGATGGCTGCGGGCATAAGGCTCGCAAAAGATGGCGACGTCGTGCGCGGCACCTATGGCGACACGCACCTCTTTAACGTGGATGTTACGGGTGCGGAGCTCATGCGTCTGGCCGACGGCAGCCTTACCATTGACGAGCTTGCCGACGCTGCTAGCGTGCCGCTTGAGCCCGCTACGGTCGCGTCGTTTTTTGTGGAGCTTGGACAAGCGGGCTACTTGGCAAACACCGTGCTCGTAAACCTTACGGAGACTCAGGCATGAGCGGGGGCTTCTTGCACAAAGGCCCGTCTCAAGAGTCGGCCGCACCGGAGCTCTTTGTCCTGCGCGACGACAAGGGCCCTATCCTCTATGCCCCTCTTGGTCACCTCATAGCGCGCGCAAACGAGCCGGCTGTTGCGGCGGCGCTTGCCTATGCGAGCGACCACGACGCATATGGTGCCATGAGTGCCGACGAGCAGGCGGTGGTGCGCGCGTTTGGCGAGCGAGGCTTCTTTAAGAACCGCGCTTATCCTCAGCACGAGCGCTCGTTTAGGCCCACGCAGGTGACGCTCTTTCCCACCAACAACTGCAACCTGCGCTGCACTTATTGCTACGCCTTTGGCGGAGAGGGCGGCGGCAACGGCGAGCCCATTACCACCATGGATTTGCGCTGTGCCCAGCGTGCGGTGGACATCATTGCCAAGAACGCCCTCGAGCGGCGCGACGAGGGGGACGGCACGCACAACTTCCTCGTGTCTATCCACGGCAACGGCGAGCCGTTCTGTGCCTACGACCTCATTCAGGAAATCGTGTGGTATGCGCAAGACGTTGCGGAGGAGCTCGACATACCCGCGGTTTTTAACGCGGCGACCAATGGCGTGCTTACCAACGAGCAGCTGGACTTCGTGGTGGCAAACTTCAACTCCGTAAACGTCTCGTTTGACGGCTTGCCCGAGTTCCAAGACGCAAACCGTCCCACCGCTGGTGGCAAGGGCTCTTTTGCCGCGGCACACCATACCATGTGCCGGCTGAGCGAGGCGGGCATGGGATTTGGCATTCGAACCACGGTGACGGCGGCCATGGTGGATTCCATGCCCGCCATCGTGGAGTTTGTGGCAAACAACTACCCGGGCCTCGAGCAGCTGCACTTCGAGCCCGTGTGGGAATGCGGGCGCTGCAAGACGTCTTCCAACGCGATGCCCGATTCAGATGTGTTCGTAAGGCGCTACCTCGATTCGTTGGAAGTGGCGCAGAAGCACAAGCTGCGCCTGGTCTTTAGCGGTGCTCGCCAGGACGTCTTGGCCGATACGTTTTGCAAGGTCAGTAGCGGCAGCTTTACCGTAACGCCCACGGGCGACGTGACGGCCTGCTACGAGGTGAGCTACGCCTCCGACCCACGCAGTGAGCGCTTCTTCTTTGGACGCTTCGTGCCAGAGCTGGACGACTTCGTGTTTGACAAGAACAAGCTCGCCGCCCTCTCGAAGCTCAACGTGCGCAACATGCGGTACTGCGACGACTGCTTCTGTCGCTGGCATTGCGCGGGCGACTGCGCGGCCAAGGTGCTGGATGGCATAGAGCTCGAGGAACACCACGGCAGCGTGCGATGCCAGATCAGCCGTGCGCTCACGCTCAACCAGATACAGCGCAAACTCGATTGGAAACCCCAAGAGAAAGGGGGCACGCAGGATGCCCAGTAAAGACTACGATGATCGCGCCCTCACAAAGGGATCCGACGAGGCTCTGCCCAAGCCGCAGATCGAGATAATCGTGGACGGCAACAGCGTGTTCAAACCGTCCATGAAAACCTACTTTGTTGATGACTACGACGACGTGGACCATGAGTTTGAGTCAAAGATCATGGGAACGTACTGCTCCTGCGACTTGGTGGTGAGCACGCATACCGTGTGCACGTGCCTTGCGGTGTGCACCTGTGACACGGTGGCAACACCCACCGAGACGGTGTGCTCATGCGACGCTGTGTGCTCGTGCGAGAACGTGTGCTCGTGCGACGGGTACCAAAGCTGCAGCTGCGAGAGCGTCTCTTCGGGCGGCGGGGGTACGGTGAGCTGCGGCGCGCCGTGTCTTTGTGTGCCCGTCCATTAGCGAGTGAGGAGAGAGGCATGAGAAAGCGACTTGCACAGCTCGTTCTTGTCTTCCTGCTTGTGCTGCCTGCCCTTGTGCTCACTGCTTGTGGCAGCAAGGAGGAGAGCCCTTCTGCGGCTACGAGCACGCAGGAGTCCGCCGCACAAGAGGCCACGCAAGAAGAGGGTCTCTTTGAGGGGCGAGAGGCACGCGACATCAGCGAGATGGAGCCATACAAACAGAAGGCGCTCGAAAACGCAAAGGCCGCCCTTGCGGTGACCTTTGACGGCAAGGAGGAGGCCGACCTCATTGACGAGCTTGCCAAGGAGTTCGAAGAGGCCAACGACTACTATCGCAAAGGCGACTACAAGCAGGCGAAGAAGGGATACGAGGCAATCCTGAAGACGTATCCCCAGCACTACGGCGCGAACGTTAACCTTTCCCTCACGCTTTTGCAGGAGGAGAAGAACGAGGAGGGGCTCGTGCAGACTCTTAAGAGTCTGGCGCTGAATCCCGCTGACGACGGCATCCCGCTCAATGTGCAGACCGCTGCCGTGGCATGTGGTTTTGCGGTCGAGGATGCCGAAGAGGTTGCTAACGAAGTCGTTAAGGAGATGGGCGACGCTGCACAGACCAGCACCAAGCTGGAGCACGGGCTTAGGTACAACCGTCTTTGGGACCGCATCGAGACTGAGCTATGGAAGGCCGCGCAAGGCAAGGGTAACAAGAAGCAGAACCTCGAAGCATACAATACTCTTCACGACGAACTCGTCGAAGAGGCTGAAGACGCACTGTCCGACGACAAGGATGCCCGGGCGCTCCTTGCCTATCTTGAGGCCGTGGGCAAGCAGC
This sequence comes from Coriobacteriales bacterium, assembly GCA_030529665.1. Classification (GTDB taxonomy): domain Bacteria; phylum Actinomycetota; class Coriobacteriia; order Coriobacteriales; family Atopobiaceae; genus RUG440. The sequence continues at coordinate 7,655 of JAUMWL010000124.1, forward strand.
TTGGGCTCGACGCAGAGGATGAGGATTCCGTAGAGGCCGAGGATTCTCAAGAGTCCGACGAATCCAAGAAGACCAAGGATTCCAAAGAGACCAAGGACTCGTCGGCGAGCTCCTCTTCCCAAAAGCAGGCGGCGACCAAGGTGGACTTCTCCACCGTGGAGCCTCACGAGGGACTGCCCTACGTCGTAGTGGATGACGACCTGTGCACCGTCGTCTTTACCGGCTACCACATGGCAAGCGACAAGCCCGTCGCCGAGTTCACTATGCTCAACAAGACCGCCGACAAGAGGCTGCGGATGCAGGCATCTGATGCGCATGCCAACGGTACGGAGATCCAGGACTTCTCTGGCGCCTTTGTCTACGTGGACCCGGGCGAGCAGGGCAGCGGCTGGGGCTCCTTCTTTGGCATGGACGGTGACGATGTGATCTCGCTCGTAAAGGGCGAGCTAGAGGAGCTGACCTGCGTGGTGACCGTGGCCGATGTGACTGACTATCCAAACGAAGTCATCACGACCGTGCCCATGTACTGGAAGGCAAGCACGGACGGTGACAACGTGAGGGAAGTCGACCAGAAGCTTATCGACCAAGAGGATGTGTTCTCGCTTACCGCAACGGGCATTCGTGGCGCAAGCGATGATGCCGTGGCCATTGAGTACTCAAGCAGCTATTCGGGCAAGGGGAACATCTCGTTTGGCTCTCAGGACGATTGGAAGGTCAACGGCGTAGACATGGTGCTATTGGGCGATGGCATGTCATTAGAGAAGGGCAGTGGCTGGCATCACTTTATTCTGCTCAAGGCAAAGTATGCCGATTCGCTGGGAGACGAGCCAGTGAAGACCATTGAGGGCACGCTTATTGTGATGGACGCCGATGGCAAGGAAATCGCCGCACAAAAGGTCGAGCTGTAATGGATGCCATAACCACCCCGAGCGTGCTGTGATTGCGACCAGTGTGGCTCTCGCTCCCGGATGCGTGCTGTGATTGCGAGCAGTGTGGCTAGCCAGCCCGGATGCGTGCTGTAATTGCGAGCAGTGTGGCTCGCCCATCCACACAGCTCGCAATCACAGCACGCGCGCGCCATAAACGGTCGGCCCGTGAATGGTAACCTGTGGTATGAGGCACATGAGGCACTTATGTTGCTATCGACGTAAGGGAGTTGGTCATGATAAGACACATGCTCATGGGGCTGTTGGTGGCGATGGCCCTTCTGGTATCTGGCTGCAATTCTGACGCTCAGGTTGTGGATGGCGGCGACACGGCTCGCAGCTTTACCCAGATTAGCCAGGAAGCGGCGAAGGAGATG
>JAUMWL010000002.1 GCA_030529665.1 Coriobacteriales bacterium
CCGCATTAGCTGTATCATCTAGCCAAGCGACCTGACGCGAATCTCCCGCGTCCAGGCGAACCGAGGCGACGAAAGAGGTGGTCCAGCCATGGCCTATCGCCATACACATCCATCGACAAGACAGAAGAGAAGGCGGCTCCCGGGGCGGCGAAGCGTCGTTGCGTCTCGCCATGCCGCGCAATGCGAGGGGAGGCGGTCGGCATGACGAGGTCGAGCTTCTCCGGCGCCCTGCGGCGCGCCATGCGCTCGTTCGAGCCCCGCTCACGGCGCTCGACGTCTCCCTGCTCACCGGCACCCTCTCCGAGGAAGCCGTGGGGGAGCTGCTCTCCGGCGAGCGGCGCCCCGACATCTCCGAGCTGACGGCGATTTGCGAGGCGCTCGAGCTACCCGTCGACGCGCTCCTCGCCAACCAGCGCGTGGCGGGAGGCGATCGCGATGAGTAACACGGGTACTGCCACGTGGGATGGCTCCCGCGCCCGGGTCGTCACCTTCGCCAACCAGAAGGGCGGCGTCGCCAAGTCCACCTCCGCCGAGGCGTTCGCGGCCTCGCTCGCCGCGCGCGGCTACGCCGTGCTCATGGTGGACACGGACGCCCAGCCCGGCAACCTCTCGCTGCACGTGGGCGCGGACAAGGACCTCCCCGGCACCTACGAGCTAGTGGCGCAGAGGAGGCCGACCTACGAGGGGGCCGTGGCATGCGTGCAGCCGACTCGCTTCTTCGGCGACGTCATCTGCGCGGACGAGAGGCTCGACGGCGTGGACGACAGGCTCAACGCCCGCGTGGGCCGCGAGCTCACGCTCTCCCGCGCCCTGGCGCCGCTCCTGCCCGAGTACGACTTCGTGGTCGTGGACACCCCTCCCGCGCTGCAGGTGAGGACGCTCAACGCCCTCGCGGCCGCCGACGACGTGATCGTGCCCTGCTCGGCGGACGTCTCGTCGGTCGCCGGCATGGGAGAGCTCCTGGACTGCGCGTCGCAGGTGGCCGAGCTTGCCGGAGGCCACGGGACGCGCGTCGCCGGCGTGCTCGTGACGCGCTACGACGCGCGCAACAACCTCGAGCCGGAGATGCTGGGAAGGATACGCGATCTCGCGGCCGAGTGCGGCGTGCCCGTGCTCGAGCCGTGCGTGCGCGCGACCGTCTCCGCCCGCAAGGCGCAGAGGGCCGGCATGGCGCTTCGCGACTTCGCCCCGCGCTCCACGGCGGCGCTCGACTACGAGTGTGCCGTGGACTGCTACCTTGTGGGCATCGGCGTGGGGGGAGGTGGCGAGGATGGCAAGCGGCCAGCAGAGTGACCCCCTGTCCTACAGCCTCGGTCGCAGGAGGGGGAAGCCAGGCGCAACCACGCCCGGCAAGCCCGCGCAGCGAAGCGGGAGGAAGCCCGGGAGGAAGGCGTTCATGCTCTACCTCCCTCCCGACCTGCACACCGCCATCCAGATGAGAAAGGCCGTCACCGGCGAGGACATGGGAGACATCATGGTGGGGATACTGACGGACGCGATGGCAGACGAGCTGGAAGTGGTGGCGAGGATGAAGGGATGCTAGCGCCGCGCTAGGTTTCGACTAATGTTGGAGCGACTGCGCGGATTGGCCACTTCATATGGTATGAGTCTAGCCGGCCCGACACATGCGCAAAAGCGGCCAGTGTCCGGCCGGTCCCCTTCGCTATTCGCTATTAGCCAGCCCCTCTGCCCCACATCTGCGGGGCAAACGTGCCAACGCATACTAAACAATCCCCCATGGGACGCATACGAGGGTAGGGTAACCTGGGCAAGGACGAGGCACGGGTCACGTAGCTTGCGGCATGGAGCAGATGGTCGGCAATACCGGAGGACGTCCGAAGCAAGCCGCTTGCGAACGCGCTCTGCCCGAGCTGCTCCGTCACGACGCTCGCCCCGGGGTGGACGGTCAGTCAGGTCGACCGCAACATCCTCATGGAGGGCGAGTGCGCGACATGCGGACGCCCCGTCGTTCGAATGGTTGTGGAAGAGTAGGGCTTTGGATGTCAGTGGGGACGGGCGACGGAGATGGCTTCGCAGGGAATCACGTTCGAGTACCAGTCGGTGGAGGGCATACGCGAGCGCGCGTCGAAACTCGAGGGCATGACGTTCCGTGACGTGCTCGACTTGGGAATCTATCCCGAAGGCGTGGTGCGTGAGTACAACAGCCGCAGGTACAAGGGCGGCATGGGCAACCTGCTCGAGGAGCGGTTCTTCGGATATCGCGCCAACTCGGACAGGGATCCGGACTTCGCCGAGGCAGGGGTAGAGCTCAAGGCTACCTGCGTGGACAGACTCAAGAGCGGTAGGCTCTCGGCCGGAGAGCGCCTCGTGCTCACCATGATTGCCTACGACGAGCCGGTTGCGGACAGCCTCTACGATTCTCACCTGTGGCGCAAGTGCCAGCGCATGCTGCTCGTGTGGTACCTGCGTGAGCGTGGCGCCGACCCGTACGATCAGCGGATTCTCTACACGTGCATGTTCACGCCTCCCGAGGAGGACATGCGCATTATAGAGGAGGACTACAGGCTAATCACAGGTTTGGTGCTCGAGGGCCGCGCCGACGAGCTCTCCGAGTCGCTGACCACGTACCTTGGCGCATGTACCAAGGGTGCGAGCAGGGCCAAGAGCATGCGTGACCAGCCAATCTACGCGCCGGGTAAGATGGCGCGAGCGCGTGCGTTCTCCCTCAAGCGCTCCTACATGGACTACGTCCTGCACCACTACGTGATGGGCTTGCCGGAGGCCGAGAAGGTCATAAAGGACCCGAGGGAGCTACAGAGGCGGACCCTCGCCGAGTACGTCACCTCCACGATCAACCGTCATGTGGGCAGGACCGACCGCGAGCTCTGCTCCATGCTCGACCTCGAGTACACGGGCAACAAGGCGCAGTGGACGACCATCGCCTACCGCCTGCTGGGCATCAGGGGAGACCGCGCGGCGGAGTTCGAGAAGGCCGGCATCCGCGTGCGGACGCTCAGGCCCGAGCGGGACGGGAGGAGGCTCGTTGAGAGCTCGCCCATACTCAACATCGACTTCCTCCGTCTGGCGGTGGAGGAAGACTGGGAGGACTCGGAACTGCGCAACCTCCTCGCCGACATGCGCTACCTGCTCGTCGTGTTCCAGAAGGACCGCGAGGGCAACGCGGTCCTGCGCGGCTGCAGGCTGTGGGCGATGTCCGAGGGTACCCTGGATGGGCCCGTGCATGAGTGCTGGGAGCGCACACGCGATGCCGTGCGACGTGGCGTGAGGCTCACGAGGAAGGTCGGCCGCACCGGCAAGGTCACCTTCTCAAACGACTTCCCGGCCATATCGGACCGCCTCGTGGCGCACGTGAGGCCGAGGGCGAAGCAGTCCGCCTACCGCTTCGCCGACGGTACCGTGGTGGGCAACGTCGAGCGCGATGCCAAGCCGCTGCCAGACGGACGTTGGATGACCCGTCAGGCGTTCTGGCTTAACAGCGACTACATGCTGGGACAGGTTTCGGATTTGGTGCGGCGAGGGTAGCAGACCAGCAGAACAGCGAGGATGTGTATTGCGATGTCAGGATATCTCTTCACCTTTAGCGACGAGAACGCCTTGTTCGAGGCGATGCGAAAGGGAAGGTACGCAACCCTCATGAAGGCAAAGTGGGGCGCAGCGCATCTCCCGACGCTCGGTGATTATATGACAATGCGGCCGGGCGACCGAGTCTACTTCTTCTCCAAGCGCATGGTGTACGGAATCGGCGAGATAGTGGCGCTTGCGCCTGGCTCCGTTGTGATTGAGAATCGCGATGGCGTTACCCGCAGGGGAACGCTGGGCATCGCCGAACCCGACGAATCGCTGGTCCTCGACGACCCCGTTCCACCTGCGAAGGAGGACGACCGAAGGGCCTACAGGTGGGTGGTTGCCTTCCAGGCAAGCCCCTTCATGTTCTCACGGGGAATAGATATGGACGACTTGCTCGCGTCAAACAGGAGCGCGTTCAGATCGCTGCGTGTGTTCGAGAAGCGTTCCTTCATCGAGCTGGACGACGAGGAGGAGGTAGCATTCCGCACAGCCCTACTGCGAAAGAACATCGACGTGCTCAAGAATCCGTCTGCGGGAGGCACCCTGGAGCATGAGGACATCTCTGAGCATGCCAGAATCTTACGCATCCTCCAGTCGAGTGACCGGAGGTTGAGGGCGGGGGAACTCGTTGCGACCTACAGGAAGAGGAACGGAGCCCTCAGTTCCGAGGCGGCACTTGAGATTGCGCTTATCAGGCAGCTCTGGGTCGATAAGGACCAGGCAACCGCAGCTGTCTTCGGTGATTGGGACTACATCAGCCATCAGGTGGCCGCATCCCCGGCCAAGTCCATCCAGTATATGGACCGCATGGATGTCTTCGGCTACCGGTGGCTCGACCCAAACGACCGCATCATCGAGAAGTACTTTGTAGTCGAGCTAAAGAAAGACACGGTACGTGGTGATGATTTGCAGCAGCTCATGAAGTACGTCGATTGGGTCAAGGAGGAGTATGCCAACGGCGACTACTCGCTCATTAGCGCGTTCCTGGTCGGGCACGGCATCGATGAGGCGTCGGTCGGGGCGGTGCTTCCAACCGCAGAGCGCTACAGCTTGGCCGGGTATCGCCCTCCTGTGCCGTGCCGCTGGCTCGACGTAACGCTATTGAGATACTCGGCGGATTCGAATGGGTACGTCTCATTCTCCGAGGCACGGATTACCAATTCTTGATCTTGTCCACCCGATTGGCTATGATTGTCGTTAATCGAATCAGTCCACAGCAGCGATTGGAGAAACGTGGACACGAAAGCGACCATAAGGGTCGCCGAGCTCTTCGCGGGCGTCGGCGGCTTCCGTCTGGCATTGGACGGCTACACCAATGCAGATCACCCCGAGTTTGAGATGCCTCCTGCGGGTCCGTACGAGACCGTGTGGGCGAATCAGTGGGAGCCGCCGGGGACCGCTTCCAAGCAGTTCGCATGGCGATGCTATGAGGAGCGCTTCGGCAAGGGCTCCTGTGTCAACGAGGACATCGCCGTGGTTCTGGACAAGTACGAGGCAGGCGAGCTCGACATCCCTGACGTTGACATGGTCGTGGGCGGCTTCCCTTGCCAGGACTACAGCGTGGCCAAGCCGCTCTCCCAGGCTGGCGGCATCGAGGGCGAGAAGGGCGTGCTGTGGTGGTCCATCTACCGTTTCCTTATGCTCAAGCTCAAGAAGCCAAAGTACTGCATCTTTGAGAACGTCGACCGTCTGCTCAAGAGCCCGGCCAGGCAGAGGGGGCGTGACTTCGCCATCATCCTCTCGTGCCTCAGCAGCCTCGGGTACTCCGTCGAGTGGCGCGTGGTGAACAGCGCGGAGTATGGGTTCCCCCAGAGGCGCAAGCGCGTGTTCATCTACGCTGAGCGCGACGCCGGCGAGTGGGACCTGCACGGGCGCATGATTGCGGGCGTCATGGCGCGGGCGCTTCCCATCATCCCGCCCGACGAGCTGCACGGCGTGGACGTCAGCGAGGACCCATACGAGATCACGAGGTCCTTCAACGCGGGGGGCGGCAGAAGCCCGTTCGAGAACGCCGGCGTAATGCAGGGAGGCGTCGCGCTGACGGGGTCCGTGACGGAGAGCTACGACGGACCGAGGGGGTGCTTGGGTGACGTGCTCGTTCCCGAGGCGGAGGTTCCGGAGGAGTACTACGTCCCCGACGATCAGCTCGGGCAGTGGAAGTGGCTCAAGGGGTCTAAGCGCATACCGCGCAAAAACAAGCGGACCGGTCATGAGTACATGTACTCGGAGGGGGCAATGGCGTTCCCGGACCTCCTGGAGAACCCGTCGAGGACCATCCTCACCGGCGAGGGCGGCAAGGGCGCGTCGCGCTTCAAGCACATCATCCGGTGCGTGGACGGGCGCTATCGCCGCCTCGTGCCTGACGAGCTTGACAGCTTGCAAGGGTTTCCCAGGGGATGGACCGACACGGGGATGACCGACGGTAGGAGGGCCTTCTGCATGGGGAACGCGCTCGTGGTGGGCGTGCCACACCTCATCGGAAAGGTTGTCGCGGACCGTTGAGACGCTCGACATGTCACCGATGTGCGCGAATCCAAGATGCGAGGACGACGCGTTCCGGAAGAGCAAGCTCGGGTCGAGGGTACTTCATGATGAATTCCCCGATATCGGCACGGAAAAGCGGGCTTTTCGGACGAACGACTGTGGGGAGGATTACAGAGCTTGGGCGAGATTGATGAGCTCATGGCCGCATTGGCGGAGTTCAATGAAACGTTAGCCTTTCAGGGGTCGATTGCAGGTGCGGATTCAGCTTGGCGCGGATACGAGCTGCAGACCCTGTACATCTGCTCTCGAATCGTCGGCGACGCGAGCGGCGATGCGACATACTTTCCCGAATCTGCCGAGGACCTCCTGATCCTCGGCGGAAACGATGGGCAAAAGCGCATCGAACTCGTCCAGGTCAAGGCGCAAGACCGCCCCCTCACCCTCTCCGACATCGCCCCGAAGCAGAGGAACACATCGTACGGGAAGGATGACGCCCTGCTGGGACACACAAAGTTCTTCCTGGACAGGGGTTTCGACATGGACGTCCGAGTTGTCGTCTTCGGAGAGCTCGGGGAGGAGCTGGCGGGCTTCTCCTCCGGGGAATCCAGGTCAGAGGCAACGGTCCTGGAGAAGATTCGCTCCATGTATGGGGGTGGAATCGCGAGGTTCGCGAGGGAGCACATGTCGTTCGAGGCATTGGACGAGGCGGGGATAAGAGACTTGCTGCTTCGATACGTCGGATCCAGGCCGGAGGTCAGCGCATGTCCCCAAGTGCTTCTCCATCACCTAACGACGCGAGTGCGGGACTGCTCACGGCTAAGACAATACCTATCGATGCAAGGAATCAACGAGGATATCGTGGCCCTTGGCACCAGTCTCGCAGGGCTTACGGGGCTGTCGCGGCAGTACGGTAACACGGTGCTGCCTCTGTCTCAGATGCTCACGAACGATGCTAGCGTTGACATCACTGACGAGTATCGCGCGGGCATCAACGCCCGACCGGAGCACATCGTTGCCAACCTTGACGTTAAGAGGCCACGATGGATGAGCGAACTGGACGTTGCACTTGAGGGGGAAAAGGTCGTGGTGGTCCGAGGGGCCTCCGGACAAGGCAAGAGTACCCTCTGCTACCGATACCTATACGACCGTGTCGAGGTCGGCGACTGCCACGTGATAACGGGCATAGACAGCGTGGAGACGGCCAGGGACGTATGCTCGTTCATCGTCGCCCTTTGTAACGCCCGGCACGACTCCGTGCAATACGCCTACTTGGACGGAGCGAGGGACGACGGATGGGCATGGCTCGCGGAGCAGGTCTACGCCCGTGCCGACGCAAACATCAGGCTTCTCGTGAGCATTCGGGAGGAGGACTACGGACGCTCGGACCTCTCGCCAAAGCGATTCCGCTGGCGGGAGGTGGCGCTGACCTTAGAAGAGGAAGAGGCGAGGGAAATCTACGACGCATACGATTCCCCGCGCTACCCGTCATTCGAGGAATCATGGGCCAGCTTCGGAGAATCCGGGCCGCTGATGGAGTACACGTACTCGCTCGGCACAGGGTCGACGCTGCGGGGCATGCTGTCCGAGCAGGTCGGTCGACTGATTAGGGAGAAAGACGACGACTGGATCTACGCCCTGTACCTCGCTAGCCTCGCCGGGGCCGAAGGGTCCGTCTGTTCGATTCCGTCGCTCGGGAGGACGTCGGGATGCCGCTCGATGGCCGGCTTTGTCAGGGCGGTTGACCGAGAGCACCTCCTGAGGAGGGACGGAGCGGGATTCGTTGGGCCGCTTCATCCCTACCGCTCGTCAATCATAGCGGACCTCCTCAGGGACTATTGCTTCCGCTCGATGGACGAGGTTGCGGCAGGCCTCGTGGAATGCGCCGAGACGGGATGCGGGACGATGCTGGTCAACCTCCACGCGAGGCATGGCTGGAGGCCATCGAACGTCGGGCGGTTGACCGAATCGGTCGATGGCTCCTGGGGTAAGTTTTCCGAGCTTCTCAAGTTCGCGCTTTGGTCTGACGCGAGAGATACCTACGAGGAATGTGCCGACCTGCGACGGGATCTCTCGGGCTATAACGTGTCGTCGTGGCTCCTGTTCGCATTGGGCGGCGGTATTACCAAGGCGTTTGACGCAAGGGGGTCGGATACCTTGCTCAGCCTGGCTACCGACGAGCATTGGCACGAGGTGCTGGAGTCGCTCATAGAGAGAGCCGGCAGTTACCGAATCGAGTACGCCTCCACAAGAGCCGTGCTTGCGGCAGTCGACCTGTCCAGATATTCGGTGCCCTCCAATTCGCGTGACCTAACATCCGCCGGCTTCTGTCTCGTGCAGTTTGTGACCTGCGGAATTGTCGACAATTCGGTGTCGGCGGCCGCGCAAAGACTCTCGGACGCCTTCTCGCCGGTAGGACTCCCTCTTTCCAGCGCCCTCGACTTCGCTCTGGGCGTCCAGCTGTGCGGGTCAAGCTTGAGCCAGGACGCGTACGTGTGCCTCGAAAGGGCGATTGACAAGGCGGATTCAGTACTGTGGAGGGATACTTCTGGCTCGTCCATTGACCTCCTCCAGGCTCCACAGGGAGGCAAAGACAACCTGAATGACGAACTCATGGCTGCAATCCTAGACTACAGAAGGCTGTACCCGTGCAAGGAGTCGTACTGCGGGAGCCAGATTGGTGTGGACGTGTTCGTGCCGTCCGAAAGGATGCCCCCGGTCCAGAAGCACATTCCTGCGAAAAACCTTCCCATACGCTGGCTGAACGTGGCCGACCTCATGTTCTACGCCATGTGCGAGTACGACGACTCCCTTGACGATTGGGCCACAACCATCCAGGTCGTGGAGAATTCCATATCCCTTCTCGAGAGGGTCGTCGTGGGGCTTACGCGCTGGTTGGACAAGGGCTTCGAGAAGGGATTGCTGGCGCAACCTCATAGGACGCTTTCGGCGGACATCCTTAAACTCGCCAAACGTGAGGATAAGAGCTGGACGCTTGTTGACGTCCCCAAGTCCGACCGCGATCCCCATGGCTTCAAGAGGCTCAGCTCTCCCGTTGACCGTAGGGCGACGAGGGTGGCAGACGAAGAACCGGTCGGCCTCGGCGGACGTAGGACGAACCCACTACACGGCGTCTCGAAGCTCCTCAACACCGCCGAGCCGTTCGGACAGAGGTGTTGCGATTTGATCTTATCCCTACGCAAGGGCGACTCGCATGGCGCTGAGCATGCCGCCAGATCTGCCGTCTTCCTGCTGAAGACGATCGTGGAGACCTTGGATGACTGCGGCAGCGAGCTGCCGTGTCTCCTCGAGAGGCACGTGATCGGAGAGAGAATTGAGCAAGAGATTCTTATACTTTGCGGTGTGCTCAGCCGACTCGCCGAGCTAGGCATCAAACCAAGGCATTCGGTTGCGTATGAATCGAAGCTTCGAGCACGTTGCCTCAAGAAGGCTCCGTCGATGGTGGCCGAGAGGGCAAGTCGACTTCCTGGCATGGATTCCGAAGTCGAGGGGGACGGGGAGTTGACCCTCGCGATAGACTTGGGGTCTCCAGAAATCAGTTCTATCGAGTCTGCTATTGCGAGAGTGGTCAGAGGCTTCTGCAAGGAGTTCGATGACACAAACCATCTGACCGAGTTCTTCCTCTTCCCCCACTACTGTTCAAGGGTAACGATTGACCTGCTCAATGGCGGGGCATACTTCGCCTCAGTCGGGCTGACGGGCCATCAACTGGTGAGCATCGCAAGCGACGGCGACTGCGACCGCGTATTATACGTTCCGGTTGATGCGTCTGACAGGTCCGAACGCTATAGGATGAGCCCTGAGCTTGGAGCGATTCGGTGGGCGATGGGCATAAGGCAGCTGATGCTATACGCCGCTTCCGTGAACCGCTCATTGACCTGCAAGGGCGGCGACACATCGAACCTCGATGCGGAGACCTACGCAATATGGGCTGAGGGCCTGGTAAGCTCGCTTGTCGACGTATTTGGCAAGTTGTCTGAGTCGTGCCAGCAGATACCCTCAAAACCCCAGTCTTTGAGCAGCGCAATCGAGTCGCTTGCGGCTTCCGTCAGGTTGGTGCCGTCGTCATCCGACGTCTCTGCCCACGTGCTCAGTATTGATGTGGTTTTGTCCGAGCTCATGAGCCTCGTCTGAGCTTCGCGTTTTAGCGCCTCTCCCTCTTCGGCAGGTCCATCTCGTGGGCGTGGGGCAGCTGCTCGCGTGTCTCGCCCCGCCAGTCGTACGTGCTTGCGTTCACGCCCTTGTCGAACCAGAGCATGCTGACGCTCTGGCTGAGCCAGTTGCCGTCGGAATCTCGTCCCGTGAAGTTCCGCGCGATGTCTACGGCGCACGCGACGTCGGCGTCGGTCGCCTCGTTCGTGGTGAACACGTCGAGGCGCCTCACGACGCAGAGCCACCCCTCCTCGTCGCGGGTGCACTGGACGGCGGCGTCGACGACGGCGTCCGGGTGGCGCCTCATCAGCGCGACCGCCTCGCGACCGAATCGGTGCCCGACGCAGAGCAGGCCCTTGTTGCAGAGTGCATCGATCACTTCGAGCCCTGCCTTCTCGTACCAGAGCGAGGCCATGGTCACGCCGTCCTCCATGAGGCTCATCGTCATGTCGCATCCGTCGCGACCGACGAGCTCCTCGTCGATGGCGCGGTCAAGCTTGTCCGCTCCGAGCGTTCCGTCCGGCCCCCAGCGGAGCAGCGACACGTCGAACTCGTTGCCGTCTCTGTCTTGCAGTTGCATTATGGTCCGCCTCCCGTGGCTCGGTCTTACAATCGGTGCAGGGAACGCCATGGTCAAATGTTGCAACCTTCCCGATCTATGGTTTCAGGTCTTGGGTCTGACCGCGCTGATTGGCCTACGCCGAATACTAAGAATAGGGGGTTTCGCAGATTGGTACAATCGTTGGGCATGTTAGGAGGAGAACGTGAGCTACATCCCTGATGAGCGATTTGTATTCTCGAGCTGTGGACGGCGATTGAACGGAGGCAAGCCTGATCTTGAGGCATTCCTAAAGACGAGGGTGCGGAAGATAGTAAACTGGGGCACCCTCCTATACACCTCCAAGCACGTAGGGACCCGCTACGAACGCGGTACGTGGAACTACGACTTGGGGGAGGGGCTTTCCTACACGATGGAAAGTCCGGGAGGGCTTCTGTATAGGGACTTTGTCCTGACGGCCCGCAGCTTCATCGAAGTTCGTATCCCGGGGAGTAACGTACGCGGATGTCAATCGACTGATTTGTCGGTTCAGGAGGCCGTTGAAGGCTGGTGTCCAGAGGCGGGAACACTTCGCACCCTCCTCCTGTTTCCAGCCGCCCACGATGCCTACTTCTCCTTCTTGAACCCGCTGTCGCTTGACCTTTATTCGAGGGAGAGCATCGGCCTGAGGTGCGACACGACCCCCTACGATAGGGAGCAGGCAAGCGTCGTCGATTACATCACGATCGAGGCGAGAATCCATCCCGTGGGAATCAAGATGGCGGCTTTCCGAATTCGTGAGCGCGGGTGGCCATACAGCGCGGTCGAGGAATACGGGAACAGGTGGTAGCATGTCGCTTGGATCAGCCCGCAGGATAAGCCCGCCTTCTCGCGATGCGCTTTTTTAGCCAGGTCGACCGTTTGATAGGAACGCTCATCCGGATGTCCCAGGCATTTCGACGAATGCGTTGTGTAGGAGCGACTACCACTCTCGCCACTTCCACTCCGTTTCTACGACACCCTGGAAGCCTGGCTTGAAAATGAGCTTTGCCAATCTTGGCGCACTGACTTCCCCGGACTAGTCACCATCGTCCACGTAGTCCCTCAGGGGACGCCTCGCCTGCAGGGTTTTTCGAACTATCTTTCCGTTCTGGTCGACGGTGAAGCCACGAGAGAAGAAGCCTCCCTCCATCTGCCGTACGCGCTCGCGCGTGATTCCGAACTCAGCGGCAGTTTCGTCGAGGTTGTGTGGCTCTCCGTCTTTGAGGCCAAACCTGAACTCGATGATCTCCCATAGTCTGGGTCGATAATCCCTTATGCGCTTGCGAATCTCTTCAAGGCTCTCCTCCTCAAGGATTCTCTTCAGCGTTTCGTCCGAATACGAGGTGTCGCTCTCGCTTGCGCTCTCCAGAGGGATGACCTCGACCTGTCCCTCGCCTCCTTCCTCGCGCCGTTCGAAGTCTCCGGCGCCAGAGACACGGCTCGCGTCGCACAATGCCCGTGCGGCAGCGTTCCGCACCGCCCACCTCACCTCCCGCATTATCTGGTCGCAGACGGCGCGGCCGTCGCCCACTGCCGTGCTGGAAACCGACTGCCGCTCGACTGCGCGGACGAGCGCCTTGGTACCCGCCCTGATGATTCCATCGGTATCAGTTGCCCTTCCGCGCGCACCGATGCGATTGACCATCGACATGACGAGCGCGGGTCTCCCCTCGAGGAGCTCCTCCCTGGCGAGGGTGCCGTCTCGGGCCATGCGCTCGAGGCGTGGCCAACCACCATGCGGGGAGTCGTCCTCGCTACCTGGGGTATCGAGCGCCCGTCGCGCCATGGCTCCCCGGGCGGCGAGCAAGAGGAGCTCCTCCTCCATGTCTGTCAACGCGTTCCTCTCGACGAGCAGCCTGACTCCGTCGCGTACGACCTCGGCGACCTCTGGCATTTGCCACGCTCCTCCTGACATGTGCGGTCTCCCTTCTGGTATGCGTGATTCCCATGCGAGCTGGTAGAGGTTGTCGAATCGCTGGCAGATTCCTGCAAGCGGTACTCCCGCGGCCGCGTCGCGAAACGCCTCGCCGTATTCGTCCAATGTGCCCGCGAGTCCCATGACGAAGTCCGTCAGGCCGTCTCCGACCGCCTCGAGCGCTGGCAGGGGACGTGAGTACGATAGGCAGAGCGCAAGGTCGGGCTGCCACGAGACGACCTTGCCGTGCTCCATGGACGTGATGTCGAACGTCGCGGACTTCTCCGCGTGGAGGTAGTTGGCCAGGGCCACGACGGTGCGGGCGCTGTCGGTGTCCGTCACCTCCTCGATTCCCAGGGGTATGGTCACGTGACAGAGCTCTTCGTCCATTGTGACGTACATCACCTCCTTCCCCTTGGTGACGAGCATGAAGTACCCTTCGCGCAGCTCCGCGAAGGCCTCGCTCCTCTCCTTGAGGTCTTGGATCTGGTCGCGGAATCCTCTGGTGAGCGTTGGCCTGCGAACGTCCATCTTGCCTCCCGCATCTTGTGGCGCCTTGCGCGGTGCCCGTAAGCCGTCACTTGCATAATAAAAGTAGAGCACGACACCTGTGGGGCGTTTGCGCAAATGAACCTGACCGTGAGGGAGGAGCACGCCACGCTTCCGTCGCGCAGCGTGCCCCTCTGTCGGATTGTGTTGAGGTGCCAGCCTGTCGCAAGCACCATATTTCATCGCGAGGCGTTTGGCCAGCTCGCTATTCCCCTGGAATGGGGTACAGTGTGACCTCGCCACCTCGCACGCGGTATCCGCCGAGGCGGTTCCCGCTGCGGTCCACCACCTCACACGCGGCGTCGATATCCTCGTGGACCGCATCGACGTCCGCCAGCTCGGACATGAAGAGGAGGGCGTCGTCCACGTCTAGAAACGCGGCGCGCGGGCGCCCGTCGTGGACCACGAGGTAGTGCGCTGTCCTCATGGCCGCGACCGAGATCGTCTGGATCGCGGCGTCCTCCTCGGTCGCGATTCCCATCTTGGAGGCCATGAGGGAGAAGATTCGCGTCGCAACCTGCATGGCCTCGTCGGCTGCCTCGCAGACCTCTCTTGCAGCTACCTCTGCCTCGTCCGCCTCCAACCTAGCGCCCTCGGAGTAGCCCTTGGCCTTCTCGAGCATGCGCCTGGGGCGTATACCGTTCTCCGCGTAGAGAGCGTACTCTTCGGACCAGTGTTGGCAGCTCTCGGCCCACGTGCTTTGCTGCATCGCGCAGTAACAAGCCTTCCAGGCGTTCTCGCTCTCCCGCGTAAGCTCCTTGGCGAGGGCGTTGAGCCTCCTCACTTGCCTCCACGCCGCGAGTGCCGCCTCGCTTGCGCGCTTGGCGCGCGTCGCGTCTTGCTCCGTTTGTCGAGCGACCTCCCGCACCTGTCTCGCCACTGCGCCGTCCGTCAGCGCCTTCTCTACCGTCCGACCCACCCTCGTTGCCTTCTTTGCCATGGCATGCTCCCTTCTTCGATCCTGTCGGTCGGCGCGCCAGCCGGGTGCGTGCTTGCCGGGCGGCTCGTCTCCCAGGGGGCAGTGCCTGGGTCTTTCGGGGTCGGTTCCCACGAGCTATGGTGCCCGACGGCCTTGCGGCCGACGCGTCGAGGCATGGCTGTCCTGTAGGCCATGCCATCCGATGGACCGTGGGAGATGTCGGTAGCTACAACATGGTTGTGTTCCCTTCGAGAAGCGGTTAATGAAGCTCTTATACCCGATAAAGCCGTCTTTCATGCGCGGCGCGTATGTTGGCGCCTTGCTTTTCGAGGTCATTATCGTGGAGAAGGCTGGGTGTCTTTGCGCAAAGCCGTTCATGATGACAGGTATCATAGAGGCTCGCGTTCCAGCTTTGTAGGAGGAGGGGTGACGATGGGTCTGAGAAGGCTGACCGACCGCATCTGGTATCTGCCGTTCGAGAGGGAACTCGATCGACCGAACTTGTGCTACATACGTGGGAGCCGATTCTCTGTGGCGGTCGATGCGGGCCACTCGGAGGCGCACGTATCGGAATTCTATCGGTTGCTTGAGGGTGAGGGGCTTGCTCTGCCCGCACTGACGATCATCACGCATTGGCACTGGGACCACTCCCTCGGGATGCACGCGACCCACGGTCTCTGTGTGGCGAACGCTCGCACGAACGACCACCTCCGGCACGTTCGGGACAGAGTGGCCCGAGAGGGGGCAGGCTGGCTACTCTCCATGGACGAGAGCATACGGAGGGAGTACGCGGGAGGGCGTCCGATCGTCGTCACGATGGCGGACGTCGTGTTCGATGGCGAGCTCACGCTGGACTTGGGCGACCGCACCGTACGGGCGTTCCAGGCCGAGTCGCCCCACACGGATGACGCGACCCTCGTGCACGTCCCCGAGGAGGGGGCGCTGCTCTTCGGGGACGCCAAGAGCGGCACATTTCCCACGTGGGTAAAGCTGGCGGCACCCTGCCGGAGGCTTGCCGAGGCTGTGGAAGCGACCGAGGCGGACGTCTGCCTCGGTGGACACTGGGAGCCGATGGTGATGTCGGAGCTTCTCGCGGACCTCGAGGGGGTGCGGGAAGACGATGAGGCTAGGGACGAGTGAAGGTGATTATCCGCCGATAGCCGGCTGCTGATCGTTCGCTGCGGCAGTTCATCGGTGCGAGGCGGCCCTTGTCTCTAATTCATGCGTAGAACCTGATCGCCGAGTCTTTGTGGCCAACTATGCCGTGTCTGTAAGAGGCGGGGCCATTCTCTCTGAGGAGCACGACCAGTGTGCTGGGGTGGAATAAGGCAGGTCCGAGCGGCTTTTGACTCAGGAGATTCATCGCTGCTGCTTGCGTTGGGTGCAAGAGGGATGGCCGAGATCTATCCGTCGGGGCTCTTGCACAGATCAGTTCTTATTGCCCTAGCCTCGATGGAGATTGGATACTGGTAATAAGCTTCGTGGACGTCCCAACGAGACGGTCCGAAGTAGAGCGTGATGTTGGATTCTTCCAGCATCTCTGACAGGCGGTCCATGAACAACTCGGAGCTTGCCATGTCATCGAAGCGCAGGAGCCACGGCTCGTTAGCGTTATCGCAATTCGATAGCAGGCAGGCAATCACCCTGCTCGACATGTCGCCTGTGCCAGGCCCCTCTCCCACACGTAGCGCCAGAAACCCATCTGCAAACAGGGTCGTCGTGTTAGCCTGACCTGATAGCGGGTGTCCCAGCTGGTAAGTCCCGCGTTGCGACTCATTTTGCTCCACGTGGGACAAGCTGTCTGCTGATGCCTCCGTATCGTGTGGGCGCGCATAGCGCAAACCATCTGCGACGATGCGCCTGACGATTGCTGCGACTTGGTACACGTCGACGGCGGCTATCACTTCCTCTTTGACGATCATTCTCGTTCTCCTCGATTGCGCTTTCGCTTCGTAGGGGTGTTGCTGGGCAGGCTGCTGCTGTCCGCATGGGTGTTAAGGCTCAGTAGGCGGGCGACCATCAGTACCTCGTCACTGAATAGCAGTTTCACAGGCTCGACGAGTTCGATGCCGTCGCCGAGGGGTTCGTGGACCATGCTGTGGTGGCTCGGCTGGTTCCTCCTCGTCTTCAATATGTCAGGATATGTGGTGTCCGTCGCCACGAAGCGTGTGTTGTGTTTGATGGCAAGGTCACGAAAGGCCTCAACGAGGTATGCGCCGATGACGCGGCTCTTCTCCTCGGGGGCGGACACCCCGTCGAGCAGGCACCCGATATCCGCTCTCGCGTCTATCACCTCGAGCTCTTGCGCTAACTGCCTTTTGTAGAGTTCGATCACTTGCGCCCTATCTCTGAGCCCGAGGTCAACGAATGCGCCGTTAAGCCTGTCGCCGATGGCCTCCCTGATGAGCGCGGCACAGACGGTCGAACATACGCCTCCCGAGTAGGCGAGGACCACGCTTGCTTCACCGATTTCTGCCGACAGCTCTCGCACCCTCCTCTCGACGAAGCCTCTCGCAAGGGCTGGTGTCGTTATTCTCGGGAAATCATCGTGCCGTACGTTGCGTCTGTAATCATCCATGTTCGCTCCTTAGTCTGCCCTCTTTACTCATGCCATTTGTACGCGCTGGTCTACAAACGACCGACGGGTTTCCCATCGGTCTGGTAGTGCGGAAAACTACGCGATGATTCATCCAGGTCAGCATGTCCTTGGCGCTTAGCCGATGTACCCAGGTACGTCGCGCGCCGCCCTGAAGTCTCCTATCACAAGGCCGATTCCCGCAGCATCGTAGTATCTGTCGGCGGCACCTTCCGCATAGTCACGGGCGCGGATTTCGGTGTCCTGCATCATGTAAGCGAACCAGTCGATGTATGCCTGATCGGGCGAGGAAAGCTCTCTTGCCCATTGTTCGGCAACGTCTGGTGTCATCGTCCCAAGGGGGCTGTCGTATGAGCCGGGAATCTTCCCAGAGACAACACAATGCTCGTACGCGTGCGCGCATTCGTGCGCGATAAGCTCGATAAGCTCCTCCAGCGAACCTTCGTAGCCATCCGCAAACACCAGCGGGTTGACGCAGATTCGGTTTGACGTGGGGATGTAGGAGCCCGATGCCGTGCCGATAAGGCTGATAACCACCTGAGGTTCGTGCTCCACGATGCCGAGGCGTGCGGATTCGATATGAGCGAAGCGTTGCAGCGTATCCACGATTTCTTGGTATCCTCGCATTCTTAGGGGTGTTCCCTCGTGGAGATCGCGTAGCGTGTCAGAAACATCCCTTTCGCTAACTTGCTCTTGGGTTCCCAGCGAGACGCGGGATACCGCTATCGGCACTGTTCCCACGAGGCCAAGGACGAGGGTGAGGTAGGAAAACAGTGCGATGCAGATTGCCGATGTAGCTACCAGCCTCACGTAACTCTTCCTGAGGACCACATGCCACAGAGCGGTCAGGACGCAGACTGCAACCGTGGCTAGGAGCATGCCGCGATGGAACTGCAGGTATGGGCTTGCGTAGAGACCTATTGCCACCTCGGAGGTAGCCATCCCGTTCACGAAGCCGACCCCTTTGCCAAGTGTGATTCTGACAATCAGAACGGTTGTGCTGACTACGAGGCATATTGCTAGGAGCGCCGCGATTGAACTGTCCCTCTCCAAAGTGTGCGATTGGAAAGGCGCGAGGTAGCGGAAGATGTCCGTGAAGTGCGTCGCGATAGCGAAGAAACCTATCGAGGCGGAGCCAGTCGCAAATCGAAGCGCATCAAATACGGGAAGCGTGGACCATTTCTCGCCGCGATTTGCCCGAAGGACGGCCGGGGTTAACCCCGAACTGTCATTGGACACCAAGTGCCATAAATCGTGTGAGGGAGTTCCTTTTCGTGTGACCATCTAAATCACCTCCGTATTCATGTGATGGCTTCTCCTTTGCGTCTTTCGCAGCTCTTTGCCACGTCATCATGAGGTCTCGGATTTGCAGGAGGCGCTGCGACATCTCACTTTGAGGAGCTTCCCTTGGACAGCGTCAAGCGCTATCGAAGTATGGCCTGAAGGTCCTTGAGGTGAGGCGGTAGTAGTGGTGCGACGACGAAGACGAGGAAGATGGAGATGTAGATGGCGATTAGCGCCATGAGGACGCGATCCCCCTCTATGAACGCGAGGAAAGAGCCGTTAGGCCCGATGTCGTCCGGAGGACTAGTTTCCTTAGTCCCGGGTGCTGGGAGTCTGGCGGGACTGGAGACGATTACGTGGCGGATGGACACGAATATCGCCGACGAGAGTGCGAGGAACGTCAAGATGGACGTTGGAAGACTCGCGGATTTGCCCCACGCCAGCATCGGAAGGGCGAACGCAGTCCCCAACAAGGTCATCTCTCCATGCTGAAGGATGCCGATATAGAGGAATGCGCGCTCGATGATGCCAGCCGTGAGTAGCGCACATGCGACCGTGGCAATCATGCTTGGCTCCATACCGTAGAAAATCGGAATGTTTGACCACTGCTCCAAATGTTCGAACCTCGACTGGAGTTCAATCATGCCGAATACGACCCAAACCGCCCACGCCCAGAAATATGCTCGCCGTCCAGTGCTTAGCTTGCGACGGCCAACCTTTGTGGAGGCGAGGACGAGCACAAGCTCGATAAAGAGCGCCCACTTCAGAATGCATTCCCGAACCATCTTTCACTCCCGTCTCGCATTGCCTCTTATGGGGACGGTTCTATCAAAACAGAGGGTGGGCTCTAAGTTTGCGCAAATGAGGGGGATGCCATCTGTATGCGGAAATGCGTGCAGGGAGGCGGGGCAAGGCTTGCGGACGTCCGAACCCGACCGCCCTGCTCTACTCGGCTGCGAATTGCCGGGCGAAGGCGGGAGATGCGAACTTCACATACTGGCTTGTGTCCCTGATCTGCGGAAACTCCAACCCGTCTCCGACGTTGATGGTCATGTTGTCGTTGGCTCCGTCAAATGCGTAGCTGATTGCAGTGATTGAGGAGGTGTCCCATCCGCTGATGTCGAGATTCATAAGCGATGTGCAGTCCTTGAACATGTGGCTGAAGGTCCTCAACGACCTTGTGTCCCATCCGCTTAGGTCGAGCTCCCTCAAGCTCCTGCAGCCCGAGAACATCATTCCGAAGGTGGTGGCGCTGCCCGTTCGCAGCTCCTGGATGCCTGTGATTTCCTCGAGCGACTCGCAGCCTGAGAACATGCCGCCCATGTCCTGTGCCCCGTCCGTGTCCATGCCTGAGATGGACACCGTCTTGAGACTGCTGCAGTCCGAGAAGAGGTGCCATGTGGATGTGAGGGGGTGGTCGAGCAGCCCTCCGAGACTGACCGTCTCCAGGCTCGAGCATCCCGCGAACATACTGGAGGGATGGGCGCGTTGCGGCTGGGAATACAGATTGTCGGCCTTCGGCTCGTCTGGGATGACGACCTCCCTGATTGAGACGCAACCGCGGAACATGCTTTCGGTCCAACGGGTTCTCTTCATGCTGAAGTCCTGCCTAATCCATTCAAGGGAGGCGCAGGATTCGAACATGCTGGAGAAGCCGGTTGCCTTGTCGGTCCTGAAGCATGTCAGATCAAGCCCCGTCAGCGACGAGCAGCCGGAGAACATGGAGTCGAGGTACTGGGCACCGGACGTGTCGAGCACGCAAGCGAGCCCTTCGCGATTGAGGCCGCCCAGGCGTACGCACCCCTCGAAGAGCTTCCTGAAGCTGGCAACTCTTCCAGTGCCAAGGACTAGCCCAGCTTCGGAGAGAGGTTCGAGGAACGACATCTGCCGCAGGTGCTTGCAGCCGGAGAACATGCGTTCCATCGTCCTGACGCTCCCGTAGCTCCAGGTGTTCGGAAGCATCAGCTCGGAAATGGATGCGCAGCCTCTGAACAGGTCCGCCATGTCGCTCACGCGTGACGTGTCGATGCCGGCCAGGTCGAATTGCCGGACATTCCCCATCCCCTCGAACCAGCCGTGCATCGTGAGGGGGACAAGCCGCTTCACGTCCCCTTCTCTGTCAACCAGCACCGGGGCGACAACCCGCCTGACCTCTAAGGCTCGCGACGACCACGGGTGGCTTGCGGCCTCGCTGCCGACGTTGATGTGCCTCCATTCCGCGATGACGGTCCCATGGGTGTACTCCTCTCGCCTCCGCTCGGCTCGAAACTCTGCGCAAGAAGGGCCGATTACGAGGGTTCCGTCCTCATGGAGCCAGGCGAGCCCGTCCTGTGCCGTCCGGACGGTCTCTACGCGGTCGCCGTTCGCGTCGTCTGCCATCTTCATGACCAAGCTGCGGAATGACATCGGCGTCGATAGGCGAATGAGCTCAGAGATGATTTCGCTGTCGAGTTCGTCTTCGAGGTGCTGGCCCTTCCCGAGGGGCGGACGAATCGAGCTCTCCGCATGCCCCGTCAGGAGCGTCTCCATGCGCCGCGCCGCGCCCATGTCCCCGAAGTACCTCTTTGTGGGGTGGTAGTTCGTGAGCGTCCGGGCGATGGAGCCCAGCTCCATGTCGGCGACGGTAATCGGACGCCTCTGTTGCGTACCTGCGTCCGATCCGAGCTTTTTGAGGAGGGGTACCATCTGGTACGCGAAGCCACCGCTTTGCTCCATGGCGTTCGCCGCGACGCTGCAGGAGTACTCCATGGATAGGCGTGCGTAGACCAGCAGTGCACCGATGCTGAACAGGTCCGTGGCCGGCTTCTTCCGGTACTCGAGCATGGTGCCGGCGATGCCCTCGCGCATCTCCGGGCTCTCGAACAGCTTGGTGCCGCGCTGGCCACGCGTCTTGAAGTCCTCTGGCGCCTTATTTCTCCACCTTTCGGTCTGCTCCGCGGTGCCGAAGTCGACTACGACGACCTCGGGATCGTCGAGAAAGCCCCGCCTCACTAGAATGTTGGTGTCGGAAAGATCTCTGTGAACCACGCCCCTCTTGTGACACGCCTCGATGGCCTTGGCAATGCCCATCCCGAGCCGCATGACCCATATGCCCGGGACATCGGCGACGCTCTCCGAGCCGTCGGCAATGTCGTTCAGCAGCTCCCTGAGGGTCGGCCAGTCCGTGGGGTCGAAGTACTCCATAGCGAATGCCGGCCTCTCTCGCAAGCTGTCCGAAACGAGTGTGCCTTGGCCATATGCCGTCGGCACAGGCGGTCCCGGTTCGGGTCTAGTGTCGCCCGCACCCAGACTCCTGAGGCAGTCATACTCTTTGCGCAGGAGCTCGCCTGCCTCCTCGCTGATCTCGTGCATCGCCTTGACCGCTATGGTCTGCGGCTCGCCCGCTCCCTGCCTCCGAGCCTTGTAGATTTGCCCGAAGCTTCCGCTGTCTCTTATGGCGGCGCTCTCGACCTCATATGGGCAGCTTCCGTCAGAAAGCCTGAATACTGTCATCGCCATATCCTCCTCGCGCATTCGGCCGTGCTGCCACCACTGTAGCAAGGAGCTTGGACGAAGGCCAGAGATGCGGCGCCGCTCGAGGGCGCCCGGACCCTCCGGTGGCGTGACGTCTGTGGGGATGGCCTGTGCCTGAGACGTGGCGCCTCATGCTGGGGATGCGCAAATCGACACATTCGTCCTTGGTATAAACAGTGAGGAAGCGCGTGGGTCCCTCCTCCGAACCTCAGAAGGAGGAGATTAGGGCTGGCGTGGGAGACAGGCAAAGAGATGGGAGACAGGGTGAAGAACGAACCGATTGTGGAGGGAAAGGGGTGGCGAGAGGCGTCCAACGTGCGCCTCGTGCATGAGGGGGACCTGTTGGACACCCTCGAGGCCATCGGTGCACGTACAGTCCGATATGAGGATCAATGGATGTGGCGACGCTTCGAACCCACGGACATCGCAGGCGACGAACAGCTGCCGAGCGATCTGCTTGATGGGTTGCGCACCTACAGAGACGGGCATCTGGGCCCCATCTATGTCGCGGGCGTAGGAAGGTACCTCATCAAATGCTATGACTGGGACCGTCCGGTGGCAAGGGTCGGAGAGCCGCGTATCGAATATGAGTTGCTGTGCCTCGGACAGCAACGTGGGGTCCAGACGATGCCTAGGGCGTATGCCGCAGGATACCTCTCGGTAGGTAGAAAGGGCGAGGAGCGTGGCGGCCATGTGACCACGGCGGTGGTAGAGGAGCGCATCGACGGGACCAGCATCGCGGAGCTGCTGCGGTTTGTCGCCCCTGGCGATTCGGCGCGCCGATGGCTCCCCGCCAAGGATGTCGCGCGGGTATCGCTCGCCCTTGCCGAGGCCATCGTGGACCTGCGCGTCCTCAACGTCTCCCACTGTAACCTCTCGGTAGACAACGTCATCGTGAGGGGAGGCGTTATCGGCGAGTCTCCCTCCGTGGCGCTCACGGGGTTCGAGCACGCCATGCCGATACAGCCCAGCCCGTTGGTCGACCCCGTGTACGGCATCGACCCCGTCTACTCGGCGCCCGAGAGTTTCTTCTCGCGAATCCCTGTCAACAGGGTCACACTCGCCTCGGACGTCTGGTCGCTCGGTGCCATCGTCACCACGATGCTCGTGGGCTCCGAGGCGTGGTCGTGGGGTGCCTCCACGCGCCTTCGGGGGTCGCTGGCTCTGAGCGACCGGGAAATGGACGAGCTCGACAGGATCAGGCGTGAACCCATCGACGTCGCCGGGCTCGTTGCCCGTCGCGCTAGAGACACCGATGGTGAGGGGGAGCTTATAGCCGAACTCGCTCGCGTCGTAGAGGCGTGCACCGAGTACCGCGCACGCGATCGCATCGGGGCTGAGGAGCTTGTCAATGCCCTGAGAGGAGCGCTTCTGAGAGCTGGCTAGGGGTGCCGCTTTCTGGCTTGGGGCCAAGATGATGGTAGCATTGCAAGTGGGCGTGCCACCATGCGGCAGTGAGGGGGACTTTTCATGAATAACACGCTCACCACTCTGGGAACCCTTCTCGGAGGACTTGGAGGACGGACGGGAGATAGCGGAAAAGAGCTGCTTGGGCGCATCGCCCCGGGAAACTCGTTGGACTCGGAGTCGCTCGCCTTGGTGATGGGAGAGCTCGCGATCCGTGGAGAGGATATACCGCTGGAAGTGTCGGAGAAGCGCGAGGAGGGGTTGGCGTGCGCCAAGAGGGCCTTGGTGTCGGCAGTCGTTGGGCTTGACCCCGGCTCCCGGCATCTCCCGCCTCGGATAGCGCCCGCCTACGAGGCCCTCCTCGAGCCCAGCGGGGAGCTCAAGAATCGCGTCGGCTTGGATGACCCCGTCGTGATGGAGGCGCTTCGCGAGGCGCTTGGTCGGCTCGAGCTGCAAGGGGTCGAGGAGCTTGATGGCAAGTGGCTCATCTCCGCGCTGTGCGAGGCCTATGCCAGGGAGTACCCGAATGACGGAAAAAAGCCGACGGCGGCAGGACGCCTCAGGGAGTGCGTGAAAGCCTGCCTGGCAATCGCTGACGATGACGAGCGCCGGTGCGAGGCCCTGTGCCTCTTCCTCATGGCCGCCTTGGTCGGTCCTGAAGGGGTCGAGCTGTGCCGACGTAACGGGGACGCCAGGGGCATGGGCCACTACACGACGATGGGAACGCTGATCAGGGAAATCAGGTACCACTTCTGGGACGGCAGGGATGATGGTGAGGATACGTCCCAGATGTACCGATACCTCACCGGGCTGTGGAGGCGCAACAACTCCCAGGTCTCCAGGATGCTGAATCTTGCGCCCAAGGACGGGTGGCGCTGGGATGCCGGGGACCGCCTGGGGCAGAAGTGGAAATTGGAGAGCAACAAGAAGCATGACGTGGTCGACATAGCACGTGACGCGGTCGACTCGGGGAGGGTCAGCGGTCCCCTCGCCGCGGAATTCCTGGGGATGTTGACCAAAACGGGGAGGCTGAATTATAAGAAGTACGACTACAGACATCCGACGATTCTGGAAGTCGTGTACCGCGCGCTGGACTACGAGCGGAACGCGGGTAGGGACTTCTACCTCATGGAGCTGGTCGATACCGTTAGGGAGGCCATCTCTGCCGTCGGGGCAGACGGCGACGAGGTGGCTGCGGTCCGAGAGCTGCTCGACGAGAGTGGATTGGCGGACGACGGCTGCTCGGAGCGTGCCCCCGAGGTACTGGACGTCATGCGAGCCCTGCTCGTTCGCTTCGGCGGGAGGCGTACCGACGACAGGGATTTGGTGAGCATCATAAACGGCTACATAAAGAAGAAGAAGGTCATCGGAAAGGTTGCCAAGGACTTTCGGGCTCTGCTGGAGGAGGACGGCACACTGAAGGAAGGCAAATCACCCTACGACTCCGCAGTCGCTGAGGCGGCGTACGTGGCGCTTGACTACGAGCTCAACAAGGTCAAGAGGCACGCCCCCTGGATGCCGACCGGCCTTCTCGTGTGTGGCAGCGAGCCGTTCCTCGAGCCGGTCTACCAGGCGTACGCGCGCGAGTACGCGCAGACGGCTGAGGAGATGGGGGAGCGCGTCCGCGAGATCAGGAGCGCGGTCGTCGAGTGCTCGACGCAGGACGATGCCTACTCCAGGGCATGTGCCATCATGAGGACGATTGTGATGGCCGCGCTCTTCGGCCCGGATGGCGTCACGTGCTGCAGGTTCCGTATGAGCACGGCACAGGGCCATGCGCGCGGCGCGAGGAGCGTCACTGTCGGCGTCGCCCTAAGGCAGCTCTACGAGGTGGGGGGCGCGTTCGCGCTAGGGTTCGAGAGGGAGTACGGTGTCGACGAGGCCGTGCGCATCGGGAGGGGCCTCGAGGGACCACACGCGTTCTCGCCAATTACCCTGGACGGAGGGTATCCCAGTGCAGTTGGCCGCCACCATGCGGACCTGGTGCCGTCCGCGGAGAGGGACGGCTCCATCTCGTGGTACCTCTGCCCCCGAGACACGGAATACGGAACGGCGATACGTCGCGTCGGGTCAAGTCCGAGGGCCGTCAGGGACGGCGAGCGAGCGAGGCTCATCCCGGGTGACGAGATATGGCTTGCTCCTAGAGTGCTGGGCGACGCCATGGTCCAGGACTACCTTCAGGGTGCAGTCTTGCTCTTCGAGGAGCTCCACTCGTATTGGCGCCGCAGGGGCGATGCCGTGGTGGGGGCAGACGTCGACTCAGGTGACGAGTCCGTGGAGGCGGTCGAGGGGTTGCCGAAAACGCTGCGCAGCGAGACGGAGCGCCTCGTCGAGGACGACGAGCGTGACCCCTCGGACGCCGTCGGCTTCTCGCTTGTCCTCGAGGGCTCGCCCAAGGCCCGCGTGTTCGTCTATGACGAGCTTCCTCTGCACCACGAGCTGGGCATGGATTGGGAGGGCGTGTCCATCGGGCGCGACAAGGAGGGTGTGGACGTGCCCGTCGGGCTGTATAACCCCAACGCCGCAGTGAGCAGACAGCACGGTAGAATTATGCACGCGGGCGGCGTCGTGCGATACGAGGACCACTCACTGAACGGATCGCGCGTGGTGAGGGAGGACGACCCAAGAAATCCCCAAAGCCGCTCGATACGCGGCGGCACCATCGAGCTGCGGAACAAAGACGTCATCTGCCTGCCGGACGCTCACACGCCTGACGTGCGGATAAGGTTCAACTACCTCTACGACCATCTCGCCGTCTCGGAGTACTACGAGTGAGCGCCGCCCATCGCAGCACTCTGCGATGGGCGGGGGGGCGCTATCGCTCTCTCGACTGCCCCATCAAGACTGCCCAACACCTGCTCGATCCGCTCGCTTGAGTGCTTGACGACTAAACGGCATGGGCGCGTACGTCGAGGTCCTGGTGCCTGCGGCCGCCTCTAGGACGGACTTTACGGCGATGATGTCCGGTCGCAGCGACGGCTCCGCGTTGGTGCATGCCATGACCACATCGGCGACGCACTCGGCGGTGGGAAACGTGCCGGGCACGGAGAAGTGGCCTGGCGCGAGCGAGCGCAAGTCGAGGGCCGAACGCTTGAGGGAACGTGCCATCGCAAACTCTGTGCTGCGAAGCGAGTCCGCCTTTCTTCCGTCCATCCATTCGTCCCAGAAGCGGCCAACCGCTGCGTAGCACACCAAAGATCCGTACACCCACATGTCGATGGGGTCAGCGGGCGGCCAGTCGAATTCCTCGTCGGGCACCGCGAGCTCTGGCGGCGTGAACGGCAGCGGATCCAACGTGGGCTGGGGCACTCCCGACGAGGTTGGGGAGCTGAAGCCGACGGTCATGACGTCGCTGAACGTGATGCTTGGCGGCATGCGCGAGGGGCCGTCACCATCCCACTGGATGATGACGGTGTCCGGGGTGCGCACGCCGCAGTGGATGTAGTGGGCCCTTAGCTCGTGAAGCGTGTTCGCTAGGGCAAGGGCAAATCTGAGCAGCTCATCGGCCGACCGATCCTTCGGGAACGCATCGCGGGTCAGCCTCCCGTGGCCCATGTCGCACATTGTGGTGCCGCTGGACCTCTCCATGGCGATTGCGGGCAGGAGCGTCGGTCCGATGTCGAGGTGTCCCTGCGCGTATATGGTTGGAAGAGACTGCACTGGCTTTGCCGAGGTATGCCTGCCGTAGTTGACCGTGTCGAACTCGTATGTGCATTCGCTCTCGCCGCTTGGGCTAGTGAACACCTTTACGGCGAGCTTGTGGCTCTTGCCGGGACGGGCTATGAATCCCCGGCTCCCCTCGGAGATGACGGCGTAGGATGTCGAGCTCAGCACTTCCGGCAATTCGTCGACTCCGCTCGCCAACCTCTCCGCTTTGAATTGGGCGTCCATGGTGGCTCTCCTTTCGATAGGTTCCATTTCCTCAACCTAGTTGTCTCATGACTGGCGCTCAGTCTTGGCGTATTCGCGCTCGTGTCCAGCTGACGCTGGTTGCCGGTTTGTCATCCGGCTGGTGCCGGCTTTGTGGCTTCCCATGGGCGGGATGAGGTGCGGGCGGGAGCGATTTCGATTCCCAATGCCTCGAGCACGTTCGTCCTGTGGCCGTGGTTCGCTCCCTCACCGCACGTCCTGCCCAGACGGTACCTGCGTCCGAGGTCGTGGTGGTCCGACCCGCAGCTCACGACCAGCCCGCGGGCCCTGGCGATGGCCTCGAGGGCGAGGCAGTCCGACTCCGGGAAGGCGCTGTAGAAGCACTCGACCCCGTCGAGCCCCATACCCTGCGTGAGGGCAACCCGCTCCTCTGCCACCGACATGGTTACCAGACATCGTCTGGCCTCGTCCCGCAAGGGGTGCGCGAGGACGGCAAGCCCTCCGGCGGAGTGCCCCGCCTCGATGGCGCACTTCGCCGGAACGTATGCGTCTATGTTCGCGGTGGTGTCGTATCCGTCCCAGAGGGCGTGATACGCCGCGTCGACCGTCTCGAAGCACTCGCTCAGTACGAGCTCCCTCGCGATTTCCTGCTTGCCCCAGAACGCATGTGCGATTATGCGACCCTCAGCCTCGGGTCCGAGTGCATAGCCAAGCGAGGCGGCGTGGCCAAGACGGCGGCGCAGCTCCTCAATGCGTCTGACACGTAGCGACTCACACAGCGACGTGAGGCCCGTGTCGAACGGGTCGACTCCGAGGAGGACAATGTGCACGACGTCGGGCTTCCCGTCCCGTATGACGAAGGAGCTGATCTCGACGCCTGGTATGACGATGATGGAGGGAGCCTCACCTGTTCGTTCAAGGCGTTCTTGGTGGCGACCCCATCCGTATGCCCAGCGTGCTCCGTCCAAGACGTCATGGTCGGTCACCGCGATTGCGTCCAACCGCTCTGACATGGCAGCCTCTACGAGCTCGTCCATCGTCCCCAGACCGTCGGAGAACGCCGTGTGCGTGTGGAAGTCCGCACGCAACTTGTCGTTGTCGCTCATGCTCATGCCTGTCCTCCCCAACACCTGTGTGTCGCTTCTGATATTGCGCGTGCCGGCGTTACGGACCCATCCGACGGGGCGGTAGTCCCCAAGGCCTTACCCCATCGGATGGGCCATGCGCGCTATCTATCCGCAGAACAGATAGCCGATTGACATCTCGCCAGCTTGTTCTCCGCCAAAGAGGTCGAGATCGACGTCTCCGCCAACCTGCTCGATGTCTACGTGCGCCAACGGTTGGTGCGGCCCGAAGTCCAGCGAAACGTCGCATCCCGTCAAACCTAGGTAGTTATGGATGGTGATGGTCTTCCCATATCCCGATACGGAGTCTTCCGCTGGCTCGAGGTCGTACGAACTCGTGAATCTAGCGCCACTAAGTGTGGTGATGTTGACGGTGTTCGGGTTTTCGCTGAAGTCGAACTCTGCGGGCGTGTCGCCTCCGCACGAGGAGAAGCCCGGATCCCACTCTGCGATTTTCCAGCCGAGGAGCATCGTGTTGGATGTCTTTTGGTGATATCTCAATCCCGCGAGCGTTAGCGAGACCCCTACGATTATCCCGATAACGACGCAGGCCGCGCAAGGAGCGATTGGGCTTTTAATGTCGCGTGCTAGGTCGGTTTCTGCCGCGTTCTTGTTGCCGTGCATCCTCAATCTTCCCTTCTCGATTGTCCGTTTGACTTGGCCGCATGGGCTAGCTTTCGCTTGTCCTCAGGGTAACGTAGGTGATATGCCTCTTTTGCGCATTGCGATGCGCCTTGATGGAGTCGTGATGCGGAGAGTGTGACTCCGGAGATCGGAGGCACAGCGCGTGCCACCATGCCGTCAGGTATTTGGCTACCACCAGGACGGCGTGGCGGCACGCAGCTCTGAGCGAGATTCTCATCTCAGTTCTTGAGCGATCGCACGTACTCGACGAGCGCGTCGTAGAGGGTGTCGCCGAGGAGGAGCTCGAGGTTGTCCTCGACCAGGTCCTCGATGTTCTTGTCGATGTTGTCATCGCGGCAGATGTAGGCGAGTTCCCCGTCGTGCGTGTCGAGTCTTATGTTGACCGCGCGTTCGTCCTCGCACTCCCACACGAAGCGCTTGAACGGCTTCTTGTCACGCGCCCAGGGCGGGAGCTGATAGCCGGGGCTAAAGCGCAGGTATGGTTGCGAGACCCCCTTCTCGTAGGTCACGCCGCAGACGCGCCCGTGGCGTACATAGATGGCATGGGCAGAGTCTTCGTCGGCCGGGACGAGTCGCTCCCCGCATATTACTTGGTTGTCGAAGGGCGTGGCCTTTTTGATAATGCTCATGTCTGTTCCCCTTTGCTTCTCACTGTCATGGATTGCGTAATCATGCGGTGTGCCTCTGCGGCGTCTTGCGCATGCTTTGCAGCAGGTCGCGCACCTCCTCGAGGCTCGGGACGCTCGTTCCCCCATCGTCGTCATCGTCGCCGCTGTCGTCGTAGTCTTCCTCGTAGAGATCGAGGAGGTCCCACGGCTCCGTGTCGGCCTCAAGGGCCAGTACCGACGAGGCGTAGTGGTGGACGGTCGAGAGCGCCAAGCCGCAGGCCTCGTTGGCGTCGAAGCGACCCGACACGGGGTCGAACGGAGCAGACTCGAAGACGAGCTTGCCGTCTTGTACCTTGAGACCCCTGAGTTTGAAGCGCACGTTCCATGACCCACAAAGCTTGCGCATGGCGTTCCAGTGCTCCTCGGGAACTGCTACAGAGGTGGCGCGCACCGTCGCGAAGCCGTCTGGTTGCAGCGTGAGGATGCACGACGAGTATCCCGCCCCGTTGCGGATTCCGGAGCGGTAGTAGGAGGTGCCGTCGCCGGAGATGTCGTAGTAGAAGGGCGCGTCGTCCTTGTCGAGGGCGCGACGGATGGCTTCCTTGCTTGTCTCAAAGTCGCTCTCCACCCTGTCGGACGAGTCGAATAGTTGCATGAATTTGCTGGCGTCCATATTTCTTCCTTCCTATATAGGGTATGCATGCCTCATTAGAATCCAATCGTGCGCCGTCCCTTGCCATCGAACACTTGGTTGAGGGCTGCCCGCAGGTCCTTGTCGTAGATGGTCGCTTCATCGTGGGATGACGCAGCCTCGATGATGCTGTGATCGAGGAGCTTGCGCATCGTGCGGGCGTTGCTGAAGCCCTTGGATTGCCTGAGAATCCTCGCGCATGAGACCAGCTCGTCGTAGTTCTCAGTGGAGAAGCCCCTGCTGCTCGCCATGGCCTCGAAGATGTCGGCGAGCTCCTCGTCGTCGTACTCGGGGAAGGTGATGCGGAAGGGGAACCTGTCTCGGAGCCCTGGGTTGGAGTCTAGCAGTGCGTCTGTCTCCTTCGTATAGCCTGCGATTATGCAGACCAAGTCATGGCGGTGGGTCTCGAGTTGGTCTACGAGAGCGTCAATGGCCTCTTGCCCAAAGTGGGGAGCGCTCATGATGGCATACGCCTCATCGATGAAGAGCACGCCACCGAGAGCGGACTCTACCACCCGGCGGACCTTGGGAGCTGTGTGGCCGACGTACTTGGCGACGAGATTGGCTTCCCCCACCTTCACAAACCTTCCGCTTCCGTCTGTGATACCCAAGAGATCGAGGAGTGCTGGTGTGCGGGAGGCAAGTTCGGTTTTGCCGCTGCCCGGCGGACCGTCGAAGACGAAGTGAAAGGAGTCTATGGCCGCGTTGCCGTGCTTGGAGCGTGCGACGGCGAGCTTGGAGAACAGCTCCTGCTGTGGGGCCATCCCGACGAGTCCGTCGAACGCCTCGTCCACGTTGCTTATCGCCTTGTGCTTCATGGTGGGCATGACGTCGGAGGTGCGTACCTCGCGTGCGGGCTCGGGGACGAGGGCGGCAAGGGATGCGAGTGTTTCGAGGTCCGCCTTAGCCACGTCGATCTTTCTGGTGCCCACCAGCTCGTAGGGGGTCACGCGCGCGATTGCCTCGTTGGCTTTCGCGTCACGTCCCATCGAGTCCTCCGCCGAGAAGAACGGGACCACCCAATCGCCTTGTTCGTTCTGGAAGGCCGTGAGGAACACCGCGTTGAGGCCGAGCCGTTGGGCGAATGCCATCCGCCTTGCGAATTCCTGCCAGTTGGGGGTCTCGCCGCTTGGGGCGACTCTTATCAGTCCGCATCTGAATGTGTCATCCACCGGATCTCCTTTCTGCGAATGGATGGGAATGGGGCGGTACCCCGGCATGGGGTGCCGCATGCATGAGTGATGAGGCCCTAGTTGTCATCCGCGAAGAGGGCGTCGAGCTCCTCCTGTAGGCTCTGCAAGTCGAGGTCGTCGTGCGCAAGCGGTCCCTGAGGCTGTTCGTCTCCGTCGGGCCTGGCGCGCACCTCTTCTTCTGGGGTCTCGAGGGCGTCGTCTGCGGCGTCTTCCTTGGCGAGGATGGTGTCTATCATGTCGTCGAGGAGCCTCTCGGCGCCGATGTCCCACGGGCGTCCAGCGCACTCGTCCGCGTCGTGGAGGTCGAGCATCCGCTCAACCACGTCATCGCGACTGACCCTCGCCTTTCGTGGAGCGGGTGCGGCATGGAGGTCGAGGTGACGACCATACGCCTCAAGCGGTTCCATATGCGTGCCGACCATTGGCTTGCCGGCGACGCACACGTACGCGTCGCCCGGTCCCAGGCGCAGCATATGGCCTACGTCTATTGCCCCTCCGCTCTTGAACTCAGCGTCACTTGCGATCTCATGAGAGATGTTGGACATATAAATGTTAACGGCAGCCTGTTCCAGAACCACGTTTGCCTCGGCGCGGGTGTAGAGGCCGCGTTCTAGGAATTGTGAGAAGGACTGCAGCGTGAGATACGCCGTGCAGTTTCGGCTGCGACCGGTGGCCATCAGGGCCAGTATCTGCTCGCAGCGGGGTAGGCGCGCGAATTCGTCCACGATAAAGCACAGCCCGAACAGGTCCGTTCCTTCGAGATTGCGCCGTTCGAACTCGTCCATGTACGATGCTGTCGCGTACTCGATCAGGTGGACGGTGTAGTTGCTGCACAGTTGGTTGTTGTCCGGGGAGATTACGTAGATGCAGGTGGGCCAACCGCTTCTGAAGAAGTCGGTCCTAAAGTCGATGTTCGAAGAAGCGGCCACGTGGCGTCCCGTGCTGGTGGCGTAGAAACCGAGCATGGCGCTTACCACGCTCTTGACGCACGACCACGTGGTCTTTGCGTGTGTGAGGTCGAAGGAATCGAGTATGGCTTTAGGTGTCTCGTCGCCGAGGTGATCCGCGAGCCAACGCAGCTTGTTCTCGTCGTGAATGGCATCGCAGACGTCGGCGAGGGAGGGCTCCTCGTCCTCTGTCAGGCAGAGTGCCATGGAAACTGCCGAGATGAGATTCCACGAAACGGTTTCCCAGTAGGAATCCTTCTCGCTGTGGACCGAGGCGATCGTGGCGGCCTTGATCTTCGAGAGGGATGCCTCGGCCAGCGCGACATCACCCGTTTCCTTGATGATTCTAAAAGCCTCGGTGAGCGGGCTCCAGCGTCCCTCACTCTTCGAGGACATGAGGTCGACGACCTTGACCTCGTAACCTTGGGACTTGAGGTACGGTGCGGTCTCGCGCCACATGGTGCGCTTGCTATCCACGATTACCATGGACTTTGGGTGCTCGCCCTTGCCGCGTCGGGTCCCGTTGACGATAACGGTGGGTTCGAGGCAGGAGCGCGTCTTGCCTGCGCCGGTGCGACCGACGACTACGGCGTGCTTCCCGGGAGGGGTACACCACGTGACGGACGAGGGACCGCCTCCGCAGACGAGGCCGGACGCCTTGCCGCCTTTGATGTCGTCCAGGGTATAGGGGACGAGGCCGGCGCTGTGTGGGTTGCTGGTCACGGTTTTCTTCGAGACCGCCTCTGCGTAACTGACAATCTGCATGTTAGTCTCCTTTCCGCTTGGCAGGTGATTGGGCAGGAAGCTCGCTGAACCCCGCTATCGCGAGGGCCTTCGCGAGCTCGGCCTTGCGCTCGGAAGACGCGGCGACCGCCACGGTGAGCTCGGGGCAGTCGAGGGCATCGCGCAGGTTGAGGCAGGCGAAGAGCGCATCGTCAGTGCAGGAGACTCCGAGTAGGCTTACCACGACGACGCCGTGGAAGCACTCGAGTGACAGTGCGTTGAGGCGCGTCGTCAGCGTGGCGGGGTTGTCGTTGACCCGATAGGGGAGGACGAGCAGGTTGTCTATGTCGTACTTGTCGAGTGCCTGGATGGTCTTCATGAGGGCGTCTACCGAGGTCACGCCCTCGTAGGCGAGTCCATAGTTCGTTCCGTGGGATAGCTGCTGGTTGTCCATTGACCGTTCCTTTCCTTCGCTGGATGCCTGGCTCATGGATGAATAATCATGGGAAAGGTTGTGTTTGTTGTTCAGTCATCTGTAACACCAGGTGACTGTGCGATGAACTGGTATTCGGTTTTCAAGGTTCTTCGTAGATGCTGTCTTGATTATGGGCTTCGCACTTCGTGGCGTTTGCGCATTGAGTGCGTAGGTGGTGGCGTACCGGTCACATGATTAGTGCCCCGTCGCATCAGCTTCGGCTTTTCTAGGTCTTATGTAAGGCACGGCCATGTTGCATTGGGGTTGATATCCTCCTCTGCCTTACAGATATGTGCGCGGAGGAGGTGTCCATGCGCCATCAAACGCGTTTTCGAAGTGTCGAGAATCTTGCCTTGCACAGGGGTTCGACTGTAATGCGCAATCCCCGCAGTTTGAGGCGGGTAGCATCTTCAGCAAGATCAGAGCGCCTCGTTTGGGGACAAATGATCGGAAATGGCCGCAGCCAATCAGGGTGACTGCGCATGACAGAAAGGGAGAGAGTGATGGCGATTGAGTTTCCTAGGGGCGGATTTGACAACGAGCTTCCCACCGGTGCGAAGAAGCTGCCCTGCGCGCTGCTCGTCGATACGTCGGGTTCGATGGGGGCTTACGAGGACGACCTTAAGGTGGGTGTTAAATCTCTGATCGATGCATTGCAGGGCGACTTTGCGACCGCCGCCGTGGTGGAGGTCATGCTCGTCTTCTTCGACGACAGCGCTCGTATCGTCCACCCCTTCACGAACGTGCGCTCCCTCGAGGTCCCCGAAATCGAGACTGGCGGCACCACGCACATCTTCGAGGCCCTCGACCTGGCCTACTCGGAGATTCGAGTGCGCCAGGAGCAGTATAAGAAGTCTGGCATCAACAGCTATGCGCCGTTCATCGTAGTCCTCACCGACGGGCATCCCGTGGGTGACACCGACATGGGCATTGTGTCCGCGATTCGCAAGCGCAACGAGGACAAGAAGCTCGTGCCCTACCCCTTCGCCATGGGCGGCGAGGCGGACGAGGCGCTCCTCAAGAGCCTGCGCAACGACGGGATGGCGTTCCGTGTCGACATGGAGAACCTCAAGGATATCTTCGAGTTCGTGAGCGTCTCCCTGTCCAGCATTGCAAGCGACGTGACGAGCGTGACGAACGACCAGCTCCCGGCGACGATTTCGATTATCTAGGAAAAGGGATTGGTCCACTCTGGTGCCGGCGTGTCCGATCCGTGTTGGTACCGTTTTGACCACGAAGTGATAGGAGGTGGGATAAAGTGCTCTGCGAGTTCAGCGTAACCCAAAAGGGCGAGAGCCATATAAAGCATGACCTGCCCTGCCAGGACCACAGCGACTCGTTCGCCGTACCCGCTACGGGCGAGCCCAAGTACGTCGCCGCGATCGTGGCCGACGGCGTGGGAAGTGAGGAGTACAGCGACAAGGGGTCGAAGAGCGCTGTTGACGTCGTGTCGAAGTGCCTGAAAGGGCGGCTTGCCAGTACTGAGTCGCACGACCACATGCTGGATGTCATCGAGGACGCCTTCGAGGAGGCGTTGGATGCCGCGCTGGATATGGCTGATGACATGCAGGAGCCCTTCACTAAGTTTGCCACGACTCTCACGGTCGCCGTATTCGACGGCCGGACGCTTTGGTACGGGCATGCGGGGGATGACGGCATCGTAGCCATGCGGCGTGACGGCACGTATGGGATGGTGACCGAGCGGCACGAGGGTGATCTGGCAAACAGCGTCGTCCCGTTCGGATCTCGGCGTTGGCAATTCGGCGAGGAGGCAGACGTAGCTTCCTGCGTGCTGATGACCGACGGCATCTTGGATTACTGCGTCAAGGACCAGCTCGAGGGAAACCGGGTAAAGCTTCCGTTCCTCAAGCCCCTACTCTATGCGGTGCTGGAGACGGTTGATGAGGTGCAGACGGCACGGGCGGATTGGGACGAGTTCCTGATGGCATCGAGGGACGAGGGCCAGGCAGACGGAGACACCGTAGTACGGACGGTGTTCCGAGACCTCGTGAGGGACGATCTTTCAATAGCGCTGCTCTCCAACCCCGAGGCGGTCGCAAACCTGCCGGCGTACTCTTTCGACCTTGATGCTTGGAATGCGGACTCGGACTATTACGAGGCCGCACGCGAGGAAGGCCTGGCGGAGTTGGACCGGGTTCGGCTCGAGGAGGATTCCGAGTATCGTGAGCGGGTTCGGCTCGGGAAGGAACGCCATCCTCGTCAGGGCAGGCAACTGCGCTCGTCCTCGATGGAGGGCGTGGCGCCAGCTACCGATGCGAAGCACGATTCCGCTATGCCAGTTCCGCTAGGAGTTCCTGCAAAACGCGAGGCGCAGGCAAGGGAAGCGAGTGCGCCTTGCTCCTTGGGTGACCAGGGAGGTGGCGAGTGGCCTCAGGTGTTAGCCGACGGCGCATGCGTCGTCGTCAGAGGAATCGGCATCATCGGCGACGCGATCGAGGATGCGGTGCAGGAGATGTTCAAGAAGACGTAAGCCCTTAGAAACGGCCGGCGTCGTGGCGCTTCGACCCGCTCCGCTTCTTTGTTGGCATGTTGATGACAGGAGGTTTGTTGTGGTTACCTATTTTGGCGAGAATGGAGCTTCCGCGAATGGTCGGGGCGTCACGTACGTTCTGGGCGACCAAATCAAGCACGGCACCGAGGGAACGGTGTACAGCATCGAGGGAAATCCCGGTATGGTCGCCAAGGTGTATGCGCAGAAGCGCTACGACGAGGTATCGGATCGACGACAGGGGCGTCCCGACGGGCGCGCATTCATGCATGCCAAGCTGCGTGAGATGGTTCGTCAAGGAAAGTCCGTGAACTCCCAGCAATGGTCCTCAGTCCATGGTCACAGCTTCCTCGCTTGGCCTGCCGACACGCTTGTGGACGCGAACGGACGCTTCTGCGGATATGTGATGCCGCGCGTGAAGGGAAAGGGCAACCTCTACGCCGCAATAGACGAGGGAGCACACGACGGCTTCTTCGGCCCGGGAAACTACACCTGGAGAACCGCAATCAAGATTGCGAAGCAGCTGGCGTATGTGGTCGGAAAGCTCCACGACGCCGGAATCGTGGTAGGCGACTTCAACCCGCAGAACTTCCTGATTGACAGCAACGGTTTCGTCTCCTTCTGTGACACCGACTCGTACACCATCTCGCCGAAATACAAGACCTTTGTGGCCTTTCCCGGCTATGTGGCCCCCGAACTGCAGGGAAAACCCTGGTCGATGACGAGGCCGGACTGCCAGTTCACGAAAGAGAGCGACGTGTTCAGCCTCTCCTGCCTCATATTTCAGCTGCTTACCGGCAAACACCCGTTCAACGGAATCGTGATGAGGAGCGGAATGAACTCCGTCTCTCAATCGAGCGAGGAGCGAAACATCACCAACGGGGACTGCCCGTACGTCCATCATGGCATAGCGGTGCGACAGCCAGATGCTCCGGACGTGTACGGCCTGCTTTTTCCGCCCGAGCTGCGCGACCTATGCAACAGGTGCTTTGACTACACGGTGAAAGACGCTAGGAACCCGAAAACGATAAGCCGACGTCCGACCGCAGCGGACTGGTACTTCGCGCTCGATGCCCTTAGTGAAACGGGCTACTCCGGAAACAGGCTCACTTGCTGCAAAAGCAATGCGCAGCATTACTACCTTCCTGGCGCTGGCATAAGCAGAAGCAGTCGGTGCCCTTGGTGCGAGCGTGACGAGCATTTCGCGAGCGCGAGCGCCGCGTTTCGCTCTGGCGCGGACGGAGGTGGTATCGCACCAAACACTGCCACCTCAGTGATCTCGTCTCCGAACATGGTAAGCGCGAAGAATGCGGGTGGCCCTGTAGTCCAGAAGCCCAATGCGAACACGCAGACGACTCAGGGCTACGGACTTACCCCCAATGCAGCCAAGTTCTGCAAGACCGCGCTTAAGTGGGCTGCGTGTGCTGCTGTCGTTGTTACGTTGATCGCGCTCGTCCTCAACGTGTGGCCGATAATCCCTATCGCTCTCATTTTGGCATGCTTGCGAAAATGACTATCGCGGCGCTTTGACGGTTCCTACACGGGATGTTCAGGATGTTCGGAGCGCGCGAAGGGAGTAATATGCGAAGAGTTCAGCTTGCTACCGCAATCGGCGACATCGCGACGGTTCGCGGGGTCGTCCAGAATTACACCAACACGTCTGTCTCCGGCGGGACGTATCGCAGGTCATCCCCACGGCGTCTCTTTGAGGCCCTGTGCTACGGGCAGCACGTTGAGGATTGCTTGCACATGTTTGTATTGCGCACAGCCAATCCGGACCCTGCCGTGGGTGGGTATCTAAACGTGCCGATAAACGTTCATGGGACCATTTCGGGTGGCGTTGCATTGACGAACGGCGTGAATGTGGAAGCAACCGGCAGGTACAGAAACGGCGTGCTGATGGCAAGTCTCATCGAAGTCGAATGCGGATCACGGCGCACCGAAGTGCAGTTTCAGCACGACGCTGGCGAAGCATTGCGAGTCTTTGGCCCCCCCACCATCGTACTCATTTTGCTGCTAAGCCTCGGGTCTGGGGATGGGCTTCTTGGTGGTTTACGGCAGTTTACGTCGGCATGGCTGGTGACAACGTTCGTGCTTGCTGTCTTGTGGGCTGCCCTAATCTCCCGCCTGGGAGTGGTGCCCCTTCTTCTGCTGTGCGGCAACGGAAGAGGTGGAATGAGGACGATGTTACTGCTCATTCTGGTCATCGGCCTCTTTATAACAATGGCGTATTGGTGACGTCGCGCTTCAGCGTCGTCATCACCGACGACGTTGAAGCGCTTGGGACGGTAGCCAAGCGCCAGCAAATTGCGATGCTGCATATGACGGATCCCTCGGGGTTGGCACGACAGGTCCGCGCCGGCTCCGAGGGATCCGTCCGGTAAATCTCATTGTGGCTATGCGTATGCCATTGTGTCTTGGCTTGCAAGGTTAGCGAAAAGTTCGGCGAGGCCGGACCCACAGCGATCGGCTATGCTGGCAGTGCAGGAGTTCTCGTGTGCATCATGCGTCACGCTACTTTCGAGCACGCGCCGCTGTTCGGCGCATTCTCCAGTGGCAGCCATATGGAAGATCTGTCCGGTCGCACGTGCGTCGTACACCGCCCGATGGCGCTTGTCGAATTCGATCCCGCACCAGTCGGCGGCCTCCCCCAGTGCCACCTGGCGACGCCGCGTTCCCATAATTCTGGGATAAAGCTTCTGCAAGTCGAGCCAACGCTGCTTGGAGAGTCGTGACTCTATTCCCTTGGCACTGCATTCGCGCAGTATCTGTGTGCGATCGGTGTTGTCCCAAGTAATCATGCGTGAGCGTCCGCTTCCAACCCACTCCTCCAGGCTATGCAACACCTCCTCGAAGGAGCGGGCTTCGGTGAGGTCCCTGTTTCTGATTCCCGTGATGCGGCGGACCCTACGCGTGATGCCGTTCGCGAAGTCTGGCTTGACAAGCTCTGAGAAGGTGTCCAGCTCCCTCCCGTCTGGGCCGAGCTTGGCCGCTCCAATCTCAATGATTTCCTGGCACAGCCCCTCTGGCCTGTCGGTGCCGAATATGGGCGTCCATTCGAGGTCTATTGCGATGTTGTAGTCGTACTTCATTGTCAGCTCCTGTTCTGTGGTTAGCCGGAGCGTATCAACCGCCCCTCCTATGTTGCGATTAGAGTAAGGCGCGCCGATTTGCCTCATTGCGTATTGGCGAACTCCAAGAAGCGTGTGCCTCACGAACG
This sequence comes from Coriobacteriales bacterium, assembly GCA_030529665.1. Classification (GTDB taxonomy): domain Bacteria; phylum Actinomycetota; class Coriobacteriia; order Coriobacteriales; family Atopobiaceae; genus RUG440. The sequence continues at coordinate 38,972 of JAUMWL010000002.1, forward strand.
CGCTCGGGGGGCATTGCGTAAACCGCATTGTTGCGTGGTGTTGGAATGTTCTTGTCCGGCAAGAGTGAGAGCGACGCGGCGCAACCGGACGGCGACCGTGAGCAAGGAGCACGAAAATGGGCAAGAGAGTCACTGAAACGGGGACTCGCACGGACTTGGCGATTGCGACCTTTGTGTTGTCGGCCTCGCTGATGGGTGCCGCACTACCCTTACCTGCGCGCATGGCGCTGGCGGAGGAAGGCACCACGGTAATCGAGGAGGAGAGGACAGGCGACGATGAGGCCATTGCTGAGGCGGTTTCTGAAGAGGACGTCTCAGCTGACGACGCGTTGGAGGCGATTCCCGAAGTGGACACTCCAGCAGACGCGTTGGTAGCAGAGCTTGGTGGGGACGCAAGCCTACCACTCGAGGAAGACGAGTCCGATACCGTCGAGGAAGCCCAAGCAGAGGAACCGTCGGTGACGTATCAGGCACACGTGAAAAACGTCGGTTGGATGGACTGGGCAGCAAACGGCGAGACGGCCGGCACCGAGGATGGTCGCTCCAAGTCGAGGCGATAAACGTGAAGGTGAGCGGGCTGGCAGAAGGCTCCGTCCGCTACCGCACCCACCTGCAGGACATCGGCTGGCAGGGTTGGAAGGGCGACGGCGAGGTTTCGGGCACGGTCGGTCAGTCCCGCAGGGTCGAGGCCGTACGTATCGAGCTCACAGGCGACGCCGCCTTGAAGTATGACGTGATCTACCGCGTGCACGTCCCGAACATGGGATGGCTCGGATGGGCCAAGAACGGCGAGGTCGCGGGCTCGGAGGGCATGGCCCTTCGCATAGAGGCACTGCAGGTAAGAATAGTACCCGCAGGCACGGGAGAAACCGGGCTCTCCGCGCTCTCCAAGCCGGAGCTGCGCGTCAAGGCCCACTCCGCCAACGTGGGCTGGCAGGCTTCGGTTGGCGAAGGTGCTTCGGCGGGGACGACTGGCAGGGCGCTGCGCCTCGAGGCACTTAAGCTTACGATGCCAGGCTTCGACGGTGTCGGCGGGGCGATTTCCACACGTGCGCACGTCAGCAACGTCGGCTGGATGAACTGGACCGCATCAGGGGAGGTCACCGGCACCACGGGTCGTGGCCTCGCGATGGAAGCGGTTCAGATAAACATCATCGGCAATGTCGCGAGCTTCTTTGACATCTACTACCGCGCCCACGTCAGCAACTACGGGTGGCTCGGATGGGCGCGCAACGGCGAGACGGCAGGCAGCACCGGCATGTCCCTTCCCATGGAGGCGGTCGAGGTGCGCGTCGTGCCCAAGGGATCGTCATTCGACTGCGGTAGGTCCGCGACTGTGCAGCCGGCCCCGCAGCCGCAGCCTTCCGCACCCGCCCAGACATCTTCGTACGTCGCCGAGATAAATGGCTTCCTTGTCGACTCGCGGTGGGCAAACGGAACCCGCTGGGCGTCGGGCCAGCGTCCCAAGATCTCAGGCTACGGCGCTTCCGGATGCTGTGCGTACGCAGTGGACTTATGCAAGTACGTCTTCGGCGCGGACAGCTACCGCGAGGGGGAGGAGTTCCACGACCCCAGCGAAATCCGTGCAGGTGACGTCATCAAGGTGACGGGAAGCCAGCACTGGTTCGTGGTGCTTGGCAGAGATGGCGACTCCCTCTGGACCGCAGAGGGCAACTGGGGCGGCAAGGTCGTGGTGGCCGACGGCACGTACACGGTGCGCGGGAACACGCTTTGCCGCAACGGATCAAAGTTCCGCACCTTCAGTGCTGGTTATCACATGCAATAGAACAGCGTCGAGAACTGTGAGCGTGAGGAGGTGAAAACACAGGGTGCTCGCGTGCAACGCGAGCACCCGCCCCACACTTGCTGTATCAGTTCGATACGCATCATGTTCGGTCGCTGTCCTCGAGGAGGATTGCCTCATTGGCATACGGCCATCACGTTCTCCTCATTTGATATCGTTCACGGCTAAAGCTATATATGCCGAGGCAATTAACCCATGGGGTATCATTTCCTCACCCAACCAAGATTCTAGGAAGAGATTGTTGTGTGTACCTGCCTGCATTGTGAGTCAAACATCGTCGAGGAAAGCGTCTTCTGTCCGTTCTGCGGGGAGCCGACCGGCCTTTGCCCAGAGCGGAGCGACTACGAATACGAGGCATTCATAAGCTATCGCCACCTCCCGCTCAGCTCAAAGGTCGCCAGACGCATGCAGCACGACATCGAGGGATTCCGCATACCCAGGGAGCTGCGCGGCGAGGATGGAAAGGTGCGGCTGGGCAGGCTCTTCCGCGACGAGGACGAGCTGCCCGCGTCCACGTCCCTGAGCGACCAAATCCGAGAGGCGCTCGCCCGCTCCAGGTTCCTCATAGTCGTCTGCACGCCGGAGACGAGGGAAAGCAGATGGGTGGAGCGCGAGATCGAGCTGTTCGCCTCCCTGCACGGTCGCGACAACATCCTGGTCGCCCTCGCAGAAGGGGAGCGTTCGAAGTGCCTGCCAGACGTGCTGCTGTACCGCAAGGTCGTGACGGCGAATGGCTCGGTTGTCTCTGAGCCTACGGAGCCGCTTGCGGCTGACTTCCGTGTCTCGTCCCGCAAGAGCCGCTGCGACGAGACCCTGCGCATTGTCGCGGCGCTCCTTGGCTGTGGATTCGACGACCTGCGGCAGCGCGAGCGTGCGAGGAGAAACGCGTTTGCTGCGAAGGTTGCCATTGGTGTGACGCTGGCGATTACGGCGTTCCTCGGGACGGCGCTCCACCAGCAGGGACGGATCATCGGGCAGAAGCAGCAGATCATCGACCAGCAGGAGGAGCTGCTCGGGAAGGAGCGAGAGCTGCAGGTCAACCAGTCGCGTTACCTCGCGAAGGAAGCCGACGAGCTTCTGGCTCAGGGAGACCGGACGCAGGCGGTGCAGGTCGCCTTGGCCGCCCTCCCTCAGAGCTCTACGAGCGCCGACAGGCCCTACGTCCCAGAGGCGAGGGCCGCGCTCGAGCGGGCGGTTCGGACGTTTCCCACGGAGGACGGGTGGTACCCCTCGTTCTCGCGTGGCGAGGGGGCTGTCGTCGACGTGGCGACGTGCGACTCGCTCGGAAGATATGCCGTCCTGGACTCCATGGGAAGGCTGAGGGTCTACTCGATAGACGACGGGAAAGTCATGGACGACATAGATCTCGCAGACGTGCTCGGGGACGACATTTCTCCGAGTGGTGCCGAGGCATGGATGCTTGATAACGGCGCGGTCGTCGTACGCAAGGACAACGAGGTCCTCTGCGTAGGTCAGGGACAAGCCGAGGGTGACAGCGGCATCGCATGGTCCTTCGACTGCGACGCGGATGGCTTGTACGTCAATTGTGTCGACGTGTCCGAGGACGGCTCGGCAATCGCCCTTTCCGGATCGTCGACGGAATGGGCCGACGACCCCGACTTCATAGAAAAGGCATGGATAAAGCTTCTCGATCCCCGCACGGGAGAGGTCACGGGTTCTTTTGATCTGGCAGAAGGGCAGGACGTATCCAACGCAGAGGCGATCCGCCTCGATCGGACCGGAGGGTGGGCCTTCGTCGCGTTCGGACAGGATGCCTACATCATTGACGTCGAGTCCAAGGCCGTAGCCAAAGCAAAGCTCGCGAATCCCGGCTGTGAGGGAGTAACCTGGACCGGGAACAGGGTCGTTGTGGCAACGCAGGACTTCTCTCAGCCATCTCCCGTTCCATACGCCATACAGTGCTTTGACACCAAGGGCACTGAGGTGTGGCGGACGGAGGGAGGGATTTCGCCTATGTCCTCAAACGGTGTCGCATACGACGGGACAGCAGGCCTGTGGGCGCGGCTAAAGGGACTCGGCGACCACGGCGAGTGCCTGGTTGCCTCTTTGGGCGGGCGCCTGGTGACGCTGGACCTTCAGGACGGTTCACAGCAGGCTGTTGCCACCATTGACTCGCCCATCGTTGCATGCCAAGTGCTCGACGAAGGGGACTGTCAGAGGCTCAACGTATGCTTGGCCTCTGGGACGCTCATGTATTTGACCTCGGATGAGGATGGAGTGGCCTCGGGTAGCTCAATTGACGCGAGCGTGGGAAACGTAAAGCATGCCTCGTTCCTGCGGACTAACGATGTGACATATCTTGTGGCGAAATCCTCACTCGACGAGAGTGGCAACGACAAGGTGTCCGTATGGGAGCTAAGTTCTACGGGACACCTTCGAGAGGGAGCAGACGACGGCAGCGCCTGGTCGAGACCAGCTGATGGCCCCGAGATTGAGGAGAGCCTTACAAAGACCGTCGCTCGCCTCAAGGACGTGAGGCTCGCTATGCAAGTTCCAGAGTCGACTTCGGCAGTTGTGCAATCTGAAGGTCATCTCTTGCTCATCGATACCGAGACTGGCGACACTCTAGCAAGGTCTTTGGGCGTATACGAGGAAGCTCATGGTTGCGGCTTCGCGGAAGATGGCAAGACTTTCTATGTTCAGGTTCCCATAGTGGACGACTACAAGGGGCGTTCCTGCCTATACGTGTTCGACCTCACATGCGGTACCCTCGCTCCTCAAAGCGTCATCCCGTTCGGCGTTATGGTTTCAGAGGACGGAGGAAAGGTCCTTTTGGACGATGGCAGCACGTTGCGTGCGCCAACATGGGTTATGGACTACCCCACGCTTGACGAGCTCCTGGAACGAGGACGGGAGCTGTGCCAGGGATTCGAGCTGTCTCCCGACGAGAGGGAGGCCCTCTTCGTCGAGGCCACCTAGACGACATGAGGAGCTTCATCGTATCCAGGTAGACCACCGCCAAGGCCAAGAGCTTCTTCACCGTAAACAAGACGAGTGGCAAGGTGACCGTGAAAGGCATGCCAAAGAACATGTACCAGTTCCAGATCAAGAGCACCGCGAGTGCGGGCGCCAACCACAACGCTGGGTCCAAGACGGTGACGGTCACGATCGTCGTCAAGTAGCACCATCGGGAGTCGAGCCACGGCGAGACAAAATAGAGTGTCGCCGTCCAGAGCGTGCTCGGGCGACGGCGCTCGCAGGCGGCGTGTTGTGGAGTCCGTACCTCGCGTGGTATAGTCCATCACGTCTTGGAATGATGTCAGGTGGGTGTTCGGCTATGTACGACGGTACCCTCGATGGTCTTATGGAGCTTGCGCTCGACAACGACGGGCTGCTCACGACTGCGGAAGACAGTCCTTTCAACGATCCTGTTTTCGGGTTCCTCTTCCGCATTGCGTGGGCACTGTTCGGGCTTGGCGGCTCGATTGCGAGCAGGCTGGGCCTGCACGGTTTTGACTGGTCACTGTTCTTTGCGGGGCTGGTGGCGGTAGGTACCCTCTTCATCGTCTACGTCGCCTTCAGGGCGACTCGCATGCTCCTCGGTCGCGATGTCGAGTTCGAGTACTGGAAGTATCTGAGGACGTGCGAAGCATGCCATGTTGAGCCGAGCACCTCCTCGTTCGCGTTTCGCCCCCAGAAGTCGTTTCTCGTCATCGTGCTGTCGCGATTGCGCCCCTTAGCCTTTGCTTTCGTGGCGCTACTCCTGTTTCTTGCGCTATCCAAGTTCGCTGTTGCGATGGCCCCCAACACGGTCTTCGGTAGCGATCCTTTGGGTAGCCACGCGCGGTATCTTGCCGACTTTGCGTTGACGCTCATTCTCCAGATTGCCATACGATTGTTGGTGGTCGTTCTCGTAATGTGGGTGTCATACGTCGTGTTTCGACGAATCGTGTCGGCACTGTCGAGGACGGCCCTATACGCCACAATCGAACGCCGTATGTCAAAAGGCCGCGCAAAGGTGGTGCGGAACCGATGAGGCGGAAGACCTTCAGGCTGTTTGTAAGCTCCACATTCCTCGACTTCGTAAATGAGAGGTCCATTATTAACGAGCGACTGTCCACACGGCTGGAGTCATACTGCGAGCGCTACGGGTACGGCTTTGAGGTGGTGGACCTTCGTTGGGGAATCGGAGAGATCGCATCGGAGAATCAACTGACGCTCGACATATGCCTGAATGAAATCGCGCGATGCAAGCTCTATGCCCCACGACCGCACTTCCTTTTGATGCTTGGTGGAAGGTACGGTTCCATACCGTTGCCCACCGAGCTGGCGCCGAACGCATACGAGACGATTGTCTCGACGTTGGAGGCAGAAGAAAGCAGTCTTGTCCGACATTGGTACGAGTTCGACGACAACTGCTTGGGCGGGACGTACAGGCTCAAGCCACGGAAGGGTAGGTTCAGGGACTATTCCGACTGGTCAGGCGTTAAGCGTGGGCTCCTCACGGCAATCGGTTCGGCAATTGACGCGAATCCGGCAATGGCATCCGATGGCCTTACGCTCGCCTCGATGACCGAGCATGAGTTCAATGCGGCGCTACTGAAGCACGACATGTGCGAAGGCTCCGTGGTGGTGCTGCGGGAAGGCGGGGAGAACGAGGAGAAGGCGCACGAGCTGAGAAAGCGCGCTGCGGAACTCATGAACTCAAAGGGGCTTGCCGATAGAGTGGTCGAACTCCGCCAAGGGGAACCCGGATATGAGCAGAGTTTCGAAGACGAGGTGTTCCGCCTGCTGACGCAGCTCGTCGACTCGGAGGTAAGAGCGTCCGCTCGTGATGATGCCGACACGATCCTTCCTTCACGCGAGACGAGCCGGGTTTTCGTGGGAAGGGAGCACGAGATTGGGCTCCTGCGCGAATATGCGTCCTCATCGAGCCGGTCCGTCCTATGGGTTCATGGACCCTCGGGGAGCGGCAAGACCTCGCTGCTCCAACGATTCGTGGACGAGTATCCCCATCGCAAGGCGTTCGTGTCCTACGGCAGGTCTGAAGACACGTTCACCATGGGTGGCGCGGTTCGCGAGATCCGACGCCAACTCGCGGATGGAAACGGTGCCGAAGTCGTGCCTTACGTCGATGGCTCGAACCTTCCCGAGGCACTTTTGAGCGAGCTGTCCGCGAAGGCCAACGAGCATGCCCCTCTGCTCGTCGTCATCGACGGTCTCGAGAGCTTGATGAACAATGGGGACGTGAATGAAAACGTCTTGCCCTCCACACTGCCTGCGGGGGCGAAACTCGTCGTCTCTTGGGCGCATGAGGACGCCCGTCCTTTCGCATTGCCCTTTGCGGGCCAAGAGCTCGTGCTGGGGGCACTCTCAGACGAAGAGGCGCTTCTTGCCGTCGATGCCCGCCTCGCGTTGGGCGGACGACGCGTTGCGCCCGATAATCAGAGAGAGGCCATACGCGACTCATTCCGTGTCGCCGCTACCCCCTTGCAGGCCACATTGATATCAAATATCGTGTCGCGCTGGTCGTCGGGATTCCGGGACACCGAGCTTCCCCTGACTCCAAGGGAAGCAGCGCTGGCATATATCGATGGCGCGTTCCTGCTTCTGGGGCACGGGCGTGAACTCGTTCTGCATTCAATGGCGCTGGTTTGCGTCGCCCCTTTCGGGATTTCCGAGCGGGAGATCCTTGACGTCCTCCAATCTATTGGGGGGGTGCGGGAGGAGTTTCTGGGGCAGGATAGATACGGGCACTCCGGTGATAAGCTGCCATTCGTGGTGTGGTCCCGGCTATATTACGATTTGCGGGAGTGCCTTGAGACCGTGCTCTTCAAGGGCGTGCCCGTGGTGAGGTTTGTCCACAGCATATTCAAAGATGCCGTGCATTCAGCCCATGAACCATACTGCAAGAGGGCGGTAGAGGCCCTGCTGCGATACTACTCCTCGCGACCGGCGCATGTGGACGCTCCATGGACTGCGCCGGACACGATGCGAGCGGCGAATCTACCGGCGCTCCTGGGAACGGCGGGAAGAGACGACGAGCTTGCGGAATTGCTCTGCGCAAGCGAAGAGCTCGATGCCGTGCTCCAAATCGGCGATTACGAGCGCGCGCTGGACGCGCTGGCACGACTTGGCGGGCGACCGGACGGCCTGCTTCGGGAAGACGTCGTTGCAATGTCTTGGTACCTGAGAGCGCATAGGGGGACTCTCTCCTGCTTTCCAAGGTCTCTACCTGCCGCCATGTCACATGAGCTGGGCGTCGACAGAAGGAGCAGGCTCGGCCGCGGAGCGAATGGTTTGGCGGATTCGAGTGGGTCCCTCATTCCCGTGCCGCACCCGCCGAACTCGGGGATCGCCTTGTCCTTGGACGGCGACGAGATTGCGATTTGGCACGGCCCTTGGGTATACGTGTACGGACCGGGACTGACCGCAAACTGTCGGATTTACAACACTGCAGATTCCGGAGCGGGACTCGTGATCACCTCCCTGTGCTGGCTTGCCGGCAGCGAGCTGGCGGTTGGGCTTTCAGACGGGAGGATTGTGACCTATGACGTACACGTGCCGCCTCCCTCGCTGGTCGTGAGTGTCGCCTTGGAATCCCCCGAGTACCTGAGTTATTCGTCCTGTCTTGATGTGGTGGTTGCCTCAACAAAGAGCTCGCTGGTTGCAATTGACGCTCATCGGACGGACGTCAGGCTCCTAGCCGAATTGCGGGAAGAGAGCTCGTGGTGCATGTCAGCCGACGGGCTTGCCGTTCACGTGCGCGACCGCCGCAGCGTGAGGTCGATAGCAATAGTGGATGGCACCACGATTACGGAGCGAAGGGTGCATGCTGATGGACACCTCGTGGGAGAGCTCCCGGACGGTAGACTTCTGCTCGACGGTTATTCCATCATCGACGCGCACGGGACCGCGGTTTATTTCAAGGTTCCTCGGCAGGCGGAGATTGTGTCCTCGCTTCTGTCGCGTGACGTCCTGGCATGCACGTATCCAGACGGGGTTTTTGTCATCCGGCCTGCCGTGGAGACCGCTGGACACTGGATTTCGGTACCGCATACGGGAACGTCCTCGTTGTCTGCCACCGGGGATACGCTTGCGGCCTTGTCGGATTACGGCCTCGCAATTCGTTCGACAGCGCACGAGACGATGGAGAAGCTGCGAGCAATCCCCGTCTTCGTGAGCCGTCGTCCCATCGACTACGAGCGAGGGATGCTCTCCTTGTTGCCACGGCTGGTGGCATCATTCGTCAGGATGGACATCGCGCTTCATACGGCTCGTAGCTGGGCAAATCTGCGCCTCAATGCTCTCGGGGAGGCCGTAAAGCGCTGGGGAATCGGTGCGCTACGCGATGGTGGCGCGGTGCCAGGCATCGGCAGGGCGACTCTTGTCGTACAGTCTGTGGCCGGGTGGACTGCCGTGGCCTACGAGTTCTCCGACACGGTTGCCCTGTATGACTTAGGGTGGAGCGAGCGCATGCGAGTGGATCGGCTGAGATTTAGCGCGTTTGACCCTCTGTTGGGCATGGACCTGTCTGCGGATGGCGGGCTTCTCCTGATTTGCCGACCGTCATCGGTCACCGTCTATCGCACGCATGATGCAAGCCGAGCGCTCGAGATCAACCTCACGGGTGGTACGCTCGTGTCGGCGGCATTGGAGGAGGGTGGAATAGTTGAACTGTATGGACTTAGCGGAACGACTCGGCGATTCCAGGTTGGGAATCGACCAAAGCGTTGCGAGGTGGTCGATTGGCCAACATATCCACGAGACGACGTAGCTGCGACCGTGCTCTACCCCACCGCTTCCGGAGCAGAATGCGTGGTCGTCAAGGCCCGCAAGGGCATAACGACCACTACCTACGACACGTCTTACTATTGCGGGAAGAATCATAGCTTGCTCTACTGTGACGGAGCCTTTTTCCTCGATGGCGACAAGTCAAAACCCTTCCTATCGTCGGAATACGATTTCGGCCAGTGCCTACGGGAGGAGCGTCAAAAAGAGCCCGACGACTTGATTCGGTTCATTAGGGAGAAGAACGATTTGACGAGTAGCCTTTATGACCTCGACGAACGTTTTCTGCTACTCGTCTGCAAGAGGCTCTCGTCGGTAATCCTGTTCGACATCGACTCTCTGTCGGTTGCCGATGCCTACAGGACCCAAGATGAAATAATAGGCTCCCGCTTTGATGCCGACGCAAGCGAGGTACTTTTGTTCAGTAACTCATCACCACACATTTCAAGACTGAGATTGACGATCTAGGCAAGAACCCTGCGATACAGCGAAATGCGCGGGCTTGCGGCAATGTGTTTGTCGCAAGCCCGCGCTAGTGACGGTTATAATTGGAATCGTCTTTGCTGCCATGAGTTGAACTCTGGCTAACCACATTGGAGTCTTCGTGCTTCTCGTACAGGATTAGTAAGACCAGCGTCCTTGGGAGTCCTGGAACCGTTCCCCGGGACGACGCCAGTTGCCTTGGCCGTCAACGAAGTCCTCACCAGGCTTGCGCCAATTGCCACCTCCGTCCACGTAGTCTTCTCCCGGCCTGCGCCAGTTGCCGCCCCCATCAATGTAGTCGTCACCATCGTTGCGCCAATAGCCTGCGCCGTCGTAGAATCCGCCCATTCCTTCTTCCCTCTCCTCTCATGGTGCTAATGCGTAGGTGTTTTTCTGCAGCCTGCTTGGCCTATTCCTCTTCAGAGAGGATTGATCGTGCCAGCACGTCGATTGCGGTGTCGAAGTTAGCTTGCTTGGCCTTTGAATCCTCTCGTTTGAGACGGATGACTTGCAATGTGCCACCGATAATCGCACAAAGGATGCAAACTGGCACTACTCCACCGATTGCCAACCACGGGAACAGGTTATCAATGGCGGCTTGCCCGAGGAAGCCGACTAGAAGCCCAAGGAGCCCACCGATAACCATTCCCTTTGCTATGGCTGTGGCGTATTCTCCCTTCGAATGCATCCAATAGTAGTCAGCGGGCTTGTAGTTCGAAATTTCTGACATGGATTATTCACCTCTCAAGTTCCATCTATCGACGATTTCCTACATCCTGCTCATGATTCCCAGGAACCCGAGAACCAGCTTGAGGACGGCCAATGCCGCAAATAGCCAAGAAAAGAGCAGAGAGCACAAAGCCTTGACTGCGATGCTCGCGGGCTCCCTTCGATCAAGCCACTCGTTCCTACCGGTCATAAACTGCCACCCTTTGTACGCTCCCCACGCGCAGATTGCGAGGAGGGCTACCTCCAGTACTCCGCCGTTTCCGCCCATGCAAGAACCTCCTTCTCGTCTTGCGCTCCGTCTGCCTGCGGTTGCGCGACCCTTATCATGGCTATCATTATCCGATGGGTCTGTGTCGCCATTTGCGCAATGCATCACGGCCCAATTTGCGGATTCTCGTATAAGCGCATCGATTGTCTCGGCCCTTTCCCCTACACATGCACACGATTCATGACGGGCATTGCCTGAGTGGTAACCGCTTCTGGTACCGCTCTAAACGTTTTGAGTTGCGGTACCAGAAGCGGTTACCACTCACATTGCCGCTGACGCAATACGACTCTCACACTATTCAATCTGCTGACACACTGTCGCATTGATTTCATCAACATGAAGTGCAAAACGTATATCCCTTTGCTACACGCGTTGGCGACACGGATTGTCTCATCTATACCGGCCATAAGAGCCAAAGAAGCCCTCTGAGCAAATCGATACCATGCACTTGCGAATTCGTGAGCAGTAATCTGACGAGATGATAAGACATGTGACTCATTAGGATGCCCATGATGATGCCGCCGATCATTTCGGAGGCCGTCGATTCGCTAGCGAAGGCGAATGTACCAATCCAGCATAGCAACGTGCTGATGACAACGACCACTGCGATAATCCACGCCACGGTTGTTATTTCCATTCCGAGCAATCCAAGAAATACGAACGCAGCAATTAGCAGCAAGAATTCAATCGGGTATATGATGTACATGTCTCCTCCTATCAATCTCGATGAAGGGATCTTCCCTTACAAGAAAAATCGTACTAGTACCCGTGGGTTGTGGTTACGCAATGCCTTCCTCCTAAACGACTGGACGAGGATTGTGGGGACAATGGCTGCCCTTTGCGTCTAACAGTCAACCAAACGGGTGATGATTTGGACGGACATTGGGCTCCTACCTGCAGAAGAGCTCGATGATCTTCTTGATGAGGCGGTCGCCAGCGGAAAAGGCTTTATCTGTAGGGACGGTGCACATCAGCGCGGGCTAGGGGCATTATTACCATCACCCGTTTGGCTGACTGTTAGGCTTCAGTTAACTATCCTCTTATCTGGGAATTCGTCATCGGTATTCTGGGTTAACGGGTAGTGGTGGTAGCTGTACTGTGCATAGCGTTTGATTGTTCCATACCATAATGGCACTCGTTTCAGGACGTCGGTCAGGTGCTCCAGACACCGGCTCCAGTTTCAGTGGCAACGAGTTTTTCAACAAACCGGAGGTGACGCAGCGTGGAGGGATTCGGAGGAGGTACGAGGAGCTGCTGTCCCAGAACGAGCTGCTGGCCACGTGCGACATCGTGAAGGAGATGCTCTTCAGAGTCTACTTCTACAGGCAGGAGAAGGGCATGAGCGACCGTCGCCGAGGTCTGCCGCGGAACCGGGAACGGGAACTTCGAGTGGTTTGCGCGCCTCGTGCAGAACCTCATGGACGGAATCGTCGCCCACGCCAGGCACCAGATCTCGTCCGGCAAAGTCGAGGGAACGAACAACATGATCAGGTCTCTCAGGAGGGCCGGGTACGGCTACCCCGACGACGAGTACTTCTTCCTCAAGACCTTCGATTCGAGCAGGCGCTACTCACCAGGCAGGGAGGCGGTGGTGAGGTAGAGCCTACCCACAGGTTTCTGACTTGAGCCAAATCAAGACCGTGTGTTGCACTTACCAAGGGTGTCCTCGAAGGTGCGAAAGGTGTGCTTGTCGTGAGTGCGGTCGAGCACCGCGAACACAGCGATTAATGGTGCACTGCTGGTGTTCTGCACCTCCATGAGGGCCTCGCGGAAAGCTCGGGCAACGAGATGAGGGCTGTTTCCAAAAGCGCCGCAGCCCCAAGCGCCTAGCACTAGAGCACGGTAGCCATTGCTGGTGGCGAACAACAGCATTCCAGCAATTCGTGCCTTAATCGTCGCAAAAAGCTCCGTTTCCGTTATGGAATCGAGCTCAGGGACGAACGGTGCGGCACATGTGAGAACCGCAATCTCACGAGGTGTTCCCAGGTATTCGTAGTCTGAGTTGCGAAAGACCTCCACGTACGGTGATATCATCATCGCGTGGGAGAACAAGTAGGTGCCCGACTCCTTGTTCGTTCTATAAAATGCTTGAGCTTCATCGGATGTGAGCGAGGCGTAAACGGTTGTCCTACGACAAAGATCCTCCTCTTGGACAATGGACCCGTGCATTTTTCCGCCCCCTGGTTCGTAAGGGTTGGCGAAGTTTAGCACAAGCGGTGGCCTGTGTTCCTTCGTATAACGGTCCGTGATGCTCTTTGCGAGTTCCGCGCCCTCAAGTGAGTCTACGTTTTTGACAACGACTGCGGTCTCGCCAGTTACCGTTGAGTTTGAATCGGGTACTTGTCCATCAGCCGTTCGGGCGATTTCAGCGGGGGTAGCCACTATTGCGGACTGATGCATCTCTGGAGACTGACTAAACGTTACTTGATTACACGCATCGACATACATGTTTGCCTCTATGTCTGCCTGCGTCTGGAAGAAAACACTTCTGAGTCGTTCAACCGTTCTCGAGTCCATCAAAGGGGGTCATCCTCCCTTCTGGTTATGCCCGCGTATCCCTTCCGGGACACTACGAAAGACTAGGCATCCGCCCATGCACTTTCCTTCGGAGCGCTTATCACATTCGTTGCACTCTGGTCGAAGCGGCATCGTATACGCGTCAGCGTCTATCGTTCGAACGTAATAGTCGGCCAATGCACCCATGCCATCAAAATCGGCGATGTTTACCTTAGTTGTTGAAGACAGGCCGAAGCATCGTGCTGCGACTAGGTCCTGTCCAATTACGATAGACGGCTCGCAGCGGTTGAGACCATTGAAGAGGTTGCTTGTGTGAAGTGCTTTCCATCCTTTCGGATTGGCTTTGTATCTGCTGCAGAATTCTTTCTCGTCGTCCATCAATAGGCAGAACGGTATTTTATTGCAGTCAAAGAAGGGGACCACCCCTCGGTCGAAAACCTCGCGGCAGAAGTATAGCGTTACGGGCTTCATACGCTCGAAGAATGCGAAGGCATCTTGGTTCTCCCGCCTCTTCACGTCGGGAACGGTGACGGACACTCGGATACTGTCGGTTGGATATCTATCAATAAGGTCGAGCATAAATCCATAGTCTGCGTTCTCTCCGAAGAGGTTGATGCCAAGGCCGATATGGTTCCAGTCGCAGCGTTCCCGCACCAAGCCAATGTTGTTCCGTAAGCGTCTGTAATTCGTTTGTCCGATGGCGTCTGGGCTGTTGACGTTTATGAGCATGTGGAACTTCTTGTTGCTGAGCACATTGATAAAGCGATCGATTAAGAGGCCATTCGTGAAGAGGTCGACGTCCTCAATGCGTTCGTCCTCGACGAGCTGACGCATGAGGGCGCAGAAATCCGGGTGGGTCGTCGGCTCACCTCCGATTATGCCGACGTGATGATACGCATTGCCTTTGCCAACGATGAAATCGACCGCCTTCTGAAAGTTCTCCTGAGAGATATCACTCTGCCTCTCGCAGGAGAACTCATCCGAGAAGCAGTACGGGCAGCTTAGGTTGCATGCGCCCGTGAGCATAATGTTGCCTGCTATCATCACTTCTCCTTATGACACGTAGCTACAGACTGTTCGCTACTTTGCTCAAGGCAGACTCAAAGAAGTCGTCTTCGGCCTGTTGCTCGGCAGCGGTGCGCGCCCTTCCGTTTGGCGACCAGTTGCGGGCGAATTCCGCTTGCGCACGAACTCGATCCTCGTAGTCCGCAAGCTCAAGCTCGTTATACCGATTGTCCTCTGACTTGTGGAAGAAACGGACCTTGATGAGCTCAGGTTCGCGAAGTGGCCTCAGGCCGTCGTGGTCAAGGCCGAAACTTTTCCGAGTAACGAGTGGATTGTTCTCGATGTCTCGTATAACAGCACAACCCGGATATTTCCTCTTCAGGCTTCGGTAATTGACGTCATATGGATCCCATGGCCTTACATGGTAACCATGAGCACGTAGGACTCTCATTGCCTGGACGTCGTCGTTTGCGCAAATGGCATCTGCTAGCCCGGAATGGTAATCTCCAACATTGAAGAAGTCTCTTTGGAAGCCCCGAGACGCTAGCAGCTCCATGCATTCGAGTGACCCATAGTACCAAGCAAGCGCGAGTGGCCCAGATGCGCGCCCGTCTGGTCCGTAGGTCTCGTCACCATAGAATCCGTCCGCGCCATGCCTGAGGTCATAGCTTCCAAATAGACCGTGGTTAACAAGCCAGTGCATAGTCTTGTATTCGCCAGCGACATGGTACAAGGCTCTTTTCAATGTGGTCTCATCGCATCGGCTCAACCGGGCACCCGCATGGTACAGCCGGTCTAGACTCGCATAGTCGTTTTCGAGAATGGCCTTAATGAGGGGGTTTACGATTGGGCGGGGGGTGCAAAAGCTATCGCCGTTCCATCCAAGCGTCCAGTTATAGCGAATCGGATCGTTGACACCCATAACTTACAGACTCCTTTCCTTGCTCTTATCGTCGAGCCGGATTTGTTGGCATTTCGGGATACTAATTATTGGCGAGTAAAGCCTTGATATGCTCGTCAACAAATTCCTTGCGTAGCTCTGCGACCCTGCAGAAGAAGGGGTCCACGTGTTCCTCGTCGCCATAGGCAAGCTTGAAGTTTGCCACACAGTGCTCGCAGTATCGAATCTTATTGCAGGTGATGCAGGGGTATCTGTCAGTTGCCTTCTTGTCCACGAACTCGCGTTGCAGGTGTTGCCAGCCCTCGTCGAAGGAGCCGTGGCGGAGGTCGAACTGACGATACGAGGCTCGAACGCAACCCTGCATCTTGTAGTCGGACGTAATGAACACGTGTTGATTTGCAATGGAGCAGGGATAGAGGTAGCCGCCTCCGAAGCGCTCGACCGTCTGACGCGGCCGGGTGTCTATCTCCCCCTCGAGCAACTGACGGGCTACGTCCTCCCAGAAGGTTCGGCGCCCCATGTCCTTAATGTCGAAGTCGAACGCCTCCTCGGGTGTAAGGCGGAAGTCCATAGGTTTGGTGGAGCCGTCGCTCATGGGATGCACATCAAGGATGATGACCATGGGCACGCCAATCTGGTTGCCGAACTCGCGTACCTTGTAGAGGTCGTCGATGTTTTGCTCCATTGCGACGAACTTGAGCTCGAAGGGTATTCCATTCGCACGTAACAGGTCGAGAGCGTCCATGAACTTTCGGTAGCTGCCTTTGACTCCAGTGACGGCTTCGTAAGACTCCTCGGAGTAGCCGTACATGCTGGTGCTGATCACCTCGGGTGGCAACTCCTTAAAGAGTTCGATGTGATGCTCGTTCAGCAGGGTGATATTGGTGAGCAACGATACGAGCACGCCTTTACCCTTGATATAGCGGTACAGCTCTTCGAAGTCCTTTCTGACAAGGATTTCTCCTCCTGTAAGGTAGGCATCAAGCAGACCTCGCTCGCACAATATATCAACGATGTCCTTGAACTCCTGCGTGGTCATGTCATCATGGCCACGACCTGGTTTCGCGTAGCAGTGTACACAGTTGAGGTTGCACTTTGCCGTGAGTTCGAATCCAGCGGTGAAGGGTGCCCGGATACCCTCGAAGTGCTCGTCAATGAAGTCGTTCATCTTTTGCGAATGCATGCAATAGGACTCAGCCATGATTAGACCCCTTTCCCGTCATCAAGCAAGACGCCCATCTCTGCTAACTGGTCAACGAATGAGGACACAGCCATCTTCTCTGGCGAGCCTTCCTCGAGTCCATACTCGGATGCAACGCTGGCAACGAGGTCGGCAGCGGTGGTGCAGTCGTTGGCGGCCCTCCAGATATCGGCACCAACATCATTGAGCGCAATGGGGTCATCGCTAGCGTCGTTCTTCCTTACTGGCATGAGGATGTGATGCCCGTATAGGTCACGCATGACGAACGCGTCGTTCTGTTTCATTTCCTCTCCCTGAAATAGCATCTCAGAGCCGCTACTTAGGATGGCGCTGACGCAGCTTAGCGCAAGCTCAAACTTGTGGCATCTCCTTGACGTCGACACACGCTCTTTTTGTGGTCCGTCCAGAATACTGGAGCACAGCTAGAGCGGCTGGGTTCTACCAAGGATTCATCTCACGTCGCGAAGTATTCCAGCTGTAGCGACTGTAATCTTTTGTAAAGGGGCACGAAGCGTACTCGTGCCCCAGGTTGTGAGCCTCAGAGCTCGCCTGTGCTACTTGCCCTGGTAGCAGCACGCCTTGAACGTGCAGTGGTACGGGTTCTCCGGCCCGTAGGCGGCCTCCCTCGTTGATTTGCTGAGGACAGTCATCTGCGGATACTCAAATTTCTTCATATTGTCACCCCCTCTCGCGTAACAGAAGTGTATCTGAATAACATCACGCATCGGAACAGCCAACTTTCATTATCAGCACAAGCATGACAATAATTCGTAGGCGGTTTCGGTGATGAAGCAGACGGGCGTGGCTCTAAGCGCCTGCCTGCTGTTAGGAACGATTATCCCAGAGCTCAGATGGTCTCATTGCGCAAACAGAGTGCGAGTCAACGTAGCGCTGTGCTAATGTGTGGAAAGTAGTCTTGAACGACGGAGGCCTGTCGCTTGCCAGAACCGTGGAGCCATCTGACTCTGGTTGTCGTAGGATTTGCGTTAGTGCCTACAGTGATGGTTGTCGGGGCCGCGTGCAGTCATATGAGTCGGTTTCCGAACGATAATCGTGGCAGCAATGTGCATGGGTTGTGTTTTGGGAGGACGTTATGGACGAATGGTATCACTCTGGTATTGAGGGCTACTGTAAGGCAGCGGCTGACTTGTTGGGCGATCGGAAAGACGGAGACTCGGTACTCGGCCTCTGTCGGGACATGTTCCCAGACCGTGTTGCCGGCACAAGCCTTTCGCACATCTGGACCGCGTCGAGCCTTCGCAACGGTGACAGAAAATGTCGCCAAAGGGTCTTCGAGATGCTCTGGCTTAACGAGGTCGGCGTGGAGGTTTATCGTGCCGAGGCGGAATTGTTTGCCAGAGGAGAGTGTCCGGAAAGTGGGTTCCGGACAATCGACGAAGCATCATCATACGCAGAGTCTCTCAGAAGTTGCAAGGACGAGAAAGAGCGTTCGAAAGTTGCCACCAAGCAGTTTGAGTCAAAAGCAGTGCGGGCGCGCGTCTACATCGAAGAGGCGGACGGCTTCTCCATGAACGAAGAGCTTGAGGATGAGAACCAAGGGTATGTGGGCGAGTATAGTACGATACCTTCTCATTCTGCCTACCGCGACAGACTTAAGGGCTGCCGAAGCAAAAATGAGCTTGAACAAACCGCTCTAGACCAGTGTGAGGGCGACGCAATTGAACGCTGCGTGCAGAGAGTCGTGGATCTTTACGAGAACGATGAGGCTGCCAACGTTTCGTACCTAGCGTTGTTGGTTGGCATTGAGGACTTCCCGGTGAGGTTCTTCACCAGTGTGGTTCCCGCCATCGAGAGCGGCCTGCGGTCGGAGCGACATCGTCCATCCGACATCCAAAGGTATATCCAGACGCTCAACGGTCTCATTTATATGGCGCACAGACGTCTTTCTGATGGCGATTTGAACTCTGTGGATCACCCGTTCCGTGAGTTTGCCACGGCCTTGTTTGCTGGCTTGGTCTTCGGACCAAACGACCGCTTGGCGCTTGGACTCAACGAGGATACCACCCAGACGGAAACGGATTCAGGGTTTGGCGGAGCGGGCTTCGACGGCTACGACGGGCGCGAAAGCGCGATAATTCGACTGACGCAGGTCTTTGACGCCAGAGGTGCCCATACGGGATATTCGGAGCTGTTCCGTCCTTCGCAGGTTGTTTTCTTTGGCAGGAGTCCGGAAATCGACAAGTACCTTGCACGCTGCCGAGAACTATTCGCTGATGACAGCGAGACGATCGCTACGGTGGATGACCGCGAACCGGTTGTGTTTCCCACGGTGCTACATCCGGCAGTTGGCCGCTGGCACGGAATGCTCCTGTGCGAGGATGACACTTGGCGGTACTACGACCTCGCCTCAACCAACGGGTCCAGCATCGTGACAGCAGATGGTATCACGCCTGTCCAAACCCTGATCGAGCTACGGCCGGGGGATTACCTGAGGGTTGGTGCTTCCGCCAACGTGGACGTTCTGGATACGAACGCCTACGAGGATGCTGCGACTCTGTTTGTGTCGTCCCATGTCGATTTAACCGAGGACTACGTTTAGCGTAGTCGGAGACCTTGTGGCCCGCGCGCTCGTTTGGGCGCACGGGCCTTTCCCGTATCGAAGTACACGGATATCGCGCTGATTCGGAGGGATTTAGGGCTTGGGTCTTACTACCATCAGCCGTGCACTTCTCACAAGGGGGATGAGTTGGCGGACGGCGTCACGGTCGTACTCCTTGATTCTTTCGCTCAGCCTGTCATACGGCACGAGGTATGGAGAGGTCTTCTTTTCCGGATCGCCGCCGCTAGAGCTCTTGTCGAGGGTCCAACCCGCCTCAAGCCTCTCCCTCATCCACCTGTCGTGTTCTAGGCGTGCGAGTACCTCGATCTGCTCGTCCGTGAACGAGGTGACTTCCTCGTACTCGCTGGCCCGCTCCTCGGGCACAAGCAGGTAGCCGAGTGCGCGCACCTTGTTGGGAACGTGCTCCGCCTGAGCGTAGTTCGATCGCCGCAGGTCTAATGGCTGGTCCTCGACCCTCTCGTATATCACCTCTAAGCCCTGCTTGCGCCTCAGCGCCTTGTAGGTCTCGAACTTGGCGGCCACGATGCGGTCTACCATCTCGGTGAGTCGTGCCTCAGCTCCGTTCATGCAAGCTTTCATGTCTTCTCCGTCCAGATAGGGCCTGTGATAGCTCCGCGCATGCGCGAGGAGTGTTCTTGAGGCAAAGACTGTCTCATTCACTGGCGTGAGGCCGAGCCTCTTCGCTAGCGGGTCTATGTCAATCGCTTGGTTAAGGTGCCTAGCATACGGCGGTGCGGCGAGGCTTGAGTAGCTGAAGTACCCAACCGACTCTTCGAGGAAGTTGAGGAAGTCGTCGATTGCGTCGGCGGAATGTCGTATTCCGTTGAGTGGTAGGTCGTTGCGGATTAGGTGGTACTTCAGCGCGCCAAGGTACCCCATGTCCAGTTCCAGCGGGTTTGGTTCAAGCATGCAGTGGGCGCCAACCACGTGCGACGGGATCTCGGAAAAGAGTGTGCCGAATAACGGCGCGCGTGCGACGAGTTCTCCTACCATTAGGGCCGCGCTCAACTCAAAATCAACGACCGTCGCGCGGATGTCTGCTGGTCTTTTGCCGAAGCGCCGTACGCATACGTTCTCGCATCGCAAGTCACGATGGTACACACCTGCCTGGTGCGCGTTATGCAGCTGTGCGTACACGTCGAACAGTATTTTGAGGTTTTCCAGCTCTCGCTCTGGGGTTCCGGGCGCGTGGAGGATTGGCCGTTCCCCGTGCTGACCGGCTTTGTTCCGTAGAATCTGGGCGAGGTTCTCGCCCGCGTCTCGCTCGACGATTACGGGTGCCGCGACTCCGGTTCCGGTGAAGCGGTGTTGGGAGACTGCCAGCAGCTCCGGCCCGACGCCTAGGCTCGTGAGCAGGCCGAGATTGGCGCACTCGTCGCCGAAGGCGACCATAGATGTGGGCTCGAACGCCACTGCACACGCCGCCACCACTTCGCTTTGGACCCCGCTTTCGAAGGTTCCGCGATAGATTCGTTTCCGCTTGGATGAGACCAGTGGTGTCTGTGCGGGGTTGTACGTGAATCTCCAGTTCCCGTATGTGTCCTCGATTATGCCTGACTCTGCCGTCTGCGGCTTCGTGGATACGTACTTGGCCGTGGCGTTAATCATGCAACCCTCCCATTGTGGGTCTCCGTGTGCCGCGATGAAATCTAGCAACCAAAGCGGTCGAGTCGTCACGCGAGGGTCTACCAAGCACTATCTTTGCTGCGGTTTCCCTTGCGGTTATTTCCGTAGCGAGAAGTCTACCGATTTCCTCACGACCAGTAGCTCGCCATGCGCCGTCGGTGCAGACTGCGATGCAGTCGACATCGTCGATACTATCACTGACAGTGACCATTCGTCCATCGTTGCTCTTTCCCAGTGGCGGGGTCGTGCCAAAGAGGTCTGCGTCGAGGCTCGAGACGACTTCGTGCGGCTCTCGTCCCCTCTTCAACACAAACAAGGCAGTATCGCCAGCCCAAGACGCTTCCAGCTTCTTGCCACGTAGGGCTATGACCACTAGGGACGTACCGCTTCTTAAAGAATCGATGTCCGACACGAACCTCATGACTTGGTCTTGTGCCGCAACGACTGCCAATTCCGTAGATCCATTCCTTTTGAGGACGCGCATTGCCGCGTGGCAGGCATACCGAGCCACGGCATCACCGAGTGGCGCGCCTCCAATTCCGTCGGCTACGCATGCGTACATTTTCTCTCCGAGAAGCACGTAGTCTTCGTTCGGTCGTCCATCCTTTCCGACGCTGCAATAGTCGATGTCGATTGCGATCGGATTGTGTGTCTCGCCCATCACGTCGAGCTTTTCCATAACAACCAAGGTGTCCTCCTCGTTCCACCGAACCTCGTGTTTTATCTGGCTAATCCATACGCCTTTCCACCCGCAGACAGCACACGGCATTTGATGGCCTGCCAGTAACGCATGCGATTCCAAAGCACATGCAAAAGATTTTGTCCGTACATCTCCTTACAAAGTGTTTCTTCCAGTGATTTGATTGATTCTGATCGTATGCATCGATTCGTCTTCGCATTACGCAATGCGAAGACAGTCCCTCACCTCTTGTGGTGTTTCCTGGTCCTTACGTAATTGCATGGGCTTGAATAGCTTGTGTAATGCTACAAAACGATTGTGTAGGCCAATCATGTTGGCATCACTTTGGTACTTTTGCGCAAGTCGCTTAGCCACTTGCGGATAGGTGCTTCGGGTCCTTCCGTCTAACAAGAAGCTAGAGTCAGGTTCTTTTGCGGGGAAACGCCTTCCCTGATCTGAGCCAACGACAGGCAAGTTTCGATTACGCAAACGCTGCTGAAAACGTGATTGATACTATCTCTATGCTGTTTGGAGAGTTGTCGGTGGCGGGCGTTTCAGGACTTGCTGGTTTCTTGGGGCGTGCTTCAAAGGACGAACAATCTTGAAGACAGCTTAGAAGAAAACCGTGGCCAAAGGGAAGGGACGACGGAGATATGCGGTGCAACCACTGTGGTGCCGAGAACAGAGACGATGCCAAGTTTTGTGGGACATGCGGTCTGCCTATTATCGACGACAGGAAGAGGCGTGGGCAAAGCGCTTTTCGAAGGAATTTCGCCTTGGCAATCTCGGTGGCGCTGATAGCAGTCGTGGCGGTGGTCGCATTGCCGCACTTGGTACTGCGCGATGGTGAAGGCGACGGGCATTCAGATGTTTCGTCGGTGGAGACAGATGGTAGACATGCGCATGAGCTGCGCCATAACTCGGAGGGCCTTCCTAGCTTCATCATGGGTGAGTTTACGACCAGAAACGTAAAGGACAAGGATGACGCGCTTGACGCGGTCGTGGATGCTTCGGGGCTTTTGGAGGTCGATGAAGCCAGGGACCGTCTCAAGTTTAGTCGCGAGGACACGGTTGGCGAGTTGACCTTCTACCGCTTTGACCAGTGCTATAAGGACATACCAGTATTCGGGCGCGATATCGTGGTCGTGGTCGATGGGACGGATGTCCCGAAGGCGTTGTCGGGGGCCATTTTTGCCGGATCAAGCATCGGGACAACACCCAAAATACGCGCTGATGAGCTTGACCCAAAATCTGACGTTGCTCCATATCTCAGTTCGGCAGAACTCGTCATTTGGCCAAAGACGAACAATGACGGCGAGCTGTGCTGGAGAATCGAGACGCCGGATCACCTCTACCTCTACAGCGCGGAGACGGGAGAGCTGGTCGCAAGCTTTGGTACCGTGAGCTACGAGGGGGAGATGCGAAGGGGCAGGGCGAAGAACTATGGCCTTGAGCTTGACGCACTGTTTGAGGATGACCTCTACATTTCCGAGGACACCAGTCGAAACATACACGTCTTCGACGCGATGGTGCAGGAGATTGACCACGACAACAATTCGTCTCCGGGAAAGCGCAACGAGTCGGACTGCCCTCTCATGACAGACGAAGACAACGTTTGGGATCGTGATGATGTTGCGAAGGCCTTGGCGAACGTCGAGAGAGCGCACGATGCGTATTCGAGATTTTATAGGAATGGCTATGACGACGGAAACGGCACCCTCAATGTTTTCATACGAGTGGGCTCCGACGCGGACAACGTCTCAAACGCATGTTCTAACACCGCTGGCTGGGAGAGGGCCAGCAGTGATGGGAAAAGGGAGAGCGTGCCGGCCTTCATCGAGTTCAATACCCAGAATGGCATCTCGTACGCCTGCACGCTGCACGAGTATACGCACCTCGTGCAGAGAAGCATATGCCCCATCAAGATGGATGTCATGGGGGAGTCAATACTCGAGGCATATGCCGACGTGATGGCGATCACGATTGACGAGCAGGCGTCATGGTCGTATGACGACAACTGCAGAAACATCGCCAATCCTCTTGACGAGAACACCTCGGAGGGCGGTCCCCACGCGATAAGCTACTCCGAAGGTGGTGCGTCCGGGTGGGGCAACGAGGCCCATCACAACAGCACTGCTATCAGCCACGCGGCGTATCTCATGTATGAGTCAGGCATGACATTCCACGAGCTGAGGACTCTTTGGTATTACTCCATGTTCCTTCTCAACCAGGACTCGGATGTATTCACCTGTCGCTCGGCAATCGAGGCCTCGGCTGTTCTGCTTGGGTATGACGACGAAAAAGTCACGGCGATAGGAAGGGCCTTTGATGAGGTGGGGATTCCGGAAGAGGTCGTGGAGACCACAACCATACCGGGGAGGATCGAGCACTACGATGGCGAGGAAGAGGCGGTAGATAACGACCCCAGGGAGGTGGCAGCCGCTTTCGTCGGCATTTGGTACGACGACTGGTCGTTCGACGGGTCAGTCGAGGTCGCGAATGATCGCTCCGTGGAAGACAGGTGCATGGCGCTCATAGACGAGTCCTCGGCGCTCTACGCATCGTTCGGCGTGGGCGACTACCAGAAGTCGGCGTACTCTGGCCTTGGCAGCGTGGAGACATGCGTGCTTGAGGAGCCGGTGGTGACGAGTGAGGACGGCAACACCTACCGAGTCTCCCTGTGGTACACGAGCAAGCAGGAATCGAACGTATCTCCAGGTGCAATCGATCAGGAGAAGTACCAGTTCCTCGCCCAGAGCAGGCGCAGGGAGGCATCTTGGGATGTCACGGTGTCGGGAGACGGCAAGGTCTCGTCACTCTCGCTGGCACCTCGTGGGCCCTACGTTCTCTCGGGCGTGGTGAGGGTGCACGAAGAGGATGTGTATGGCGAGAAGATCTCCGTGGTCTCACTGGCACTTGAGCAGCCGGTAACCTACCTCTATGAGTACAAGTGGACTGAAAAGGCGGAGGCGCGCGACGTGTTGCTCGAGTCGAGCCAGTCCAACTCTTTTGGCGAGTGGGCGGGGTATGACGGAAGTCCTGTGACGCTCGAGTGTGACGGCCTGCAAGGCGCATATCACGACACCTCTTTCCTCAACGTGGACTCAATCGCAACCGGCGACGTGCGTCTGATAAGCGCCGATGGCACGAAAAGGGGGACTGAGCACTCCACCGAAGACGTCGATGAGGTACAAGAGAACGGGCACGTTCCCTCCTCAGATTTTGACGGCAAGGACTACTGGGTCGTGTTCAAGGAGGGCTTCCGTGGGGGAAGAGTCGAGGCGTCGTCGTTCTCCGTAAGCGACGGGACGCCCGTCCTCGTCTGGGACAAGAGCCTCACGGTATCGGGCGCTGACGTCGAGGGCAATGTCAGCCAATTCCGCCTCAACGACGAGGGAGAATGGGAAAAGATTGGCGAGTACGGCATCCCGACCGACTGGGCACTGGAGGTCCTCGCCTCCAATGTGCCCGTCGTCGATGCGAATGGAAGCAAAATTGAAGTACCAGATAGCCATGCCTAAGGAAGGGGCTTCGCTGGCGGAGGCAACTGAATTGTCGGCGGATTGGTGATCGGGGTCTCGTGCGTGTCTGACCGCTCGGAATGAAAGGTGTTTTGTTGAGAAGGGTTTTAGCCCAGCTAGTGAGTAACACCTTTTATGATGCTACATAGAGACGCGGTTCCCTACGATGACACGAGGACAACGTTCCGACTGAGACTGGTCATATAAAGCGCTGAAACGGAAGGCTCGGTAATGAGGATCTTTATTAGTTACGGCCACGACCAAAATGTCCCAGTGGTCGACTTGATTCGGCGAGACTTGGAAAAGCGTGGCCACAGGGTCTTTATTGACGAGGCCGACATCAAGTCCGGCGACGACTGGAGATATTCCATCACAAAGGCCCTTCTTGAATGTGAGACGACGTTCTCGTTTGCTAGTGCCTACTCCGTAAGGGTGCCTGGCGTTTGTCTCGAGGAGCTATCGATTGCAGTTGGGGTAAAGGGTGCGCTAGTACAGTCAATCGTCCTTGAGGCGAATGTTCGGCCCCCCGCCACCGTTCGCTTCAGAAACAGTATAGACATGATTGGATGGCAGTCCCATGTTGGTGACCGCGATGGCCTGGCGTGGTATAAAGATTGGGCCAAACGGCTGCACGATGCCGGGAGGAGCCCGCAGAGGAAAGCGGTCTTCTCGGAATACTGGGGGTCGTTCTTTACCGATTTCCTGTCCTGTGACGGCAGGTTCCAAGAGTGGTATAAGCCCAAGCTCGACCAAATCATTGCCGTGGTGGAGGATGCCAGGGTTGTCGAGTACGTTAGCCAAATGAACGAGCTGCGAGCGATTCTTTCCCCTGACGAGGACAATGTCAAGCAGCATACGTTTGAGAGGGAGGTCTACAACGGCCGTGCATGGCTCAAGGAAATGCTCGACGAGTGGATGGGGGATGAGCACGCTCCGAGAACGTTGCTGGTAACAGGGGCACCTGGTGTCGGCAAGTCTGCATTCGTAGCGCACGAGCTGTTGTTCAACGAAAGGGTGGGCGCTGCCGTCTACTGCGAGTGGAACAATCCAGTGTCAAACAACCCAGAATGCGTGGCCAGATCCATTGCGTTCCAATTGGCAAGCAGGTTCCCAGACTACAGGCTGCGTCTTCTGAACTTGGTCAGGGGGGAACGCGCCCAGAAAGACAATCCCACGTCTAAGTGTGAAGGCACCGCTTTCGAACGTTACGTCATCAAGCCACTGAAGAACCTGATAAGTGTTTCCCGTCCTACGATGGTCATACTGGTAGACGGAATAGATGAGCTTGAACGCCCGGGAATCACCACGAAGTGGGATGAAACGATTCCGGGTATGATTGCCTTGCACGAGCAGAACCTGCCTCCCTGGATTCGCTTCGTTGTAACTTGCCGAAGACATTCCGACGCAATCTCCCACCTTCGCAAATCGACCCGCGTAGACATTGAGGAGTCTTCGGGTGAGAACGTGCGGGACGTACGAGAGTACATTGCTCTACGGCTTGAGACCGACTTGAGTGACCGAAGGGTTGAACGCGTTCTCACGGCAAGCTCTGGCATCTTCCTTCACGCCAAGCTCTTATGTGACGAGATTACCTATGGTTGGGTTGACCCAGATGCCTTGCCACGAGTCCCTCAACCACTAGGCATGGTATACCGAAGGTACTTCGATCGCATGTTTTCTGATGCGGTTTCAGGTTATGTCGGCGAATCTTTCAAGGGGTATGCTGAGGCGTTTAGTGTTCTCTCTGTCTGCCCCGAACCGGTGCCGGTTCGGATACTGAGGATGTCGGCTGGTTGGAGCGACCCAGACTTTACGTCGTTCCTGATCCGTTGCGGTCATTTCGCTTCTGTAGCCGGTGGGTGCGTAACGCTGACGCACAAGTCGATTGCAGATTGGCTGCGTTCGCCGCTTGCCGGAGAATACCAAGTAGACACGGGCCTTGGTTTGCGGGCGCTCGCCACAGTATGCTTTACAGAGTACGAGAACGGTGTCATGAGGATGGGGGACTTCGGGCTGGCAAACCTGATCGGCTTCGTGGAGGACGCAAGGGCGTCGTGCTTGTCTCGCTCTGACGATCGCGAAACCTTTGCGCTCATGCTTGACCGTCTGATCTCCGACGTTATTTTGGCTAGGCTACTCCTGAAGAAGGCCAAGGACAGCATTGCGGTATGTCGATATGACACGGCAGAGTCGTTCTCTCGTGATGCGGTGAGGGTGTTTGGCGGACGACTCAGATCCGGTCGTGGGGACTCGGAAGACGTCGGGAAATTGGCCGAGGCATACCTTTCTCTTGCGGATTCTCTGGACCTTGCTGTGCGCCTTGAAGAGGCTGTCTCATGCTGTGACGAAGGCATTCTTGACCTCAGGACCGCGCAAGAGGTTCTCTTCGTCGATGGTGAGCCTGCGTCCCGAGGCATTGGGTATCTCGCCATGAAGCGGGCTTATGTGTTGTACCGCCTTGGATACCACTCTGACGATGTCGAGAAAGGGTATTGGTCTGCGTACCGATGCCTAAGAAAAGCGGACGAGGCGATCGGCGCTGCCGAATCTCTCGTGCGACTAAGCGCCTTCTACCGACAAAACGGCAACAACGCTAAGGCAGCGGGTTGCGCAGACGCAGTCGAGGACTGCCTAGACCTTGCACAGTGCGCAAAGGATAAACCCGAGTTGTTCTGTTTCATCCGAATCTATCAAGGAGACGCCTACCTTAATGCGGAGAGATTCGATGATGCGGAGGCGTGTTTGCGCCAAGCAGAGCGGACGTCGTTCGAGCCGTGGGTAAACCTATCTGCTGCGATGAGAGCCCAACTACACTTCCAGCTGTCCTCTCTGTACTACCAACGAGGGGATTACGAAGATGCCGAAGCCCAAGCAGTGGACGCGCTACGCTTCGAACGTTTGGCATATGGAGAGACGTCCGTAGAATCGTGTAACGGGCTTAACCAGCTGGGCTGGTGTTTGATGGGTCGCGGCAAACCACGCGACGCACTGAAGCAGTTTGAGGAAAGCTATCGGATACGAAGAATCCTGTACGGTGACGACAATCCTCTCACGATCATCTCGCTGAGGAACTGTGCGTCTGCACGTATGGAACTGGGAGGAGAACACGTCGAGATGGCCGAAAGCGAGTTGAGCCGCATACTCGCAATCAGAAAGACGATGTATACACGCTCTGACGAGCAAGGCAGGATCGCCGAGACGCTGCTCGACCTCTCAAGCCTGTATTTGAAGACCGGGCGTCACGACGATGCGTTTGAGCATGCCGTTATCGCTGAGTCGCTGTATTGCGCGCTTCCAGATGCGATGGAAAACAACAGGCGTAGTATTGCGCGATGTTACGAGCTGATTGGCGAAGCGATGAACTCAAAGGGAGAGACGGCCGAAGCCCTCGAGATGCTGGCCAAATCCTTAGATTTGTATGTGTCGGCGTATGGAGAGCACTCGGAGCATCGTAACGTGGTTCGAGTGCGCAAGCGAATTGCGGGTCTTTCGTGATTCGTATGACCTTGCACAGACGTTTCTCGCTGGTACAACGATGCAGTTTCAGGCTTTGCGCAATGCGGGCAATGGTGCATCTCTATCATGACAATTACTTGGGATTGCCTTCAGTTGGGGCGGAATGGATGTGAGGACACATGAGTGATTTGAATAACATCATCGTCTTGCAAGACGATGAAGGCGGGGATGTCGAGTTCGAGTTTCTCGATTTAATTGAGTGGGAGGAATCCGAATACGTTGTGCTTCTTCCCGTCGAGGACGATGACAGTGGTCTGCCCGAAGTCGTGATTCTTAGAATAGAGGAAACCGACGAGGACGAAATTGAAGTGTACTCCTCTGTGGATGACGAAGCACTCCTTATGCGCCTATTCGAAGTGTTCAAAAGCAGATTTAAGGACACCTTTGATTTTATCGATTGAGAAGCCCCGCAGGTCCGGTGTCTCCTAGATAGGTGCGTACCTGATGGCGGGATCTGCTCCTTTGTGGAGCATGAACGATGCTTGGAGTCTATCGGCTACTAGTTTCGTAATACACCGGGTTACTTTCATCAAAGATGCGCAAAACGGTACACATAAGCCAGCTAACGTAGGCCGTTTCCGGTCCCCACGGCCAAATCGGAGAACAGCAAGGATCGTTTGGTGTGTACACAATCGCCCGCTTCGCGGGCGCCCGTGC
>JAUMWL010000268.1 GCA_030529665.1 Coriobacteriales bacterium
GTTGGTGTCGCCAAACAAGCCAACACAAGGAGGACCCGGATGCACGAGAGCATACTGCAGGGCGCGCTCGACCTGCCGCCGGAGCAGAAGGAGTCGCTGACAGGGTGCCTGAGGGGGGCGGCGCTCGCCCAGATGTCCGGCGTGCGGGAGGGCGAGCCCGACGAGTGCCCGAGGCGCCGCCACGACCACGTGTGGTGGCTCTGCTGGACCGAGCAGGCGAGGGGGTCCGACGCGTCGGCGACCGAGTCGCTGCGGGCACATGTCGCCAACGGCACCCACCGCGTGACTCGCGCCATGCTCACCGACGAGCCGCAGCCCTTCTGGGAGTACTGGGAGGGCAGGCTCCCGGAGGTCACCGAGGACGACCTTTGGGGCCCTGAGGCGATGTCAATCTTGGTCTAAAGGAGCTATTGTTTTTTGCGTGTTATAATCCCAAGCGCATAACATTTGCTTGGCGAAAGACATACATAAGGGGTGGCCATGAACCCAGATACCCACTTGCTTTACGAGTACATGAACAAGCTTCCCTTCACGGTAAGGGTGAAGGTACACCTTGATGCCCCTGTTGACAGCGCGGTGTTGTACCATGCTGCGCAGGAGGCAATCGCGAGGTTTCCCTACTTTAGCGTTCGCGTGGGACTTGACGAGAACCAGAGCTATACCCTTGAGCGCAACGACAGGCCCCTCCCGGTTCTGCCCGAGAGGTGCGAGCGTCTTGTGTTGGGAGGAGACGAGACCAACAACCACCTCTTTGTCATTACGTACAAGGACGATTGGGTGTGGTTCAATTTCCCCCATTCCATATGCGGTGCGTACGGTGCGCTCTTTTGGGTGAAGACGACGCTCTACCTGTATCTCTGCGGACTCTACGGCCCGCTGGATGCTCCGGAGGACATCCGCCTGCCTGGGACCCCCATTTCCGATGAGGAGCTGGCATACCCCGATGAGTCCAAGATGCCTCACGACGAGCCAAGCGCTCATTACGTGGGTGACTCCAACGTCGCCATGAAGAGGGGGCTCAACTATCTCTTCAACCCCTTCGTCAAGGATGAGAACTACTACTATCAGCTCGACATCCCCGCATCGGACCTCATGGACTATGCGACCAGGATTGACGGAACGCCAAATACCATCCTTACGGCGGCGATGTTCAAAATGGCATCGCGATTCTTCAAAGAGAAGAAGGGCACTCACCTTTCGGGCAGAATAGCGGCCGATTATCGCGATGACTTGGATGCGAGAGCCTCCTATCGCGACTTTGTTCGCTTCATCCATGTTCGATACGAATGGGACATGAGAGACGCTTCCATGGAAGAGCTCAGCAAGGTCGCGCGTCGGGCGATCAAGGAGCAGAATCTCCCCGTGCTAGGTCGCGAGCGCTTCTTCAAGATCAACAAGGTGCAAAGAGGCATCGACGAGCAACCCACGCTCAAGAAAAAGAAGCGCTTTGCGCTGTCCAACAGCTCCTTTAGGAGCGACCCGCGTGATCCTTGGAGCGTGAGCTACGTAGGCCGGGTCGATTGGGGTGGTATGGCACGTCATATAAAGGGTGCCTACACCATCTCGGACGGTGACCTCATCCTCGAGGTCAACGCCTTGCCCGATTTGTTCTGCATTGCGTTCCAGCTCTTCGGCAAGGACGATCGGCCATTGCGGCTGTTCTGCGAGGTGCTCGACGAGGAGGGCATACCCTACGTCGTGTCGGAAAGGCTCACGCGCTACTCGCCCAAGATTCAACTGCCGTAAGAAAGAGCCGACGGCTCCGTAACGACGGGGGACCGTCTCTAGTGGTGGGACGTGCCAAAGGATGTCGTTACGAATACGCAGGCTGTCGTTGGTCTCTTGTTGCCGTTCGTGGGGACGTCTTTGGGCGGCTATGGTCTTCTTGCTTAGGGCTACCTATTGGACATAGGGCAGGCGCTCAAGGTGCCGAGAGCGTCGTAGCGCTCGACGGTTGCGATGGCCTTGCGCCTGCGTCCGCCCAGCTCGCGGTCGGTAAAGCGGTGCTCCAGCTGGCCTCTATCTCCTCGTCGAGCGTTATGATTGGTGCCTGCATGGTCCCCTCCCTCCCAAGTATGAAATCTGTTTTGGCGAACGAAATCATACCGTCCGGACGGGACCATGCAACCCTAACTTGCAACGCTCCTTGCTATGCCGTTGTCAATTTGCGAAAGCTCTTTTAGACCAAGATTGACATCGGCCGGCATCTAAAGGTGTCCGGGCCCTCCCGTATAGTTGGTGTCGCCAAACAAGCCAACACAAGGAGGACCCGGATGCACGAGAGTATACCGCAGGGCGCGCTCGGGCTGCTCGCCCGGTCAAGGCTGGCGCCGGGCGTCTGGGCGTCC
>JAUMWL010000125.1 GCA_030529665.1 Coriobacteriales bacterium
ATAGTTATTGTAATTGTTGTAGTAGTTGTAGTAGCTGTCCTCGCCGTACACGCCATCCTCGCGCGAGCTGGAGAACTTGTCGGTGTTGGAAAGGTCCCACTCGGAGTTGGCCTTGTATTCGGGCTTGGTGCTTGTGGTGGGGAACTCCATGCGGTCGAGTCCGGCAAGGAGCTGGTTTACAAAGCTCGCAAATATGGGGCAGGACGTGGTGTCGGGGTGTCCAATGTCGCGCCCAATGTACACCGTGGACTCGGTACGATAGCCGCACCATATGGCTACAGAGATCTGCGGGGTGTAGCCGCAGAACCAAAGGTCGCGGTAGTTCTCGGACGTGCCGGTCTTGCCAGCGATGGGCTGGTCAATGGTGATGAGGTTTTGCATGGAGTGGGCGGTGCCGTTGGGGGAGGTGATTACCGTTTCGAGCACCTCAGTCTCGGCCTGCGACAGCGCCTCGTCTATAACGCGTTCGGGGTTGTCTTTGTGCTCGTAAATGGTGTTGCCGTTGCGGTCCTCGATCTTTGCTATGGCAACCGAGTCTCGATGAAGCCCGCCGGTGGCCAGCGTTGCATAGGCCTCTGCCATCTGCACGGGAGGCACTCCCACCGTGCCCAGCGTAATGGACGTGTAGGCGGGAAGCTCCTCGTCTATGCCCATCTTGTTTGCCGTCTCAACGATCTTCTCGGCACCGATTGCCTCGGCAACCTGCACAAAGCCTGTGTTGGACGAGCGGGCCAGGGCCTCGGCCAACGTGATGGTTCCATAGCTGTAGTTGCCAAAGTTCTGCACCTTCCACGTGGGGGTTACCTGCATGGGAGAGTTGCAGTTAACGAATATGTTGGGGTTCATGCCTTCGCTCATGGCGGCGGCAAGCGTAAAGGTCTTAAAGCTGGAGCCGGGCTGGCGCCGTGCCATGGTGGCAAGGTTGAACTGGTCCACGTTGTAGTCGCGACCGCCCACCATGGCGCGAATGTGGCCGGTGTCGGGGTCGATGGCCACCAATGCGGCCTCAAGCTGGTCGTTGCCGTACTCTGCGAGTCGCGAGCTTACGGCTTCGTCCGCCATGGCCTGCACGGAGGGCTCAAGCGTCGTGTATACCTTAAGGCCGCCCTGGAACACGGTGTCTTGGTCGAACTCCTTAAGGAGCTGCTGCTTTACGTATTCCGTAAAGTAGGGATAGTCGCCCTGCTCGTCTATGACCTGTCCCTGGTTGAGGGTGAGGGGCTCGGCCTGTGCCGCATCGTGCTCCTCCTTGGTGATGTCGCCGGCGGTGAGCATGCGGTCGAGCACCGTGTTGCGGCGCTGAACCGCCGCCTCGGGGTTCTCGGTGGGATCGTAGTAGGTGGGGGACTGGGGAAGTCCGGCAAGCAGGGCGGCCTCTGCCAAGGTGAGGTTCTTTGCATCCTTGTTAAAGTAGGTAATTGCGGCGGCCTGGATGCCATATGCCGCGTGACCGTAGTAGATGGTGTTGATGTACATCATAAGGATCTGGTCCTTGGTGTAGCGCTTCTCCATCTGCATGGCAATGTAGGCCTCGCGCACCTTGCGCTTAAGGGTCTGCTCAAACTGCTCGTCCGAAAGCACCGTGTTGCGCACGAGCTGCTGGGTAATGGTGGAGGCACCCTCGGATCCGCCGGTAAACTGCACCAGCACGGCGCGGGCAATGCCCTGCGGGTCGATGCCGTTGTGCTGGTAGAAGCGAATGTCCTCGGTATCAACCGTGCCCATGAGCACGTAGGGCGACACTTGGTCCTTGGTTACGATGCGACGGTTTTGCAGGTAATATTCTGCGATTACGTTGTTGTCGGCATCGTATACCTGCGTGGGCTCTGCCACCAGGTACGCATCGGCAGACTGGTAGTCGGGCAGGTTTAGAAGCCACGAATTAACCAACGCTCCGGCCGAGAAGGCCAATGCAATAACAAGAAGTGCCAAGAAGCCAAGAATGCCTGCGATGCCAAAGCCTACAATATGAGTGCGCGAGTGTTTTTTTGCCCTGCGATTGCGAACTCCCATAATGCCTCCTTTTTGGACAAGTCCTTAGATTATACATTGTCTTTGTGCTGTCGTTGCGCACAACATTGTTACCAAGCAATGGGGATACTCCCCTTTGCTTGCGCGTCCATCCTCCAATCTTCTGGAGTCGTGCTATGGTGTATGCGTATCGGATCGTGTTGCGTACGAGAGCAGAAGGCGAGAAGACCCGTGAGCAACAAGCAAAAGCCCCTGCCGCCCGGTACCGTGGCGGTGCTTATCCCTTGCTATAACGAGGAGCAGACCGTGGGAAAGGTGGTTGACGACTTTCGTCGCGTTCTGCCCGGAGCGAGCATTTGGGTTTACGACAACAACAGCACGGACCAGACCGCACGTATTGCCCAAGAGCATGGGGCGCGCGTACGCCTGGAGCCTCGCCAAGGCAAGGGCAACGTGGTGCGGCAGATGTTTCGCGACATAGACGCCGACTGCTACGTGCTGGTGGATGGCGACGACACGTATCCGGCGGAGGCCGCCCTGGACTTGGTGCGTCCGGTGTTGGCTGGCAACGCCGATCATGTGGTTGGCGACAGGCTTTCCAACGGCACGTATGGCGACCAGAACAAGCGACAGTTTCACGGCTTTGGCAACGGTCTTGTGCGTTGGCTCATAAAGGTGCTCTATGGATTTGACTACGCCGACGTGATGACGGGCTATCGCGCCATGAGCCGGCCGTTTGTCCGCACGTATCCCGTTTTGTCTCCGGGGTTTGAGCTGGAGACCGAGCTCTCCATTCACGCGGTGGACAGGAGGTGGCGCATAGAGCAGGTGCCCATTGAGTACCGGGACAGGCCCGAAGGGTCGGTTTCCAAGCTCAATACGGTATCGGACGGGCTCAAGGTGCTGCGCATGATAGCGTCTCTGTTTAAGGACTACCGGCCGCTGCCGTTCTTTTTGTTGCTCGCGTTGGTGTGCTTGGTCCTGTGCCTTGTGCTGGGTCTGCCCGTGGTGGCGGAGTTTGGCCGCACCGGCTTGGTCGAGCGCTTTCCCACGGCGTTTCTTGCCATGGGCCTAGGGATCTTGTCTGCGCTCTTTGTGGCGGTGGGGCTCATTCTGGACACCGAGGTGAAGGCGAGCCGGCGCGCGTGGGAGCTGGAGTGCTCCCGGGCGTTTGTGGACGACCGTGCGCTGCGCGTGCGCAATCGTCGCCGTGGAGCGCGTGCCGACGTGGCACGCTAGCAAGCAATGGGGATACTCCCCTTTGCTTGGTTATGCTATGATGTGGCGCCGTGTGAAACTTACGACCCTTTGGAGGGCAGAGCGTTGTTGTCTGTTGACGAACAGCTAAAGGTCATTACGTCGGGCACCATGCAGATCGTGCCTCTGGACGAGCTAAAGAAGAAGCTGCAAAAGGGCGAGCCCCTCAACATCAAGCTGGGTGTGGACCCCACAAGTCCCGACCTACACCTGGGCCACGCGGTTCCGCTGCGCAAGATGCGTCAGTTCCAAGACCTGGGTCATCACGTCACTCTCATTATTGGCAACGGCACGGCGCTTATTGGCGATCCGTCCGGTCGCGACAGCACCCGCCCGCCGCTTACCGAGGAGCAGGTGGAGGCCAACGCAAAGACCTACGTGGAGCAGGCCGCCAAGGTGCTCGACATGGACAAGACCACCATCGTGCACAACGGCGACTGGCTCAAGCCGCTCAACTTGCAGTCCATGCTGCATCTTATGTCGCAGTTTAACGTGGCGCGCATCCTGGAGCGCGAGGACTTCCACAACCGTTACGTTAACCAGCAGTCCATTGCCTTGCACGAGTTTATCTACCCCGTGCTGCAGGCGTATGACTCGGTGGTAATAAAGGCCGACCTGGAGATGGGCGGCAACGACCAGATCTTTAACCTTCTGGCCGGTCGCGACCTTATGCGCGCCGAGGGCATGGAGCCTCAGGTGGCGCTTACCGTGCCTCTGCTGGTGGGCTTGGACGGCCACAAAAAGATGAGCAAGAGCTACGGCAACTACGTGGGCCTTACCGACGAGCCCAACGACATGTACGGCAAGCTCATGTCCATTGCCGACGAGATCGTGCCCATGTACTTCCGCCTGTGCTCCACGGTGTCCATTGACGAGATGGACGCCATCGAGAAGTCCTTTAAGGACGGCACGGCCGACCCATACAAGTCCAAGCGCGCGCTTGCCCGCAACATTGTGGACCTGTATCACGGCGAAGGCGCCGGCGCGGCAGCCGAGGCCGCCTTTGACGCGCAGTTCAAGCGTGCCGAGATTCCCGACGACATTCCCGAGTATCCCGTGGCAAACGTGGCGGTAAACGACCAGGGCCTGGTGTATTTGGCCAAGCTCATGGCCGACACCAAGCTTGCGGCCTCCGTGGGAGAAGCCCGTCGGTTTATTGACGGCGGCGGCGTAAAGATCAACGGCGAGGCCGTTAAGGCCAAGTCGTACAACATCGACCCCGCCGCGCTGGTTGCTGGCGCCGTAATCCAGCACGGCAAGCGCAAGTTCGTACGCCTGGTGTAACCGGCAAAAACGGCTGGCGAAAAGGGGCCAGATTCCTTTTCGCCATTTTGGCGGATTGGGGTCTGGCCCCAATCCGCCAGTCTTGTCCTTTTGACATTTGGAGGGATGCTGCCATGCTGCAAGCAACACACATGCCCGAGTTGCTGGCACCTGCGGGCGGTCCACCGCAGTTCAACGCCGCCATTGCCGCCGGTGCCAATGCGATCTACTGCGGTTTTGGCAACACCTTCAACGCTCGCAGGGGTGCGCAGAGCTTTACCTCCAAGACGTTTGGCGAGGCCTGCGACCGTGCACACGTGGCCGGCGTAAGGGTGTACGTAACCGTAAACGTGGCCATTCGTGCAGACGAGATGCCCTCGGTGCTGGCGCTGGTGCGTCGGGCGTGGCTGTTGGGAGCCGATGCCTTCATCATCCAGGACTGGGGATTGCTGCACGAGGTGCGCAAGCGGTGGCCAAACATTGAATGCCATGTGTCCACGCAAGCAAACGTGCATGACACGCGAGGTGTGGCGTGGTGCAGGGAGCGAGGCGCACAGCGCGTTACGCTCTCGCGCGAGCTCTCCCTACAGGAGATAGAGCAAATTGCAAAAGAGGGCGTGGACCTGGAATGCTTTGGTCATGGGGCCATATGCATCTGCTATTCGGGCATATGCATGATGAGCTCCACGGGCGGCAACCGCTCGGCAAACCGTGGTGCCTGTGCACAGCCGTGCCGCCTGCCCTACGAGCTGGTAGACAAGGACGGGGTGGTGCTTAGCGCCCCCGATCGTGGTCGGCCGCTGTGCCCGCGCGACTTCTACGCGTTTGACGATCTGGCGGCGTTTGCGCGCGCGGGCGTGGCCTCGCTCAAGGTTGAGGGAAGGCTCAAGGGAGCGGACTACATAACTTCGGTAATAAGCACCTACCGCGCCCAGCTAGACGACTTGGCGCGAGGCGTTGAGCCTCCCGTCGAGGCACTCGAAGAGCGGCGTACGCGACTCAAGCGGGCGTTCAACCGCGACTTTACCAACGCCTACCTCAAGGGCACCTCCGGAGACGAGCTAATGAGCTACGAGCGTTCCAACAATCGCGGAGAGCTTGTGGGCGCCGTGGTGGGCGGGCGCTCGTTTGGCAGCGTTAAGGTTCGCCGCGGGGGAGCCGGGGGCGGCAGGGAGCGCCTTCGCACGGCAAAGGTGGCCGA
Source organism: Coriobacteriales bacterium (assembly GCA_030529665.1). Classification (GTDB taxonomy): domain Bacteria; phylum Actinomycetota; class Coriobacteriia; order Coriobacteriales; family Atopobiaceae; genus RUG440. The sequence continues at coordinate 5,693 of JAUMWL010000125.1, forward strand.
GGTGGACATTGCCTTGGATAAGCCCGTGGGCAAGGGGGACCTGCTTGAGGTGCGTCCCGTGGGCAATCCCAGCCAGTTTCTTACCACGCACGCGGAGCATGATGCCAAGGCTGGTGAGGTGATTCGCTGCAAGACCACGCGTGTGCTGCAACAGGGTTCTCTGGTGCGTGTGATTCGCAGCCAGAGCGCCTTGGATGCTGGCGCGCGTGCGTCTTCGGGTAAGGTTTTGCGCAGGCGACCCGTAAACGTGCGCGTTCTTGCCCGCATGGGCCAGCCGTTTGAGGTGGAGCTTGCCACCGTGGACGGGTGCGCGAGCGCTGTTGCCCGTGGGTTTGTGGTGGAGCAAGCCCGCACGCGTGCCGTGAGCAAAGAGGACCTCATCGAGCACGTGGGACGCATGGGCACGTCCGAGTTTGAGCCCGTATCGTTTGAGGTGCAGATGGACGAGGGCTGCGGCATGGGCTTCTCGGCCGTGCACGAGGTGAGGGCGCAGGCGTGCGAGCTTTTGCGCAACGCGCTGCTAGAGCCCTACAAGACACGCGAGCTTGCCGCCGCCCCATCGCGCGAGACGGTCTTGCGCGACCTGAGCGAGCAAAGAGAGCAAAGAGGGGCATCCCCATCGCCCTCCCCATCGCTTGCGGGAGATACCCCGTTGCTCTGCGCGATTGCAACCAGCGCGGAGGCCGCGCATGCGGCCGTGCGTGCCGGCGCGCAGAGGGTGTATGCCCCCAGCGATGCCCTTGGCATGGGTACGTGGCCCCAAGGCGTGGTGCCGGTTCTGGACGAGGTGTGCCGCGAGGCGGACCATGTGCGGCTGGACGCGTGGGTGCGTGCGCAGGCGCCGGTTGCGGTGGGCAACGTCTCGGAGCTGGCGCTTGCGGCAACGCGGGGTGCCCTGCCCGAGGTCCGCGGGTGTGTGCCCGTGCACAACGAGTCGTGCCTCACGGCGCTGGAGGAGGCCGGGGCCGCTGGCGTGTGGCTTTCTCCGGAGCTCTCGTTTGACGAGATAAAGGTGCTTGCCCAGTGGGCGTCGGTGCCGCTGGGCGTGGTGGTCTTGGGACGTACGCGAGCCATGACCACGGAGCATTGCGTTTTGCAAGTTGCCAACAGGTGCGTGCATGACTGCGGGGCATGCAAGCTGCGCAAGCAGAGCACCTTCTTGCGCGACGACAAGGGCAACCTTTTTCCAGTACGTACCGACGAGCACGGGCGGTCGCGAGTGTATGCGGCCCAACCGCTGGACATAACGCCGCAGGTAGGCATGCTGGCAGAGGCGGGTGTCTCGCGCCTTGCCGTGGACGGCACGCTTATGACCACGCAGGAGCTTGAGGATGCCGTGCGGTACGCCGCACGCGCGTTGGAGGCGTGGAGAAACGGCAAGAGACCTGCTCAGCGCAGGCGGGGGCATACGGCGGGACATTTGTTTGAGCCAATAGAGTAGGGGACACAATGGCAGCACGGTCAAACGCATCCATGGCATCGGGTAGGCGCGAGAGGGTCTTTACCATACTCTTGCTGCTTCTTGCCGCTGGTGCCACGATTGCCCGCGTGGTGCTGGCGTACAAGACCCCCATAAGCCCAAACACCGATGCCGACCTGGACGACATGATGCTCATGAACTACGCCAACTACCTCAGGGCGGGGGAATGGGTGGGGCCTTATGGGGTCCACACGCTGGCCAAGAACGTGGGATACTCCCTGTGCATGGCTGCGTTTCGCATGCTGGGCATGAGGTATCAGCTGGGATTCGCTCTACTGTTGGTGCTGGTGTGCCTGCTTAGCGCGCAGGCGTTGCGGCCACTTGTTCCGTCGTTGGCCGTGCGTTGCTCGTTGTATGTGGTCCTGCTGTACCTGCCCGTGTTTCTTAGCTCGTACTTCTTTCAGCGCGTGTATCGCAACGGCATGGCGGTGGTGTTTGCGCTGCTGGTATTCTCGACGTTTGTGGGAGTCTACCTGCGGCGACGTGAGCGCTTGGGCGTACTGTGCGCATGGGCGCTGCTTGCGGGTGCAAGCTTGGGGTTCTTTTCCATAATTCAAGAGAGCGCGGCTTGGGCGCTGCCGTTTGCGGTGGCGAGCATGTTGGTAACCATGGTGCTGGTGCTGGTTGATGCCGTGCGCCTGCGTGCCAAGGTGCTGGAACGGCAACGGAGGCGGGCCAGTGCAAAGGCACCTCGCATGCGCTTCTCGGTCGCGCGCGTGGCCGTGCCGCGCCTTGTGATTCTTGCGGTTCCTTTGGTGGTGTGTGTGGGCGTAACGAGTGGCGTGAGGGCCATCAACCAGGCGCATTACGGCGTGGCTTTGCTCAACGACAAGTACCAAGGCGAGTTTGCGCGCGCCACGGCCGACCTTATGAGAATCGACGCGGGCTTTGCGGACGATCGCGTGTGGGTGTGCAACGACGCCTTGGACCAGGCGCTCGCGGCGAGTCCCGCGCTTCGCAGCATGAAGAAGGAGATCAATAAGTACTGGAAGATCTGCCAGGACATCTCGGCGGGATTCAACGTGCTAGATCCTGCGGCGGAACCGCAGGTGGTGGGCGACCACTCGTATTGGGCGCTCAGAAGCGCGTACTTTGAGCACGGGGGTTACGCGGATGCCCAGCAGACGGAGCGCTACTGGGGCGCGGTGGCCAACGAGCTGGAGCAGGCGTTTGAGGAGGGGACCCTCAAGCGCAAGGATGGCCTGTATTTGTCGGCCACCACGCAGCCGCTGCCATGGGACCGCGTTGCCGGATGGGTGGCGTCGTCTGCAGAGGTGGTCGGCCGGTATGCGTGGGGCGATTTGGTGGAAGAGACGCTCATTCGGCCGCTGCCGTATACCGAGGTGGGCACGGGTCAGCTTGACGCTCAGTTGGAGGCGCGCGACCTCTTGGGCCAGAACACCTTGTTCAAGGTGGACGGCGAGCTGTACGAGGACCGGGCGTCCCAGGTGGCCCAACCATGGTTGCAGGTAGACAACGCCTTGGGCAAGACGCTGGTCTTGGTGCAGAGAATTCTGCTCGTTGCGTCTGCGATTGGGCTCGTGGTGCTGCTGGTTCGCGACATTAGGGGTCGCAGCGTGGATGGGCTTCGCACGGGGCTCATTCTTGTGGGGCTGGCGTTGAGCGCCTTCGTTCTGGTGTTTGGCGCCTCGTGGATGATCTCGTTCTTGTCGTCCAACGAATCGGCGGTGGCCGCCTCGTCCAACGCGTTTTCGTATTGCGGGGCGGTGTATGCGCTGG
>JAUMWL010000269.1 GCA_030529665.1 Coriobacteriales bacterium
TCGCGTCCACGCGCTTCTCATAGCGCGACCCATCGGAAGCGCGCCAGATAACGGACTCGCCGCCCTTTGGCGCACGGATCTTCTTCTCCTTGATGAGTCTTGCCCGTTCCTTGCGAATCCGCTCAATCAGCACAGATGCCGGCTCGTCGGCAGGGTCCTGCGGCACGAGTTTGCCTTGTACTGCCATCTGTAGAATCGAGTTGCGCAGGTCTCTAGCCTTCATGGGCATACTCTTCCTCGGTCAAGCCATGTTGCAAACGGAACATGAGTTTTTGGTTCTCAATCTCGTTGCGCAGCTCCTCTTCGCTGGGAAGGCAAAGCTTGTACTCGGCGGCAAAGAGCTGCTCGTTTCCATGGAGCACGGAGTAACGAGCAATCGTTTCGCTTGTCTCGGTGCACAAGACAATACCCAGAGTTGGGTTGTCGTCATTACGCCTCTTGAGGTCGTCGTACATGCGCACGTACATGTCCATTTGCCCAACGTCTTGGTGCGTAATCTTCGATGTCTTAAGGTCTATGAGCACAAAGCACTTGAGGATGTAGTTGTAGAACACAAGATCAATGTAGAAGTCGTCGAGGTCGGTGCGTATGTGCTGCTGGCGGGCAACGAAGGCATATCCCTTCCCAAGCTCCAGAAGAAACTTTTGGAGGTTGTCGATAACCGCTGTCTCTAGTTCGCTCTCCGTGTAGCTTTTGTCCTGCGGCACGCCAAGGAACTCGGCAATCACGGGACTCTTTACGAACTCAAGGCGGTTCGCCTCGAGTTCAGCTGTCCTCTCGCGCATCTCCTTCTCAACGGGCTCTTTGTCTTGCGACATTAACAGTCGGTCGTAGTAGAGTGTGCTCACGTTTCGGTCGAGTGTGCGGACACTCCAACCCTCGTGAAGAGCCTCCTGTTCATACCACATGCGGGCTTTGGCGTTCTCTACCCGCAACAGTATAGAGTAGTGAGACCATGTTAGGATTTGGGGAGATTTTCTCGACGCTGTCGAGAAAATCTCGGGGAACTTTTTGTAGAACTGGACAAAGCGGTACAGGGTAGGAGCAGCAAAGCCCTTCCCCCTGCTCTCCGTAAGCCTCTTCGAGAGCTGCTTGATTACTCTGGAGCCGTAGTCGGCGCGTCGACTACCACCCAGTTCTTCCTCGGCTATTCTTCTGCCCAACAACCAATTGCGCCTAACCAACGCAACGTTAACCGCACCTCGCGCGAATGACTGAGCGGCGTCGATGATGTGTTCCGCATCCTCAATGAGGCTGTCCGTCTTAACATAGTCGATTTCGTCTTTGGCCAGAGCCATCTCGATTCCTTCTGTCATTTCTCGCCTCCAACTCGCTACCGCCAATGCCAAAGCCGCGACTTCCCACCTACTCAACCTCAATCCCCAGTATTTCGCAGATCTTGGCCAGCTTCTCGTCTATCTCGGCATCCAGGCGCGCACGCTCGGCCCGATAGTTGCGAATGAGCTCGTCTGGTGGCAGGATGACCTCCTCCTCGTGCGGATAGCCGCACAGGTCAAAGTTGAAGCCTCCGGCAACCAGCTCGTCAACGGTGTAGTGCTTGGCCTTTGGGCCGTCTGACAGCACAATCTCCTTGCGGTCATCCCACCAGGCACGCACGTAGTCAAAGTGCTCCCCGCGCATTGGCTTGGTCTTTGAGAAGTGCTTGTAGCCCTCGGGCATGTCCATGCGATAGAACCACACGCCATCGCCCCGTCCGGTGTTGTCGAAGAACAGGATGTTTGTGGTGATGGACGTGTATGGGGCAAACACGCTTTGAGGCATGCGCACTATGGTATGCAGGTTGAACTCCTCTACGAGGCGGCGCTTAATCTCCACCTTTGCCGCGTCCTGCCCAAAAAGGAACCCGTCGGGGATGATGACGGCGGCACGCCCGCCGCGCTTAAGGCGGTAGAGGATGAGCGCAAGGAAGAGGTCGGCCGTCTCGGAACTTCGCAGCGCCAGCGGGAAGTTGCCCTGAATGGTGGCCTTCTCCGAGCCGCCATAGGGCGGGTTCATAAGCACCACGTGGAACTGCCCGTCTTTCTTGTGGCGATACTCACGGATGTCGTGGTCGAGCGAGTTGTCGTGGTAGATGCGCGGCGAGTCTATGTCGTGCAGCAGCATGTTGGTCACGCAAAGCAGGTACGGTAGTTGCTTCTTTTCGATGCCAAAGACCGAGCGGGAGTACTGGACTTGATCGGCGGGCGTCTTCACCTGTGTGGCGAGCAGCTTGAGGGCGCTGGTAAGAAACCCGCCCGTGCCGCAAGCGAAGTCGGCCACTGTCTCGCCCAACTTAGGCGCGAGCATCTGAGCCATAAAGTCGGTAACGGCGCGGGG
>JAUMWL010000023.1:0-9486 GCA_030529665.1 Coriobacteriales bacterium
TCCCACCCCACACAGCTCGTCATTACAGCACGCATGGCCTGCCCCAGCCCACACAGCTCGCGATCACAGCACGCGCGGCTGCAAGTCCGCGTCCCCCCAGCGGCCTTGGTGCCTGGCCGATTTGGACTTGACTGCAAACGGCCAAAAGCTATCTCGGAAATGTCGCAAATTACAGCATGAACCAAGTTCGTGGTGCGAAAAGCGACATAATCGCCCGAGAAATGTCGCAAACCGCATCCTGATGGAATCACAATCGGCGACGGACGCGCCGCGACGGCTTGGTATGGACCATCGCTCCCAGCTGGCGACCCGTGAACAGCAATCCGACGACGAGATGGCGGGATGGGCGTTGCCTTTGGGTGTTTCGTCCCTTGACTGGGGGTGCGAAATGTGGGTAAATATACGGCAGACGGCGAAGCCCGTTGGTTGGACCGGGCCACGCCGTTTGAGAATTCGGAGGGTCGTTAGTTGCAGCTAGCGGTCCTCTTTGTCATTCTTGCGGTCGTTAGACCCTCTCGCCGCGGACACGAGCTTGACGATTGCCGTCGCAAGCACACCCGAACGCCTTTCCTCGATCTATTTGGCGCAGCGATAGCCACTGCCTTCTGGTTTAGCTCGTTGCAGAGCTTGACCCAAAAACCCTTGCGGTACACCGCCACCTTTTAACGTCGAGAATCCAAATACAGAAGCGCGTTTACGATGGCGGCGGCCACCGTAGAGCCACCCTTGCGACCGCGCGACACGATGTAGTTCTTGGCGCTCTTCTCAACCAGCTCCTTAGACTCCACTACGTTAACAAACCCCACCGGCACGCCAACAACAAGCTCGGGCATGCGCATGGCACCTGCATCCAGCAACTCGCAAAGTCGAATGAGGGCCGTCGGCGCGTTGCCTATGGCAAAGACCAGTGGGCCATCCAAGCGAGCGGCGCGCTCCATGCTTACGAGAGAGCGCGTCACGCCGCGACTCCGAGCTTCCTCCGCAACGTCTGGATCCGCAACAAAGGTGTGGACCTCACCACCAAAGGCGCCCAGCACGCGCTTGTTTATGCCCGCCGCCACCATGGTGGTGTCGGTGACTATATGCGCTCCAGCACGCAGCGCCTTCGCGCCGTATTGCACCGCCCCATCCGAGAAGACCAGCGTGCGCGCGAACTCAAAGTCAGCCGTGGCATGGATGACCCGCTTGACCACCTGCTCGGTTGCCGAGTCAAAGCCATGCGGCCCCAGCTCCTGCGATATTATCTGGAAGCTTCGCGCCTCGATGTCTGCAGGCCGCTCGAATTCGAGTCTTTCCATGTCGTTGCGTCCTCCCTCGCAGGTTGGCCGTTTGGGGCTTGGCCCCTTTTGGCCACCGCCAATTAGTGCATGCCTCGCTGGATGATATCGTACACGAGGTCGAGGTCCATGCTGGCTCGCAGACCATCCGCAAGGGCATCGTACTGGCTCTGCCTGTACGCGTGCATGTCGTGTACGCACACATCATCCCGCGTCCCCAGCAGCGCGCTCATCAGACCTCGCGCCACATCGGCCGTGTCAAAGAGTCCGTGCAGATAAGTACCGTACACATTGTCCACCTGACAGCCATCCTCCACGGCCTGGCCATCCGGCCGCACAAGACGCAGCAAGAAAGACCCGCCATCGCGCACGGTGCGCCCCATGTGAATCTGATACCCATGCACCAACGCGCCGCCAAGTGGAGCGAGCACACCGCATACCTCGCCAAACTCGCCGTCGATCTGTGCCTGGCACTTCTTGCGTCCAAACACAGTGCGAACGGGAAGAAGGCCAAGCCCGCGCTCTTCTCCCCCGCTCTCCATTCCATACGGGTCCGCGATGCTCGTACCCAGCATTTGGTAGCCGCCGCAGATGCCCAGCACGGGGACGCCCGCGCGCACCAGACGCTCGATGGCAGCATCCAAGCCGCCATTGCGCAGCCAGCGCAGGTCCGCCAAGGTGGCCTTAGTACCAGGAATGATGAGCAAGTCGGGCATGCCAAGCTCTCGCGCATCGCGCACGTACCGCACACCCACGCCGTCGATGGCGTCAAGCGCGGTAAAGTCCGAGAAGTTCGATATCTTGGGCAGCCTTACGACCGCAATGTCCACGATTCCCGAGCGGCCATGCGTCTCCAGCCGATCGCATGCGCTGTCCTCCTCGTCGAGGTCAAGCGATAGATACGGGACCAGGCCCGCAACGGGAAGACCCGTACGCTCGCGCAAGATACGCATCCCATCATCAAAGAGCGTGGGGTCGCCACGAAACTTGTTGATCACCGTGGCCTTAACGTAGGCGCGCTCGTCCTTCTCCAAAAGCATGAGCGTGCCCACTAGCTGGGCAAACACGCCGCCACGGTCGATGTCGCCCGCAAGCAGCACAGGCGAGCCCGTCATTCGCGCGATGCCCATGTTTACGATGTCGTCCCGCTTGAGGTTAAGCTCCACCGGGCTTCCCGCGCCTTCGATGAGTATCACGTCGTACTCGCGCTCGAGCTCGCGATACGCATCCATAATGGGCTCGATCAGCGTGTGGCGAAAGGCAAAGTACTCGCGCGCGGTCATGTTTGCCAAGGCCGCGCCGTTTAGTATTACCTGGCTTCCCGTGTTGGTGGTGGGCTTGAGCAACACGGGATTCATGGCAGCAGTTGGCTCTATTCCCGCCGCCTCCGCCTGCATGTATTGCGCACGCCCGATTTCCTTACCGTCACGCGTAATGGCCGAGTTAAGCGCCATGTTTTGCGACTTAAAGGGCGCCACGCGCACGCCGTCCTGCGCAAGAACACGACACAGCCCCGCAACCAGCAGGCTCTTTCCCACGCCCGACATGGTGCCCTGAATCATGAGTGACTTGGCGCTCACCGCAGTACCTCCTCCATTGCGCGCATAAGCAGGGTGTTCTCTTGTGGCGTGCGTACCGCAATGCGATACCAGCGCTCGCTGAGCCCCCGGTAGTTGTCGCAGGGGCGGATGAGAATCCCGCGCTCCAGCATGGCCTCGTAGAGCCCCTTTGGTCCCTCAAACAGCAAAAAGTTCGCGTCGCTAGGCACCACACGCAGCCCAAACGACAAGAGCGCGGCGTGCAGCCGTTCGCGTTCTTGCGCGACGAGCTGCTTGCTGCGCTGGATATAGCGCTCCTGCTTGTCTGCCTCCACGCATGCCACGCCCGCGATCTGCGCAGGAACCGAAACCGCCCACGGCTGGCCCGCCGCACGCAAACGCTCTATCATCACCGCATCGGAGCACAAAAGATAGCCCAGCCTAAGCCCCGCCAGCGCAAACGACTTGGTGAAGGCCTTTACGATAATGAGGTTGCCAAAGCGCCGTAGCAAGTCGTTGGACCGCTCGCGCGACGTAAGGTCTATGAAGCACTCGTCCAGAACCACGGTGGCACCACGGTCTTGCGCCTGCTCCAGGAACGCAACCAGCGTGACACGCTCCACACATTGCCCCGTTGGGTTGTTTGGGTTGGCAATAAACACCAGCTCGGCGGCGGTTTTGTCAAAAATGTCCAAGCCGCTTTTGACAAAACCAACCTCGTTTTGCCACACGCGGGCACCAGCTTGCTCCAAGGCCTGCTCGTAGCCCGAATAGCAGGGGGCAAACACCATGCCGCGCGCAGGGCGCACCACGGCACACACCCGCGCAAAGGCATCGGTCGCACCCGCGCACGCGAGCACCCACTCGCGCGGCACCTCCTCAAAGGCGGCAAGCGCCTCCGTGAGCGCAAAGCACGCCGGGTCGGGATACTGCGCAAAGGCATCCACGCTGTTGCACAGGGCCTCGCGCACGCCAGACGGCATGCCCAGCGGGTTGAGGTTGGCCGAGAAGTCCACGCATCCCGGATGAGCATACACGTTGCCGCCGTGTTGGAACCGTTCGCTACGCAAGGATGGCGTCAATCATGTTGCGCTTGACCTTGTTTGCCACGTCGAGCTTCCACGCGGGATAACCGAAGCCCGGGTCGTCGTACTCGAAATCCTTAAGGGCGATGAGCTTTGCTCGTATGGGGGAGGTAAGCAGCCCGCGCGCAACCGCCACGAAGTCTCCGCCAATCTTCGGCCCTTGGTGAGCCAAATAGTCATCCAAGTCGTCATGCTCCATGAGGTAAGGTAGCAATGCCATGTTCTGGTCGAAGAGAGGAGCCATTCCCTCCACCTCGCCCGTATTGTTGTTTACCATGAAGCCATAGTTGCCCGCATGGCGGTCAACGTTAACGCAGACTGCATCCATCACAACCATCTCACGGAAAAGGTCTTCTCCACCATGGTCCGCACAGAACCTAAGTACGTCATCTATGCCAAAACCACGGTTAAACATGCGGACGGCAGGGACGAACCCATGCTCCTCGCTCGTAAACAAGGGGCACTTAGACGCCAACTTCCCGTGATAGTTGCAAAGCTCATACGGCACATGGCGAATGCCTGAGGCTTCGAGGATATCGGCACAGAGCTTCTCGGAATAGGGCTCGAAGCCAGCGTTTGCGTACCCGGACGAACCGCGCTTCACCAAATACGGACCATCCTCCTCACGCACCCAGCACTTGTCGAACGAGCCCGAGGTGCCAAACTCGGGAGAAGTGCTAGAGAACTGCCTACCGTACATGCCCACCCCGTCGAAGGCAATGCGGGCCACCACGTCGTCGAAGCTGTTGCTGTACAGCGAGACGTCGCGCCACGAAAGCCCAGAATCCGCGCGTCGCATCCAGAACGTGTCGGTAAGCGACACGCAGCGCACCATGTTTATGAACCCGTGCCGGTTGTCGATACCAAGTTCGGCCATGAGCCGCTTGATGGACGTGCGATGCTTGGCAATCTGACGGTCGTCAATCCACTCGTTTATGCTTGCAAAATCGTATGGCAAGTAGTCGTCAAGCTGATCGACCATCTTATAGGTGTACTCACCGTAATCGTAGCGCTCCTCAAACGTCGCCACGACCTTGTCTTTATTCATGAGCTCGTACATAATCACTCCCCTTGCATGTGCGTTATGCCCACATACTACCCCACAAGGGCGCACACACGCAACGCCACGCATAGCGCGAGAGCCGCCAGAGAGGTGGCAAACAAGAGCCTGCATGCGCGCACGATGTCCTCTGGCTCGATGGGCCGCAGGTCATCGCCGATGGTGGGCTTGTTATGCACCACGCCAAAGTAGCTCGCGGGTCCGGCCAGGTGCACGCCTAGGGCGCCGGCGCACGCCGCCTCGGGATGAGCGGAGTTTGGGGAGGCGTGCTTGAGCCGATCGCGCACGAAAACGCGCCATGCACCCTTGCCATCAAGGCCCGCAAGCGGTGCCACCAGGCACATAAGCACGCCGGTAAGTCGCGCCGGGATAAAGTTGAGAAGGTCGTCCAGTCGCGCCGCCGCCGTGCCAAAGTAGCGGTAGCGCTCGTTTTTGTAGCCCACCATGGAGTCCATGGTGTTCACGGCCTTGTACAGCACGCCACCCGCGCCGCCAGCGAGCGCCATAAAGAGCAGCGGTGCCACCACGCCGTCCGAGGCATTCTCGGCCACCGTCTCCACCGCAGCCCGCACCACACCGGCCTCGTCGAGGTCCTGCGTGTCGCGCCCCACAATCATCGAGACAGTCTTGCGCGCAGCGTGAACCCCCTCGCAGCGCAGTGCGTCGTACACGCGAAGAGCCTCGATACGCAGCTGCTTGGCGGCGAGCATTTGGTAGCACACGAACGTCTCGGCCGCGAAGCCCAGCCAAGGATTCGCGCGATACGCCGCCCGCAGAAGTGCGGCGGCCGTAGCCGTGGACGTGCCCGCCACCACCAGCACCAGCACGACGCCCGCCGCGCGCTCGCCCGCCTGGGTGGCAGGGACCATGCGACGCAGAACGCGCTCGCAAGTGGCGATGAGACTCCCTATGAGACGGATGATGTGCGGCATGTTGTACGGGTCGCCCAGCAGGGCATCCAGTACGAAACCACACGCAAGGGCTGCTAGATGCCACATGGCTCATGCCCCCTCGGGTCTGGGATAGCGGTCGGACCAAGCAATGGGGATACTCCCCCGCAAAGAACGTCGGGACGCATACGCCGCGCAGGCGTCCACAAAACGCTTTGCTGCCGTTGGCGATCCCGCAAGATACAAGTGCGGAAAGCCCGCGTACAGCGTGGGCGTACTCACAACGCACTCCCACTCACGCGTGCTCTGCGGCTTCTGGGCACGGAACGCAGAACCGGGATTGGTGCTCTCCCAGTAGTGGAACTCGTGCGCACGCAGCGACTCGCCCTCCCTAGCCAACAGCCCATCGCAGCGCGCCGTAAGCGTTACGTACCCAAAGCGACCCATTCGCTCCGCACGATATGCTCGCGCAGAAAGCACGTCTGCCATGGGCCACGCCACACCCTCGGCATCCTCCAGCTCGCGATGCAGGTAGAGAAACCCCCCGCACTCGGCAATCGTTGGCATGCCAGAAGTCACAGCCGCTCGCACCTGCGCACGCATCTCAGAGTTCTCGCTCAGCTCGCAAGCATGCAACTCCGGATAGCCGCCGCCAAGGTACAGGCCGCTCACACCATCGGGCAGCCCCTCGTCGCGCAAGGGCGAGAAGAACACAATTTGCGCGCCTAGCCGCCTGAGCACCTCAAGTGAGTCCTCATAATAGAAGCTGAACGCCTCGTCGCGCGCCACGGCAATGGTTGCCAGGCAATGGGGAGTATCCCCTTCGCTTGGCAAAGGGGATTCTTCCCATTGCCCGATCGGCTCAGCGGATTGTGCTAGGTCCAGCAGGGCATCAACTTCCACGGTCTTCTCTACAGCGTTGGCCAAGACGTCCACCCTTGCCTGCAGGTCCGCCACCTCGCTAGCGGCAACGAGCCCCAGATGCCGATGCTCGAGCCGCGCGCCTTGCACAGCGGGAACGAAGCCCATAACGCGCACGTTGCATTCACGCTCGATCATGGCCTTGAGCTGCGGATAATAGCTCGCAGACGCGTGGTTAAGAATGACTCCGGCCACGTACGACGGCTCCCTAAAGCGAGCGAACCCCGCAACCTCGGCAGCCACCGAGAGCGCCCGTCCTCGAGCATCAACCACCAGCACCACGGGCGTCTGCGTTGCGCGAGCAACGTCGTAGGCCGAGGCATCGGCGCTCTGAGCGATGCCGTCGTAGTAGCCCATGGCGCCCTCTATTACCGTTACGTCGGAATCGCGCGCGCCTGCGGATACGAGCTCGCGCACCAGCCCTTCTCCCACAGGACCCTCGCCCGCCAAAAACAGGTCGAGGTTACGCGAGGGCACGCCCAGCACCGCTTGATGGAACGCGAGGTCAATGAAGTCCGGACCACACTTGCATGCCTGCACCCACAGCCCGCGCCGCTGGAGCACGCGCAACAAACCACACGTGATGGTCGTCTTCCCCACCCCACTGGCAGTTGCAGCTATGAGTATGCGCGATGCGCTCATTCGCTTCCACCCCACATCGTATCCGTCAGGTGCGTCTTTTGCCGATTTTCGCGGAGATGACAACCCCCGTAAAGCAATCCCTAGTAATCGAGCAGCCGACCGTAGTCGTTCCACTCACCATACATCTCACCGCGTTTGGTGTGCGCGATGAGATTATTCAAAGCACACTGATACGCTGCCGAATCGCGGCCTTTGTAAAACGCCACGTTGTAGGCACGAACCCGCTGGTACAACGGTGGAAACCGCCGAAACTTGGCCCAGCAGCGAGCCGCCTTAAGCGCACAGACCAGATCAGAATCGAACGAGAAGCTCCTTGGTCCCATAGCGGGGAGAACCGCACGTCCGGCATCGGTCATGAGGTCCAGTTTCTCGAGCCTTCGTACGCGCTCCTTGTTGAGCTCCGTCCATGGGCTTCGGGGCTTTCGCGGACTGAATCGTTGCATGGTAACGCCGTCAATGGGACGCATGGTACTGTCGATCCACCCAAAGCAAAGCGCCTCCTCTACCGCATCAAGGTAATAAAACGCATCGTCACCTGCAGGCTTTCCCTTTTTCACCGCAACCCAGCACTCGGGCTCGGTGGCATGGTGTTCTTGCAACCAGACGCGAAACTCGCTGCGGCTTTGCACTCCAAGCAAGTTCTTGGGTTCAATTGCCATGCTTATATCCCCCATCACAGGGCAGACGCTCCACAAGTTTAGACGCATGTGGCCTTACGCACGTCTTTGCAACTGCGCCAACCACCGCGTATGGAGACAATCTGCCACAGACATTGTGGCGTCAAGACCATGTCGCATTCTAGCATGAAGTGCGTTTGGCGGGAAAGACGCATTGCTTGAGAGCAACACCGGAGTTCGTCAGAGTTCGCCTTATGGTTTTTTACTGCCCGACCGGCAGTACGGGTTGCGATCGCCGAGTACCGGATAGCCCCATTTGGCTGTCACGAAAACCAGGATGTGATTTGCGACATTTCCGGTCTGGATTTGTCGCTTTTCGCATCACGAACTACGGGATGGCAGGGATGCGCGCCATGAGGCGTGCTGTCTTTGCGAGCTGTGTGGCCAGTGAGCCGGGAGGCGTGCTGTAATCGTGAGCTGTGTGGGTCGTCCACCGGGAGGCGTGCTGTCTTTGCGAGCTGTGTGGGTGGGCGAGCCACACAGCTCGCAAAGACAGCACACACGGCCAGTTCCACCCCACACAGCTCGCCATCACAGCACGCTTGGCCGGAAACGACCCACACAGCTCGCAATCACAGCACGCATCGCCCAACCTACAGGTCCCGATAGTCAACCAAGCGTAGGCTGGGCTGGGCCTCCAGCCATGCGCGCATGGCGGGATCAATGAGCATGTCCACGTTGCGCGTGCGATTTATCGTAAGGCTCGAGTTGTCCAGGATAAAGGCGTCCAGGTAGCCAGGATGAAACACGCAGACCACCGTCTCGCCATCGTCCATGCCGCACACGATGTCCTTGAGCGACTCCCAAGGATCGTATCGCCCGTCCGGCACCATGTCTGGACCAGCCATCCGGCACTCCGTGGAACCCACCACCATCCGCTTGCTAAAGTCGAAATTCTCGGGCATGGGTTGCTCGCGCAGACCATGCGCTACCGCCACGTCGTGGATGGCCGCAAAGAGGTTCCTGCTCTGCACGGCGTGCGCCTCAAAATAGTCCGGATCCTTGCCCGTAATGGCACGAAAACGCTCGAGTTGTGCCTCAATCTCTATGACCAGCTCGTCGTAGGCGGCGAACTCACGGCCCTCCGCCCAAGCGACTCGGTACTCACGCGAGCTTCGCAGCTGTCCGCGCTTATCCAAGAGGCTGGGAATGAGCGCGGGGTCGGCACAGGGCGTTCCCAGACACAGGTTGCTGTGCTGCCCGATGGCGATGTTTGCGTCCTTTACCCACTCCCAGCCACGTGCGGCCTCGGGCATGTTTGGCATGAGCCCCGCCGAGCGGACCAGCCCCTCGTTTACCGCACGCGCAATGCCAAGGTTAACGGCGTAGCTGTAGCCAATGTCGTCGGCGCGAATGAGCAATTGCCTCATACTGTCCCCCTTTGTCGAAAAAACTT
>JAUMWL010000023.1:9586-24449 GCA_030529665.1 Coriobacteriales bacterium
TTGGCCGTTTGGGGCTTGGCCCCTTTCGGCCACTACTCGGCAGAGCCTGCCGCGCATACCAGGTAGACGGGATTATGCGCTTGCATAAGGTGATACGCGCCAACTTCTTGCGCCTTGGCAACACTCACCTGGCAAATGTCCACGTCTTTGAGCGCAAGCTCGCGCACGCACCCAAGTGCCGCCGACAAGGTCTCCAGCGTGATTGCCGCCACACAAATCCTAACGCCCGCGTTTGCCGCAAGCGCAGCGTCTACTATGTCGGCCAGCCTCCCCGACGAGCCTCCCACAAATACGCAGTCCGGCACCGGAAGCTCCCGCAAGGCGTTTGGCGCCACCCCCGCAACAATGTTGAGGTTAGGCAGACCAAATCGCTCCTTGTTCTGATTAATCAACGCAAGCGCATCCGCGTCCTTCTCGACGGCAAACACGCGCCCAGCATATGCGACGCGGGCAGCCTCTACGCTCACCGAGCCAGTACCCGCGCCAACGTCCCACACCACATCGGCTGGGCGAATGCGTAGCTTGCAAACAACCAGCTCCCTAACCTCTTCCTTGGTCATGGGCACCTTGCCACGCACGAACTCGTCATCACCCAGATGCGGAGCGGCACACTCCGGCCGCAACGGACGCTCGTTTATCACCAGCATTACGCTGAGCTTGGCAAACGAACGGTGTGCCAGCTCCAACGCGCTGCCTTGCGTTACCCGCTCGTCCTCATACGACAAGTTCTCTCCCACGGCAACGCGCACATGCCCAAGCCCACGCTCCACCAGCTCGGCGCACACCTCGCCCGCGGATGCCGCACCACCAAGCAAAACAAAGGTCTTTGCATTACACTGCACGCCACCAGCAACGTCGCACGTACGGCCATGCGCCGAAAGCACGTGCACGTCTTGCCACGGAATGCGCAGCAACGAGCACAGGTATGCAAGAGAAGAGATGCCGGGGATGACTCGCACGTCAAAGCCGTCCAAGTGCTCGTACAGCGTCGTGGCGCCGCTGTAGAAGCCTACGTCTCCGCTCATCACCACGCTTGCGACCTGCACGTCCGCGCCATGCAACGCCTCAGCGATTTGCGCAGAAACCGCGAGCGCGACCTTGCGCGCGTCGTAGCCCTCCAACGCGTCAAGCAGACGCGCCGACCCAATTATGAGGTCGCTCTTCTCTAGCGCCTCTTGGGCCGCAATGGTAAGCGTCGCGGGATTGCCCATGCCCATGCCTATGACGTATACCCTAGAAACCATAGCGCTCCTCCAGCAATCGCTGAGCTTGCTCCAACAACACGCCGCCCGTCTTCTGCGGACGCTCTATGACAACCAGCTCAATTTCGCACTCCCTGGCCGCCTGAACCTTTTGGTCAAACCCACCCGCAGGTCCAGACTGCTTGGTAACCATAACCTCAATGTCGAACTCACGGATAAGCGCGCAGTTGAGCTGCGCAGAGAACGGCCCCTGCATGGCAACCACATGACGCGCGGGAATGCCTGCATCCGTCACCGCCTCCAACGAGGCAGACACGGGCAACACACGCACATACAGGCGGTCCCTAAAGTCGGGCATCGCCGCCACAAAGGCGTGCAGGTCCTTGCTTCCCGTGGTCAGGAGCACGTTGCCGTGCGAGCGGGCAACCACGTGCGCCGCATCGTCCGCACTTGGCACGCTTGTCCACGACTCTGCGTCCATATGCGACTCAGCGCGCGCGATCCGCACAACATCCAAGCCGTGCTCGGCGCCGAGCTCGTCAATACTTGCCGAGATGTGCTGCGCGTAAGGATGCGTGGCATCCACAATGCAGGCAAAGTGGTGATTGGAAACGAGCAAGGTCTTCTGCAAATGCGAAAGGGGGCCACTCATCGTGGTTACGTTGTTATCATTCTGGACCAAGCCCGCACCATACTCGGTGGCGGCCACATACACGACCTCGCACGACCCGCGCGCGCCAAGCCATTCCGCAACCTCGCGCCCCTCGGTGGTGCCGCCAAAGACAAGGACCTCCATCTACTCCTCTTTCTGCATATACCCTCGGGGCGTAACCATGTGCCCATCCACGAGCCTCGTCTGCGAGTTGCCCACAAACACGCAGGTAAGCATGTCAGACGCGACGTCTTGCAGCTCGCCCAGCGTAAGCGTTTGGCTCTTCTGGCCCGCGCGACCAATGCTTCGCACCAGGCCACACACCGTATCCGCGCTCTTGAGCTCGAGCAATACGTCGCATGCCCGCCGCAGATGGTCCGCTCGCCCACGCGATGCCGGATTGTACAGGACGATGCAAAAGTCGGCCTGCGCCGCAGCGCGCAGACGCGCCTCGATAGTGTCCCACGGCGTCATGAGGTCCGAAAGCGAGATGCTGCACCAGTCGTGCATGAGCGGCGCACCCAGCACGGCAGCTCCACCGTTTGCCGCCGAGACGCCCGGCACCACGTCCACCCTCACGCCGGGATACTCAGGCGCCAGCTCGTACAGCAAGCCCGCCATCCCATAGACTCCCGGATCTCCCGAGCACACCACCGCAACACGTTGCCCCGCTGCCGCGCGCTCCAGGGCCATCTTGCAACGCTGCACTTCCCCACGCATTCCCGTGGTCACGTACTCAGCCTGTGGGTAGTCGTTGCGAATAAGACCGACGTAGGTGGTATAGCCCACGATCACCTGCGCGGCCAGCAGCTCGCGGTGAGCGCGCAACGTAAGGCCATCCGCTCCGCCCGGGCCGATTCCCACACACGCCACGTGCCCACCAGCCTGCTGGGATGCCACGCCAACGCCGCAGTCAAACGAGAGCTTGGGGTTCGTTGCGGCAATCGCCACGGTTACGCCGTTGGCTCCCCTCTTGCCAAGCAGCAACGTTGCGCCATCGGCACAGGCCGCGCGCTCGCAGACGTTGTCCACCCCAACCGCCTGACGCACGAACTCAGACGAGTGGAACTCCCCGGGCACGTTCCCCAATGTCTGCGCGTCATAGAACCGCGTCGCCCATCCGCGTTGGGCCGCCGCTTTGAGCAGGCCCTTTTCGTCCGCCTTTATGTCTATGCTCGCCAAGCCACATACCGCACGCGCATCCACGCGCGCCTGTTCCAAGCACGATTCGATCTGCTCCAATATGGCCTCTGCACTGGTGCCCCGCTTGCAGCCCACGCCCACCACCACCGTACGCGGAACGAGGCGTAGCGTGTGGGCAAATGGACGCTTGCCAGGATCGTACGAGACGCAAAAGCCCACCGCACGGCCGTCCCGCACCACGCCGCGCGGCAACTCTCCCGCAACGTAGAAGTCGCTCGCAAAGCCTACCGTGGACCCTTCGAGCAACGTTGCCGACACACGCTTTGCCTCGTTGCGGTCCAGCACCACAAGTCCCTGCTCGCGTGCCCATTCGTCAACGGCAAAGAGACGGTTGACGTCGGTTGCCGTGCTGATGACCGCCTGTGCGCCGCAGATTCGCGCCACACGTCGCGCCAGCTCGTTGGCGCCGCCCACATGCCCCGACAGCAGCGGAACCACAAAGCGCGCAGCCTCGTCCATGCATACGACCGCAGGATCGTGGTACTTATCGCTCACCAACGGAGCAATGGCTCGCGTGGCGATGCCGCACGCGCTCACAAAGAGCAGAGCGTCCGAACTCTGCCACTCGCGCCGTGCCCACGTGTACACGTCATCGAGCTCACGCGCGTCGGGGCCGTCAATCAAGCGCACCGGACAACAGAGCGACACCGCGTAGCCCTCCTTCGCAAGGGCATCACGCACTCTGCGCGCAAGTTGCATCGCCTTCTTTGTAAAGGCCACGCAGGCGACCTTGCTCATCGCTACTCCTCGTCGTCGCACGGCCGATTGTAGAACGCCGTCATGGTTGCGTTGGCATGCTCGCTCATCTTTTGCTCCACCCAGCGGTTGCGATCGGCCACGATGGTGAGCATCTCGTCCGCAATCTGCTCGGGACTCGTGGGCCGAGCGTTGCGCACGTACGCCGCCATGCGCTCCATAGCGTTTGCGGAGCGGAGCTCACTTGCCAGAACCTGTGCAAACTCCTCGGGGTATCCCAGCCACACGATGGCGTTTGCAAGTTTTCGATACGCTCGCTCGCGCTGGATGTCGCCTGACAACAAGACCTTCCTCCTCCAACCAATGCCAGCCATACCTAGCCTTACTAATATATTACGTCTCTTTTGCAGCACGATACCCGTGGCTAAACCCAGCGCTGTAGAGCAGCGAGCGTGCGTCGCGGGCTTCCAAGCACTTCCCCACCACAACGAGGGCGGTCTTGGCAACGCCGTGCTCCTGCGCACAGGCCGCAAGCGTGCCAACCGTACAGCGATACACGGCCTCGTCGGGCCAAGAGGCCCTCACCACAAGCGCTGCCGGCTCTTGCGCATCGCGCCCCGCACGCAGGAGCTCCTCCTGTACCTCGCGCAACAGCCCCGCCGAGAGAAACAACACCAGCGTGCACCCATGCGCCGCGAGGTCGTGCAGCTTCTCTCCCTCAGGCATGGGCGTCCGTCCCTCCATGCGCGTTATTATTACCGACTGGCAGACCTCCGGCACCGTGTACTCCACGCCAAGTGCGGCAGCAGCCCCAAACATTGACGAGACCCCCGGAACAATCTGGTAGCTCACGCCGCGTTTGTCCAGCTCATCCATCTGCTCGCCATGCGCACCATAGAGCGCGGGGTCTCCCGTATGCAACCTCACGCACTCAAGGCCACGCTGCTCGGCATCGCACAGCACGTCTACGATCTGCTCCAGGGTCATGCGCGAAGAATCATAGATTGCGCATCCCTGCTTGCACAGATCCAACAATTGGGGATTGACCAACGAGCCCGCATACACAACCACATCGGCTTGCTCAAGCAATCGGGCCCCGCGCACCGTTATGAGGTCCGCCGCACCCGGCCCTGCTCCCACAAAGTAGATCACGAAATCCCTCCAATGCTTGCACCAAGTAAACCGTACTTGTTCGAGAAGACCACGGCGTCCACGCAAAGCGCTCCACCCGCGCGCTGGGCAAGCACGCGCCGAAGTCGCGCCATGAGCGATTGCATGGTCTGGTCCAAGACGCCGGCCTCGTGCACGATTGCAACCATGGCATCGGTCGTGGATGCCTCCATGATAGCCTGCACCACGTCCTGCGACGCCCCCGCCATAGCCGCATGCGCCGCAAACACCTCGGCACGACAGTCGGCCACACGCGAGTGCGTGTTCATTATGCCGCCAGCAACCTTAACCATCTTTCCCAGATGCCCCACCACGAGCATGGACAAGAAGCCCAGGCGGGCCGCCTCGTCTATGGTGGCCCCAAGGTAGTTGGAGCACGTCACGGCCTGCCGCACGTCCAGCCCAAGTACGTCTTGCGCATAGTCTCTGCCATAGTTGCCCGGCACCACGAGCACATGGTCCGCACCGGTGGCACGAAGCACGCTCAGCTCGGCAGCAATCGACGCAACCAAGGCGTCCTCGCTCATGGGCCGCACGATGCCAGACGTTCCCAGCACGGAGATGCCGCCCTCGATGCCCAGTCGCGGATTGAAGGTTCGCTCAGCCAGCTCAACTCCTGCGGGGATTGATATCTCCACCGCCAAGCCGCCATCATAGCTATGCTGGCGTGCCGAGGCTCGCGCTGCCCCGCAGATCATTCGTCGCGGAACGGAGTTTATGGCGGCCGCACCCACCGGTTGGTCCAGCCCCGCCTTGGTCACTCGCCCCACGCCTACGCCGCCATCAATCGCCACGCCCTGCTCGTCGGCACAAGAGACCCTTGCATATACCATAACGCCATCGGTAACGTCGGGGTCGTCACCCGCGTCCTTTTGCACCGCGCAACATGCCCAGCCCGCACCTTCTTGGGCTTCCTCTATGTCTACCAGCACATCTATGCCAGCGGGGGTTTGCACCACAACGGCCGGCAGGCAGGTGCCTCCCAGCAACAGGTCCGCAGCGGCACGCGTTGCCGCAGCGGCGCATGTTCCCGTGGTGCAGCCACAACGCAAGAGCTTGCCACCCGCGTGCACGTATTCGTCCAACCTCTGCATAGCCCTTCTCCACATTGCCAAGACGCGCGACAACGTCTTGGTCAAAAAACAAACCTCCGCATTGCCATTATGCCCCGTCGCTGCCCATGGTCTTGGCATGAATCTCTCCCGTACGGGCGTCAAACGTGCCCGGCCGCAGGTCAAAGAGCTGGTCTATGACTGGCGCACAAAACACCTCGTCCGGTGTTCCCGAAACCAACACATGACCATCCTTAACGCACACCAGCCATTCGGATACCTGCCGGGCGAGCGAAAGCTCGTGCAACGACATAAGGATTCCCAGCTCACGCGTGCACGCAAGCTGGCGCAACACCTCAAACAGCTCGATCTGATAGCGAATGTCCAAGAAGCTCGTGGGCTCGTCAAGCACCAGCAGCCGTGGCTTTTGGCACAAGGCGCGGGCAAGAAGCACGCGCTGGCGCTGCCCGTCCGAGAGCTGCATAAAGTCGCATGCGCGAAGGTCCCACACATGCAGCAGCTCCATGGCCTCGCGCACGCACGCATGGTCCTCCGCGCCAAGGACGCCCATGCGACCCGTGTACGGAAAGCGTCCTGCCTCAACCACGTCCTCGCACGTAAGGAGCTCGGTACGTGGACGCTCGGTCAAAAGGGCGGCGCACAGGGTTGCGCGCGCACGTGCCGATAACCCCGCAAGGTCTTTTGCGCACAGCTTTACCGTGCCGCCAAGGGGTTTTTGCAGGCCCACCACCGTACGCAGCAGGGTGGACTTGCCCGCGCCATTGGGCCCAATGAGCGTAACCAAGCTCCCCGCCCGCACGCTTATGTTGACGCCATCCACCACGCTTGTGCCGTCGTAGCCAACAGATAGGCCGGACGTCCCCAGCACCTCCGCGCGCTCCCGGGGCTTGTCGAGCTCAGGGCCAGTGCCGTACGACGTCGCCGGGGCGTCTTGGTTCACGGGTACGTCTTGGCTCACGTTCGACGTCGGCGCCACCTCGGCAGCGGATTGGCGCCCCGACCTCTTGGCCCTTGTTCCCAACAAGAGCACGCGAATGACCACCGGTGCGCCCAGCACGGCTGTAACCGTGGAGACCGACATCTCGGTTGGACTAAAGGCCGTACGGGCAATGAGGTCGCACGCAAGGCAGAACGCAGCCCCTCCAAAAAAGGCACCCGGCACCACAAACAGCGGCTTTGACGTGTTCAGAAGGCGCTTTACCAAGTGGGGAACCGCGATGCCCACAAAGCTTATGGGGCCGGCGAACGCCGTAACGCAGGCGGCAAGCAGACTCGACAGCACGATTATCGCCACCCTAAAAGCGCGGACGTTAACGCCAACGCTCTGGGCATAGTCCTCGCCAAGCATGTATGCCCCAAGCGGCTTGGACAGCAAAAACACGCAGACGCTCGCAACCGCCACAACGACCACGATGATTCCCACGTCATCCCAGTTGGTCCCCGAGAAGCTTCCCATGGACCAGTTGCGCAGGCTCACGACGCTGTTGTCGCTGGCAAAGGTAATCAAGAAGTCCGTGAGCGCCGAGCAGATGTAGCCCAGCATGACGCCCGCCACCACCAACGTGTTGCCTGTGCGTACGCGGCGAGAGACCAGAAGCATTACGCCCATCACGGCGAGCGAGCCCGCAAACGCCGCACCCACCATCATCCACGACGCCATGACGCCGGTGGCCCCCACGATCAAGACCATCACCGCCGCAACGGCGAGCTTTGCACCGCTAGAGATGCCCAAGACGTAGGGTCCCGCCAGCGGATTGTTAAAGAACGCCTGCAGCAACACGCCCGAGAGGGCAAGCGCACCGCCCAAAAGACCTGCGGCAACAAGCCGTGGCAGCCGGATGCTCCAAATCACCTGCGCCGCCGTGCTCTGGTCCCCGCCACCCACAAGGGCGCTCATAAGCTCGCTGGGAGAAAGGGCGACACTTCCCATGCAGAGGTTGGCCACCGCAAGCCCAGCGACCAGCAGAGCAAGCACGATAAACGACGCGGTTATGCGGCCCCTCCTACCCTGACTCATACGAGCCGCCTTAGGTAGGTGGCCTCGTCACCCCTGCCCGTAAGCACGCGGTTGAAGTCCGCGATTATGTCGCCCGCGCAGATCATCTGCTGGTACATGTCCTGATCGCAGGCCCACACCTCACCCGTTCGCACGGCCTCAAAGTCGCGCAACAGGTCGTTCTTTTGCAGCAGGTCGGCCAACGAGCCTACGGTATTGTCGATGGTTCCGTTGTACACGATCACGTCCGCGTCCTTTGCCGATGCAAAGAACTGCTCCATCTCCATGGTCACGCTGCTCGAACCTGCCTGCGCCGGGTCCAAGTTTCCAAAGGCATAGGTGCCGCCTGCCTCCTCGATCATCTTTGTGACGTAGTCCCCGGGTCTCCTTACCACCGCAGCTCCGTTTGCGTTGAGGTAGAAGAACGCCACCGTCTTGCCCGTTGAAACGGAATCGATGCTGTCCACACGTGCGACCTGCTGCTCAAAGACCTCGCTGGCCTTGTTGTCCTCGTCGCACAAAAGCCCATAGAGCCGAATCCACTCCGCACGTCCAAGCGGGTCGGCCTCGTAGCTGGAGAGCTCCGTGAGCACGGGAATCCCCATCTCCATGAGCTTCTCGCGCACCTCTGGCGTGTGGTTAATCATGGTGCTCTCTATGGCCAGGTGGACGCCACGCGATACGAGCAGCTCGTAATCGGGGGCCCGGTACTTCCCGCCGTACACGATGCGCCCCTGATCCATTGCCTCACGCGCGGCAGGCACAAACCACCCATCGCGCTCGATGCCCGAGACCGAGATTCGGTCGATTGCATCCAAGGCGCCAAACAGGCACATGGAGTCGCTTGCGGCAAGATAGACGTCGCTCACGGGCTTTTGTATTACCTGAATATCGGAGGCAAGGTCCGACGGGGCCTCCTTGCCCTCGGGCACCACAAGGTAGCGGTTGCCGTCCGCCACGCACACAAGGGCATATCCGCCATCGTAGTAGTCCACCGTGTAGCGCTTGGCAAAGGCAAGCCCCATGCTGTCCACAGGCCCCCACCCGCAGCCTAGGTCGGTGTTGTGGAAGTCGTCGGCAAGCGTGGTGTGGGCACTTGTCTGCGTGCCCATCGGTTGCCCGGCACACCCAGTGGCAAGCGCCGTCAATACGACAAGGACCACGACGTGCCACAGGGACACCCCCATGGCACGTCGCGACCCCGCAACACGTCTACTCAGCGCTCGGCGCATGGAAGGTTATGGTGTGGTCGTACCACGTGTCGCGACGCTGGCCAAAGGCGGCAATCGGCAGCTCCTTATCGAGTGCCTCCACCGGCAGGTCAAACGTGTACTTGCCGTCCTCGTTAAGGTAGTAGTCGTAGACCTCGTCTGCCGGGGCGTTGGGGGCGTCCTCAGCCGAGCCATAGTAGAGCTTGGAGAAGCCCTCGCCCGGCAGGGAGAGCGCCACGGTGTAGGCCCCGTCCTCCACCGTAAGCGTACACGACTCGGAGCGGAACATGCTTGAGTCGGTCTCCGCCTCAATGTCGTAGGTGCCGTTGGCAATGCCAGCCTGCGCCGCCTGTCCGCACGCCGCCAGGACAAGGGCCAGGCAGCAGAGAACCGCGACCACAAGCGCGCGTATTCCCTTAGCTTGCTTCATGGCATCCCCCTACTTTGCATCGATGGCGGCTTGCACGTGCGCCACGTAGATCTCGTCGATGTCGGCAAGCTGGCCCAAGCCCTCGATTACCGACTCCACCTCGAAGCCCGCGGCGGCCATTATCGAGACAAACGACTCGGGATCCTCCGTGTCGGCCATGTCGTTGGTGGCATGGTCGCCGGCAACCACCATGAGCGGGCGCAGCACGGCCTTTGTGTAGCCCGCATCCTTGGCGGCCTTGGCCACGTCTTGGAAGGTGGGCTCGGCCTCCACCGTGGCAACAAAGTAGTTGGTGTAGCCCAGCGAGTCAAACACGTCCTGCATGGTGGCGTAGACGCTGTTGGATTCGGCCTCCGTACCGTGGCCCATAAGGCAGATGGCCGTGCCCTCATCCTCGTACTTTTGCATAGCGGCCTTTATGGCTTCGGCCACCGCAACCTGGTCCTCATGGGTGGCAAGCAAAGGCACACCAAGGGCCACCTTGTCAAACTTGTCCTCGTAGTCGGCAAGCGACTTCTTTACGTCGCTGTACTCATAGCCATCCATAAGGTGGGTGGGCTGCACGACCACCTCGGTCACGCCGTCGGCCACGATCTTGTCCATGGCCTCCTCAAAGTTGTCAATGTGACGACCGGTGTCCTTCTCTATGTGGTCAATGATAATCTGGGCGGTAAACGCGCGGCGAACGTCGTAGGTGGGAAATGCCTCGCGAATGTCGGACTCAATGGCGCCAATGGTTGCATGGCGGCTCGATGCGTAGCTGGTGCCAAAGCTCACTACCAGGATTACGGGCTTCGCCGTGGTGTTGCTAGACTCCCCGGACGCCTCGGACTCCCCGGACGCCGCACTTGCTCCAGCGCACCCCACAAGGCCCATCGCCGCAAGCGATGCAGCTACAAAGCCGCGCCTAGACAGTTGTGTTGTGTTCATTGCCGACCCTCTCTTTCTGGCCCGCGGGCCATCGTGAGGGCAGACAGGAGCAGTTGCCCAAGGTCGCTAAACCAGGCAACGCATTGAAGTACAACACGACTGGTCCGGAGTTGAACCGGAATCCTTTACAGAGGCTTAACAGCTCGGTATCGTACCCTCAAGGTATAGATATAGGCAAATAATACCATGGTGAGCCAAAAGGGGTAACCCCTTTTGGCTCACTGAAAGAAGTGGCGATAGAGGGCAAGCTCCTCGGGCGTGTCCTTGCTGGAGAGAAACTCCACACAACCCTGCTGCCCGTTGGGTGCCAAAAGGCCGCACTCCTCAAGGCGCCTCCGCAGCTGGCGAGCGGTGCCCTCGGCGCTGTCAAAGAACGGCACGTCACCCAGCACCGCACGGATCTGATTGGCCACAAAGGGGTAGTGCGTGCACCCAAGCACCACGGCATCCACCTCGCCCGCATACTCCCCCACCAGCTCGCAAACAAGATCGGTCACATCGGGGTTGTCTAGGTCGCCCTTCTCTATGCGCGCGGCAAGGCCCGTGCACGGGACCGGGATCACCTTTGCCTCGTCGCCCCATGCGGCCATGAGGTCCTGGAACTTGCGGAGCCGCACCGTCATGGGAGTGGCCATCACCAGCACGCGGCCATGCCTTTTGGACAAGACCGCCGGCTTGAGGGCGGGCTCCACACCCACGATGGGCAGCTGCGCATATTCCGCACGCAGCTCCTCAGCTGCGGCAGAGGTTGCCGTGTTGCACGCAATAACGATGGCCTTGCACCCGGCATGCACAAGATCGTCAACGATTGCACGCGAGAGGCTCAGCACCTGGGCCGGGGTCTTCTCGCCATACGGCGCATGGGCGGAGTCGCCAAAGTAGACAAACCGCTCGTGGGGCAGCTCGCGAACAAGGCCGCGCAGGATGCTTATGCCGCCCACGCCCGAGTCAAAGACTCCCACATATCCGTTGAATGCGTCCTTGTTCACCACGCCCCCGTCTTTCGCGCCTTTGGCTACCGGTCACCTGCCACCTAATGATAAACCAAACTCCTGACAACGGGAACGGTTGCCACGTGTTGCATGGCACCATGTAGCCAATGAGGTTGCGCGGTTAGGAGGGAAGGTATGTCAACCTATGTAAACCCTGGTACCGACGGATTTGCCAACATCCTCAAAGACGAGTACGTGGACAAGACGGGAATCATTGCTCTCGTAAACGAACGCATGGAGCGGGGCAAGGGGCTCATTACCGTGAGCCGTCCCCGTCGCTTTGGCAAGACATATGCAGCCCACGCCCTTGCGGCCTACTACTGTCGCGGCTGCGACTCACGTCAACTCTTTGCCGAGCTTGAGGTGTCGCGTCATCCTAGCTTTGAGAGGCATCTAAATGCCCACGACGTTATTCGGCTCGATATGACCAATGCTCTGCGCGCCGCGGCGGGAGGCTCGGTGCCAAACGCCGTGAGCAACATGATTGTTCCAGAAATCAAAAGCCTGTGGCCGTCCGTACCCGAGGGTGCAGATCTCGTTGCTGCCCTTCTTGCCGCGCGTGACCACAAGGGTTCGGGTTTTGTTTTTATCATTGACGAGTGGGATGCGCCAATTCGTGAGGCGAGGGATGCGGCGTCTAAACGCGAGTACATGGAGTTCCTGCGCGGCCTGTTCAAAAACGGTGACTTTACCCCCAAGTGCGTTGAGATGGCCTACCTCACAGGCATTCTCCCCATGGTAAAGTGTGGAACACAGTCCGCAATGTCCGACTTTGACGAATTCACCATTGTAAGTTGGATACCTTGCATACGACAAGAGATATGGCATGGCGCGAATCCCCAACGAGGAGGTTCGCCTTGAATTCGTGGACGCGCTAAAAGAGACGACACATCCCATTCTTGCGGGCATGGTCTCGTCTGCGGATAAGCTCTTGCTAGATACGCTGGCTGGTGACGAGGAGTCTGTGGCACAAGGAATCGACCAGGCGCACGATTCGCGTCTTGGACCGGATTGGTATAACGACGAACAGGCATTGCGATTTGCCGTAAAGCTCGCCTACCTTACTGCCGTTGACCGCTTTGCCGAGATTGAGGAGCTGCCTTCGGGTCATGGTCGCGCCGACATCGTGTACATTCCAAGGCGCTACGACCGTATCCCGGCAATTATTGTCGAGCTAAAGTGGGATAAGGACCCCGATTCGGCTCTCGACCAGATTCACCAGCGTGACTATCCAAAGGTGCTTAGAGACTATGGCGGGTTCCAGATTGTCAACACTTTTTTCACGCGTGCCTGTTGGCCGATTGGGGCCTGGCCCCAAACGGCCACATTGGCAAGCCCCGAACCGCCGCGACGCCCCCGCCCCCGCCCGTCTGGTACACTGGAGGGGAACGGCGTGGCGCGCGGCGGGGCCGCGACGAGATGCGGGAGGCTGATTCCGTGAAGAGGTTCAACACGACGGCGGTGTGCATCCCGTCGAAGCACTACATGGTAGATCTTTCGGAGCGCGTGGCCCAGATCGCGAAGATGGTCGACGCCGGGGAGTACTTCACCATCAACCGTGCGAGGCAGTACGGCAAGACGACGACGCTAAACGCCTTACGAATAGCGCTGCAAGACTCCTACGACGTGGTGAGCCTCGACTTCCAGGGCTTAGGGGACGCGTCCTTCCGAACGGAGGAGAGCTTCTGCAGCGGATTCGTGAAACTCATCCTCGAAGAGAGCGAGTACGGACAAATCGAGCTGCCGGTGGGCATCCGGGAGGCCTTCTTGGCGTTCGTCACCGACGGCCATGAAGACAAAGTACTGAACGACCTGCTCATCGCCCTCAGGTCTTGGTGCAGGGCATCGGAGAGGCCTCTCGTCCTGATGGTAGACGAGGTGGACACCGCAACGAACAACCAGGTATTCATAGACTTCTTAGCGGGCCTAAGGGACGCTTACATAAAGAGAGAAACCAAGGGAATGCCGGCCTTCCAGTCCGTCATCCTCGCTGGCGTTACGGACGTGAAGCACCTCAGGAGCAAGATCCGCGACGAGGACCTGCACAGGGTAAACAGCCCGTGGAACATAGCGGCGGACTTCGACGTGGACATGAGCCTCTCCGAGGAGGGGATCTGCGGCATGCTGGAGGAGTACGAGGCGGACCACGAGACGGGCATGGACGCAGCGACGCTCGCGCGGCAGATCCGGGACTACACGGCCGGCTACCCGTTCCTCGTGAGCCGCATCTGCCAGCTGATTGACGAGGCGCTCGTCCCAAAGAGGTTCGCCACGCCCTCCGAGGCGTGGACCGAGTACGGCGTGGACGAGGCAGTGAGGACGATCCTGTCGGAGAGCAACACCCTCTTCGAGTCCCTCATGGGCAAGCTGACCAACTTCCCGCACCTCGCGGGTCAGCTCCGCAGGGTGCTCCTGCACGGCGAGACCGTCCCGTGGCTACCGTACGACGAGGAACAGCAGCAGCTGAGCATGTACGGGTTCATCAGGAAAGACCACAACGCGATCGCGGTCGCGAATCGGGTGTTCGAGATGCTCCTGTACAACCACTTCATAGGGCAGAGCGGCCGGAACGAGGACCTGAAGCAGATCGCAGCGGCGAGCAGGCCCGCCTTCGTCACGCAGGACGGCCGGCTCGACGTGCCGAGGATAATGGCACACTTCATCCGCGACCACAACCGGATCCACAGGGACGGGGGCACGCGCTTCCTCGAGGAGGAGGGCAGGGAGCGCTTCCTCACCTACCTCTCGCCCATCGTCAACGGCGCGGGGACGTACAGCATCGAGGAGCAGACGCGCGACCGCACCCGCATGGACGTGGTGGTCCACTACCTGGGCAGGTGCTACGTAATCGATCTCAAGATATGGCACGGCGGGCGCCACAACCGGAGGGCCGAGGAGCAGATCATGGGGTACATGGACCACTTCGGCCTCTCCACGGGCTACCTGCTGAGCTTCAACTTCAACCGCAGCAAGCGGCCCGGCGTCGAGCGCGTGCGCATAGGCGACAAGACCCTCTTTGAGGGAACCGTGTAGCCGCAGGCGGCACGCCGTTTCCGGGAAACGGCGTGTTGGGTTTGGCCGTTTGGGGCCTGGCCCCAAACGGCCACCTTCTTCAGGCGTGCTGTGATTGCGAGCCGTGTGGGTCAACGGCGACATGACGTGCTGTCTTTGCGACCAGTGGGGATAATACCGGGCCCCGCGTGCTGTGATAGCGAGCTGTGAGGGCCAACGAGCCACACTGCTCGAAAAGACAGCACACCCCTGGGCGATGGAGCCACACAGCTCGAAAAGACAGCACGCGAGGAGCG
>JAUMWL010000023.1:24549-26194 GCA_030529665.1 Coriobacteriales bacterium
GCACACCCCTGGGCGATGGAGCCACACAGCTCGAAAAGACAGCACGCGAGGAGCGTGCCCAAGCGAAGGGGAGTCCCGAGCTACCTGTGTAGAAGCTGAGGCAACCACACATTGGGCGTATACTAGCCCCCATTGCCAATTCGACGAAAGGAACCTCATGAGCAACGAGGGCAAGCAGGTAAAGGTCCACTACGTGGGCACGCTCGACGACGGCAGCAAGTTTGACTCTTCTCGCGATCGCGGCGAGCCTCTGGCGTTTACATGCATGGCTGGGCAGATGATTCCCGGCTTTGACGCGGCAGTGCGTGACATGGAGGTGGGTTCCACCACAACCATTCGCCTCGAGCCCGAGGACGCCTATGGCCCGCGTCGCATGGACATGATACAGACCCTGCCCATCGCCCAGCTTCCTGGCGCGGAGACCCTAAGCGTTGGCCAGCGCGTGATGCTGGGCACCCCCACCGGCCAGCCGCTCCAGGCCACGGTTGCCGGCAAGACCGACACCACGATTACCTTTGACATGAACCACGAGATGGCCGGCAAGGCCCTCACCTTTGAGATCGAGCTGCTCGAGGCCAAGTAGCCTCGCCGTCCGCGGCTGGAACCCCACTGGAACACAAACCGTCTCGCTGTAAACACTTGGCTAAAGGAGCACGCCAACGCGACTCGAAGTCGTACCATGAGCGTTGCTCATTTCATCCGTAATCGGGAGGCATCATGACGCAAAACAAGCAGCAGGGCATAGGCACGCAATGCGTCCAGGCGGGATACACGCCTGGCAATGGCGAGCCTCGCCAGATTCCCATCGTTCAGAGCACGACCTTTAAGTACGACACGGGCGAGGGCATGGGTGCCCTGTTTGACCTGCAGGCCGAGGGCTACTTCTACACGCGCCTGCAAAACCCCACCAATGACTACGTGGCCGCAAAGATCGCCGCGCTCGAGGGCGGCACCGCAGCCATGCTCACCAGCTCCGGACAGGCGGCCAACTTCTTTGCCGTGTTCAACATCTGCGAGTGCGGCGGCCACGTGGTGGCAAGCTCCGCCATCTACGGCGGCACCTTCAACCTGCTGGCCCACACCATGGCAAAGATGGGGATCCAGACCACCTTTGTGGCTCCGGACTGCACCGACGAGGAGCTTGAGGCGGCCTTCCGTCCCAACACCAAGTGCGTTCTGGGCGAGACCATTGCCAATCCCGCACTCGCCGTTCTTGACATCGAGCGCTTTGCCAAGGCCGCGCACGACCACGGGGTGCCCCTCATCGTGGACAACACCTTCCCCACCCCCGTTAACTGCCGTCCCATAGAGTGGGGTGCCGACATTGTGACCCACTCCACCACCAAGTACATGGACGGCCATGGCACGGCCGTGGGCGGAGCCATCGTGGACTCGGGCAACTTTGACTGGATGGCTCACGCCGACAAGTTCCCCGGTCTCACCACCCCCGACGAGAGCTATCACGGCATCGTGTACGCAGAGCAGTTTGGGCTGGGCGGTGCCTTCATCACCAAGGCTACCTCGCAGCTCATGCGCGACTTTGGCTCCATCCAGAGCCCACAGAACGCGTTCTACCTCAACCTTGGCCTTGAGAGCCTGCACGTGCGCATGCCCCAGCATTGCGCAACCGGTCAGGCCGTCGCGG
>JAUMWL010000270.1 GCA_030529665.1 Coriobacteriales bacterium
TGTTGCACACGTCTGCGACGAATTGGCCTAGCAGCCGCTCAAGGTCGTCTTGGTGCGGACAATACAGCAGGAAAGTGTCCCCTGCCAGTCTGCAGCCAATTCCGCCAGTCGTGCGCGCAAGCTTTCTTATGCCATCGGCAATGCTACGAAGAACATGGTCGCAGAACTGTCGCCCATACTGCTTGTTGGCCGAGTGGAACCTATTTACGTCGCACGCAACGGCATCCAGAGAGCCTTCCTTGTATATGTGGTCCAAGCGGCTGACGTACCTAAAGAAATAGTCCCTGTTTAGCAGGCCGGTGAGCTTGTCGCACTCGGTGTGCCGAATAAGCTCGCGGTTCTCGGACAGCTCGATGCACTTGGCAATGCGGGCCTTCACTATCTCGATGTCCGGATACGGCTTGGGAATAAAGTCCATCGCGCCAATCTTTAGGCAGTCTAGCTCGGCCTTCTCGTCCACGGTAAGGACGATTACGGGTACTGACATAAGGTCCTCGTCAACCTGCATCTCGGCCATTACCTCGCGGCCGGTCATGTTTGGCATGTACAGGCCAAGAAGCACCAGGGCAATCTCGTCCTTTTGACTGCGCAGGGCTTCCAGGGCTTCGACGCCGTCGCACGCGTGGACAATGTTGTAGTCTTCCTCCAACAGGCCGGCCAGAATCTCGCGGTTCATCTCCACGTCGTCCACGATCAGTATGCTTTTGCGCACATCGATTACCGGCGCGTCTTGTGGAGCTTGGTCGTCGCCCGGCTCCTGGTCTTGCGTCAGGCACTCCGCCTTTAGGAGCTGCTTCTTCTCGTACATGGCCTTGTCGGCCTCCTCAAAGACGCTCAAAAGGGAGGGATGACGGCCTTTTTGGTATTCCACCATGCCCGCGGCTATGACCTCGCCCATTCGGACCTTTGAGCGGTCCTGTGGGAGGGCGCTGACCTGCTCCATCAAGACGGCCCGCCGGTCGTAGTCTCCTCCCGACATGATAACGGCGAACTCGTCGCCACCAATCCTGAACACGGGACTATGGCTAAAGGTGGTGCAGATCCTTGCGCAAGCGTTCTTTATGCAGGCGTCCCCCTCTTTGTGCCCGTACAGGTCGTTGACCGTCTTGAGGTCGTTGATGTCGCAGACGACAACGGCAAACGGCGGCTGCTCCCCCGCCTTGATCTTTGCGTTGATTCTCTCCTCCCACTGCGCGTAGGCGCGCTTGTTCTTTACGCCCGTAAGGGAGTCGACGGTCGCCATGCTTCTGGCAGCCGAGAGGTTGTTTGCGTACTCCTGCTCTTGGCGGACCTTTGCGTCCTCGTCCAGCAGGCCTATGATCAACAGCGGCTTTCCGCCTTCCTCAATCTGCGCAACCTTGAGCCGCACAAATGTGGGGAGGCCTTCGACCGCAAGGCGGTAGTCGATGGTAAACGTGCCATCAGCTTGAATGACAGAGAGAACGTTCTCTTTGGTCATCTGCGCGTTAAACAGCGCTTGGTCTTTGGGATGAATGACCTTTAGGCTATTTTCGTACGTAGTTTGGAAAAGTCGGTTCCCTGCTTGGCAATACCGAGCTCCCCATAGCCTTTGGAGGAACGGAACTCCGTGTAGTGTCCGTTTTCTGGGTCAACAAAATAGAGTACGATAAGGTTTCCGATAAGCGCGGAGAGACGCAGGTATGATTTGCGCTCCTCGGCTGCGCGCTCAGCGGCCATGTGGTCCCGCACTTGGGCGTCTATGTTGCTAACGCCAATAATGATGTGCCGGTTGTCCCCGCGACTTGCGTTGCCTTCATGCTCACGTAGGTGGGAGCCCCATCAATCAACAGGCGGTAGTGGTAGATGTATGTGCCGTGTTTTTTGACTTTGCTGAGCAACCTTTCTTTTTCCAGCGCCGTCGCGACTCGTTCCAGATCTTCATCGTACACATAGCCGGAAGCATTCTTTTTGCACTCGGTAAAGAAACCAGTTCCGCGCCGCGCCGTCGCTCTGCGATCCGCTCTGGTGCGAGACCCAAATTCCAGGTACTCGTCTGTCTTCACGTCAACGTAATACAGGTCGAAGTAATCCCCGGACAAGGCGTCAATGATGCTCTGGTAAATTGCGTTCTCTTGCTCGGAGGCCCCTTGGGCCTGCGCGCATTCATCCGATCCGTGTCTTTCCATCGCTTCGTCCTTCTCGTGCGACGCTTGGTTGGCGTGGCCTTGCCTCGGCGTACGTCTTCGCTGTTTAGTATAGCGCCTTGGGGCGTACGCGGCACAGATGCTGCCGCTTAGGCCTCCACGACAGGTGCGTGCGGACTTGCGCTGTGTGCTCAAGCGGAGGTTTTGTCGGGAACACGGG
>JAUMWL010000271.1 GCA_030529665.1 Coriobacteriales bacterium
GCCCCCTGACGCCGCGTAAGAGCGACCGCAAGAGGGTCGTGAACTGGGGGAACAGACTGCGCAGCAAGCTAGAGGACCTGGAAGTTCTCTTTGAGGACGACTGCACCGAAGATGATGCCCTACAGGCTTGGTACGGATTCTTCAACCACGACTTCTGGAACAAAGACGGGAAGGGGGCCAGCAGCCGCCTTCCGCTTGGGGCGGACAGCCGCATCCGAGACTTCGGTGACACCGAGCAGTTCATCGAAGACAAGTTCGAATGTGACATACGTTATAGGATCAAATTCGACTGCATCGTAAGCGGCAACGGGTTTCGCGCCAAGCCAATCAGGAACTACCTCTCGTTGCTCAGACGGTTCCTCCCCCACAACTTCCGGGTCGACTGCAAGGTGGACACGGAAGCGACGACCGTCCCTGGCCCTTATGAGGTCTACTGGAAGGTCAAGAACGTCGGTCCAGAGGCCGAAAGACGAGACTGCCTCAGAGGCCAGATTGTGAAGAGAGGCCTCGAGATAACGGAGACCACCTCTTTCTACGGCATGCACTACATCGAGTGCTACGCAATCAAGGAAGGCGTCTGCGTGGCGAGGACGAGAATCGACGTGCCCATAGGGAGGCGTTTGCCACGTAGTCCTCGTTGGAGGATCCGAGGCGCCGAATCGCCATGTCTAGGCTCCTCTTGCTGTTGGGCCTCTTCACTGCCATCCCATCTCCTCCATGAGTCTGCGCTCCTCCCTCGCGGTGACATATCCGAGTTTCCGCCCTTTCACCATGGCGTCGCGGAGCCGCTCGGGCATGATCCTCCCAGCGCACGCCCGTATGGCGTCGGCCACCCGCTGCCCGGGGACGCCGTCGTAGCTGTCGAGCGGGCCCTGCCCGCCCGCCCTCACGACCACGACCCCTTCGGGCAGGGCCTTGCGCACCCTGTGCGGCGTGGCTACCCACACCCTGCCCGGCGTGGTGGGCGCGAGCCCGAGCAGCTCGACGACGGACTCGCCCCACAGGTAGGCGTCCCTGCCCACGCGCGCGACGGCCACCGCGTAGGGGTCCGCCTCGCTCGGCACGTGGCGCGCGAGGCGGTACACCCCGTTGCCGAGGCGCTCGAGCCTGCCCCGGCTCGAGAGCTTGCCCAGCTCGACCACCGGGATGCCGAGGTCTTCGGCGTCCGCGGTGGTGACGAGGTAGTGGTTGTCCACCGCGTGCTCGTATATGTCATCGTAGTAGCTCATGCCAATACTTTACCACTTTTGGTAAAGTATTGGCATGGATGTAATCGTGCCGCATGTCCGGACGACGAGACGGCCTATTGCGTGTGTTCGCGTGGGGTTGGCTAACGGGGTGCTCACCGTTTTACCACCACGACACGCACTCTCTCGCACTGGCCGATATCGCTTTTGAATTGCAGGATGTTGTGTATGCATCCTAGGTCATACACAACGTATATCTGGCTTAAAGTGCGGTACCTATTCGATGGGCCCGCCTGCTACGCCGATAATTCGTCAACCGCGTGAGCGGGACCATATATGCACTCGATTCCTTCTTGGAAGGGTGTCGTGTCCTCGATGTACAGTATGCGTAGGTTTCGAATTGCTCGCGTGGTTGCGACGTACAGCAGATTGCGGGCTTCCTCGACCTTTTCCCTGGTCTTGTCGTCCTCTATGGTTGTGTCATGGTTTTCGAAGAACGTCTTGAGCAGTCTGTCCCTGCGCTTGAAGTCGGTCTCCCCGATGATGAGGACCGAGCCATATTCGTCTCCTTTGGTTCCGTGGTAGGTATGGTAATGCACCGTGCCCGAGCCCTCGCCCCGAATGAAGCCACACCACGCGTCGTACTCGTCAAAGCTGATGCTGAGCAGCTTCTCAATCTCGGCGACATTGTCAGTCGCCTTCCGAGCCGACGCATGAGGATACAGCTCGTCCTTGAGAAAGGCAGCCGCAGACTCTTGGCCAAGCGCCTCAGTGCCCACGGACTCCGTGACCATTCTTCTCGCGCAGGCGGCAAGCTCAGGGTCGTCTTCGTTGCCGACGATCCCCTCGATCCCCTCGAGATACTCTCCGGGCGTGGCGGCCTCTATGGCGCGCATGGCCTCGATGGCGCTCCTGACAATACGCACCTTGAAGGCTGAGGAGGCTGGCCCAAATCCAATCCCGACGTCGCTCAGCATGGTGGAGTCGTTCGCAATACTCTTGCGCATGAGGCATAGGCCATAGAGCAGCTTGCATGCCCTGTTCAGCTTATCTGGGCTATTCGTTGCGAACTCCTCCCTGAGCCACGGGTAGACGGCGTTCCTGATGACTGCGCGCACCTTCCTGTC
>JAUMWL010000126.1 GCA_030529665.1 Coriobacteriales bacterium
CTGGCATCAGATTAACTAATGTGCATACGCTGATGTGGATGATTTAATTTGCATCTCGAGACCAGAAATGGCTCTGCGAGTGTGTCGTTCTACAGTAGAGTACCGGATCACGTAATGGTTGAGGACAATCATCAGCGTGGCCAATAGACTGCGGAGAAAAGCGCAGTGGAGACCCTTGACAAACTTGGCCCCGCACGACTCCGCCTCGAATCGCGTGGGACCGAAGCGAGGGCATCGATTCTGTTGGGGGACGGACAAAGTATGCCGCACAGGGTGGAACGCCGAGCACGTTGCCTGCACCGGTTCACTTATGCAAGCGAGTTTATCGCGCGGCGAGGGCCACGTACTCGTATAATGGCACGCAGCGACGGACGCAGTCGGGCGCCCGCGCACACGGAAGGACCCGCATGCTCTTCTCGTCGACGACGTTCCTGTTCCTCTTCCTCCCCGCGCTGCTGGCGCTCTACTACCTGCCCAGGTGCGCGGGGAGGCGCTGGCGCAACGGCGTGCTGCTGGCCTTTAGTCTGGGGTCTACGCCTGGGGTGAGCCGCTGTTCGTGCTCGTGATGGTCGCGGCGATACTCGCCAACTGGGCCATGGTCCTCGCCATGGAGCGGAGCGCGAACCACAGAAGGGCGTGGATGGTGGCGGCCATAGGGCTCGACGTGGCGCTTCTGGGCGTGTTCAAGTATGCGTCGTTCGTGTCGCGAAACGTCGCCGCGCTCACGGGTGGCGACGCGCTGGTGGTGGACATAGCCCTGCCGCTGGGCATATCGTTCTTCACGTTCCAGCTCATGTCGTACGTCTTCGACGTGTATGGGGGCAAGGCGCCGGCGCAGTCGAGGCCCGCTCGCCTCATGCTCTACATATCGCTCTTCCCCCAGCTGGTGGCCGGCCCCATAGTTCGCTACGAGCAGATCGAGGGCGAGATATCCGGCCGCCGGGAGTCGGCCGAGCTGTTCGCCCGCGGCTGCGAGAGGTTCGTGTACGGCCTGGGAAAGAAGCTCCTGCTCGCCAACTACGTGGCGCAGGTGGCCGACAACGCCTTCGACTACATGGGGCAGGCGTCGGTGCTCTACGCCTGGCTCGGCGCCGTTGCCTACGCCCTGCAGATCTACTTCGACTTTAGCGGCTACTCAGACATGGCCATAGGGCTGGGCCAGATGTTCGGCTTCCACTTCCCCGAGAACTTCGACTACCCCTACATGGCGGCCACCGTCACCGACTTCTGGCGCAGGTGGCACATGACGCTCAGCCGGTGGTTCCGCGACTACGTGTACATCCCCCTGGGCGGCAACCGCGTCCCAAAGCCAAGGTGGCTGCTCAACATGCTGGCGGTGTGGCTCCTCACGGGAATCTGGCACGGGGCGAACTGGACGTTCGTGCTGTGGGGCCTCGCGTACTGGGCCGCCCTGTGCGCGGAGAGGCTCCTCGGGTTGGAAAGGCGCCCCAGCGCGCTCACGCGCGCGTGGACGCTTGTGGTGGTGCTCTTGGCGTGGGTGCTCTTCCGCTCGCCAGACGTGGCGTCGGCCATGCGCTACGTGGCCGCGATGCTCGGCGTCGGCGCGGCCGGCATTTGCGGGCAGGACTTCCTCTCCGCGCTTGGGGGCACATATGTGGTGCTCGCAGCCGCCCTCGTGGGCTGCACGCCGCTCGTGCGGGACCTGCTCGCGCGCCTGAGGGAGGGCGGCCACGCGTGGGTGGAGCAGCTGTGGCTGGTGGCTGTCCTGGCGCTCTGCCTACTGCAGGCGGTGGGGTCCACCTACAACCCGTTCATCTACTTCAACTTCTAGCGAGGGGGAAGCCATGCGTATGCCAAAGAGCCCGTGCGCCGCCGCGCTCGTCCTGGTCGCGTCGTTCTTCATGTGCTTCGTGCTGCTGCGCTTCCTCACGAGGCAGGTGCTCGTGGAGGGGTTCGGCATGAGCAACGCGTTCACGGGCGTCGTGCTGTTTGACGTAAAGGCGCTCAACGAGGCTCCGACTGACATGACCGACTGGGCCTCGCTGTACCCCTTTGACAAAGAGTCCCAAACCGAATCCGCAAGTACTGGCTCCATCGAAAGCCACGGCATCCTCACGACATACCTCTCTGCCGTCGACTCCATCGAGGCGCGTATTGAGAAATACACCACGGACACCCTGCCGTTCCGCAACGACCTCGTGGAACTCGCGAACGCCTACGAGGCGGCGGTGCGGTGGGACTATGTGAGCTACTCCGAGTACAACGGCGTAACCAACTTGTCCGACGGCTACCTCACGACCGTCTCTCCCGGGATCGACGTGTCGGAGCAGGCGGATGCAACGATAGAGTTCGCGAGCCACTGCAAGGAGATGGGCATACCGTTTGCGTATGCTTGCGCGCCATGCAAGGTATGCAAGTATGAAGACCCGGGCGTGTGCGGCGTCACCGACTTCTCCAACCAGAACGCCGACGACTTCCTCGGCCGTCTGGGCGAGGCTGGCGTGCGGACCCTCGACCTGCGCGAAGCGCTGCACAGCGAGGGCCTTGACCACCATGGCCTCTTCTTCCGCACCGACCACCACTGGCTGCCACGGACGGGGCTGTGGGCAGCCGGCAAGGTCGTCTCGCTGCTGGAGGATTGCGGGGTGTCTGTGGACGCCTCGCGCGTCGATCCCAGCCTTTTCCGCGAGGAGGTGTACAGGGGGTGGTTCCTCGGCTCGCAGGGAAAGAAGGTCACGCTGGCCAAGGCGGACCCGGAGGACATCTCCCTTCTCTACCCCACCTACGAGACGAGCCTGCGCTACAAGGTAAGATCGCGAAGCATCGACGAGCGAGGCGACTTCGGCGTGATGTACGACATGGGTTGCGTCTCCGAGAGGGACTACTACGGAAAGGACCCATACGCGGCGTACATCTATGGCAACCAGCCGCTGGAGGTCATCGAGAACGAGGCGCCGGGGCTGGACGGCCACGTGCTCGTGGTCCACGACTCGTTCGGCAACGTGGTGGTGCCCTTTATGTCCATGGCCTGTGCGCGTGTGGACTCGCTCGACCTGCGCTCCTTCAACGGCAGCTTGCGGCGCTACATAGAGGTGGAGCGACCCGACGCAGTCATCGTGCTATACAGCCCAATCATGTTGGGCAACGAGGATGTGTTCCGACTTGCATAACGAATCAGCGCAAATGGACGCATTCGCCACGTTCGCAGTCCTTGGCAGACTCTGCGGCAAGCTTGCGAACCCGCTACATCGCAATCCGCTCCGTCTGCCATGTGCACGCATGTGCTGCCAACTTACGGAACAAGGTCGTGTTTGGCCTCGCGAATGAAGTTAGGTGGGCGTACGACGGATTCTTCCCACACTCCGCATTCGTAAATCGATGGTACTGTACCCCATCGCTACACAACGATTCGTGCAATCGGACCCGCCCTTATACGTGGAACACGGCTCCGTCGCTGGGGACCG
Source organism: Coriobacteriales bacterium (assembly GCA_030529665.1). Taxonomy (GTDB): domain Bacteria; phylum Actinomycetota; class Coriobacteriia; order Coriobacteriales; family Atopobiaceae; genus RUG440. Next base: position 3,426 of record JAUMWL010000126.1, read on the forward strand.
GTGCGTCGCTCTTCCTTAGCGCCGCCTCGGAGTCGTCGCCCATGTGCGTTGGCACTATTTTGCACCTGCCTGCGTTGTCCGCGCAAAGCTGCTGGTAGTCCGTGCATCCCATGTGGCTCGGGGTGCCGACGGCAAAGCTGCAGTCCACAAACGCCAGCCGCGAATCGGCGATGACCCTGCTCACGCCTGGGCACCACGACGCGTCGCCCGAGAAGCCCACCGAGGCTCCCGGGCCCGAGCTAACCACGTAGCCGTAGGCGTCGCACTCCGCATGAGTCACCCGATGCGGAACGACGTCGTGCTTGGTCAGGCAAAACGGCTGGCCGTCCGTGACCTCCACCCACCGAAGGTGGCCATTGCGCTCAATCGTCTCCCACTCCTCCGGATACGCCAGCATAAAAAGAGATCGCGTACCCGCTGGTAAACGCCCCTGGGACCGGCAACCACGAACTCGCGGCCCCTCTCCCGAAAAAGTGCGACCTCCAGCAGCAAGAACGGCATGTCGAAGTAGTGGTCTCCATGAAAATGGGTGAGGAGGCACGCATCCACGGCCTTGGGATCCAGGCCAAGTCGCCTCATGCCCTTAATGCAGCCGTTTGGGCAGTCCACCAAAACGTGTCGGTCAACAAGAAACGACGAGCTCGCCCGAGCAGAGAAGATCCCTCCGGTGCCTAGCATTACGACTTCCATGACTCCTCCAATGTGCTGGTCCATTTGGCTGGTAGCTGGCGACCCTGCGCGGGTTGTTTGCGGCGTTCTGCAGACAAGAACACGCACAGGCATGTCCCGGGATGTCCGCGGCCGGTCTACACGCGCGATTCCTTGCCCCGGCTTCCCCGCCTTGGGCAAGTCGTGTATACAAGGAGCCGGCTCGTGATTGCCAAGCGACAAAAACGAACGTCTTGGCCTCACGCCGTCGCCTCCACCCATAGATTACACCATCGGCCTGAGGGCTTGCATTTTTTGACCCCCGCTCGTAGCGCGAACTCGGTAAATGTTTGAAATCCGAGGCAGGTTTTCTCACACGGGCTGTATGGTGCCCCTCGTTTGAGCAGGTAGAAGGGGGTGCGAATAGGGCCCCGTAAATTCGGATACCGAAAAACCAAACACTTGCCGAGTTCGCGCGATGAGGGGGCCTTTTGGGATGCGAGGCGGCAGTGGCCTCCATGGGGAGCACAAAACCCCACATGGCAGAGACGAACTCGGGGGTTTATCTGCAGGATAAGACCAACGTATGGTGGTGGAATTGAGGAGCCAATCGGAAAGCGACCTCTTGCGGGCACGCTGGCCGTTGGCGTCGTCTTGGCGTCGATGCTTTCCCACGGCGGAGAGGTCACGTTCGAGTGCCTTCGGCATCTTCGCGAAGCACGAGCGAAGCGCAGCTCCAACAAGGAAGGCCCTGCACACGTTGCTAGCGGCGGAGGCGGATGGCGATTGCCGGCCAGTCGGCGTACGGGAGGAGCCCGACCGCACAGCCGAGGACGTTGCAGACGACATCTGTGGCTTGGGCAAGGCCGGTGCCAGCCACGTACTGCCACGCCTCGATGCCAACCGAGAGCGCAAGGCCCACAAGCACGACCCATGCCCCGGCCAACGGCGCGATCGCGAGCCCCAACGGCACGTACAACAGCGCGTTCATAAACATTTCGCGCACGCTCTCGCCGGGACTGTACACGGCAAGCGCAAAGTGGTGCTCGCCCGATGGCGTGCGACCAAGCACCGTGTAGCGGACAATTCCGTACAGCGCCACAACGGCCGCTAGCGCACAGGCCACCCTAAACGCCGTGCGCAACCTTGGCCGCGAGTCGGTCGCGCGCCACAGCGCACCGATCAGCGCCTCCACGATCGTGACGAGCACGGCAAGGTGCCACATGTTCTCGCCGTATATGTGGTAGCCACCCACGGTCTTCTTCGCCCCCATTCGGCATTTGGCTCACGCGCGTTCGTGCGAGCGCTACATTCCCGCCACGACCTGCGCAAAGTCCATCGTAAAGCCCTCGAAAACGGATGACCGCACGGTATCTTCGAAGCCGTACTCCGACAGCAGACGCTCGGATGCAAAGTCGTACACGAGAACGCGCTCGCGAATGGGGTCGCAGATCCAATACTCGCGCACACCGGCGTCGTGGTACAGATGGAGCTTGGAGACATAGTCCATGCCAGAGCTGGAGGGCGAGACGACCTCCACCACTAGGTCCGGCGCGCCTTCGCAGCCACGGTCGGAGAGCTTGCTGTGGTCGCACACCACGCAGACGTCCGGCTCCACAAAGGTCGTGTCGTCGGCAAAGAGGTTTACCGCAAATGGCGCAGGATATACCTCACACGAGCCTCCGTGCTCGTCGATAAAGTTTCCGAGCCGCCTGTCGAGCTCGTGCACGATTCTCTGATGCACGCGAGAGGGTGACGCAAGGTCCCACAGCTCTCCATCTATGAGCTCGGCGCGCACGCCGTCGGGCAGGTTCCAGTAGTCATCGGCTGTATATACGGGTTTGGGCAGTGGCATATGTGCACCTCCACAAGGTTGGACCGATACTCCAATACAGTATACCCGCCGACTCGCTTACGCTATGGGCAGGGTCGGTCATTATGGAGGCTGCACTCCTACAATCGCGGACGAGCAGCACGTCCACACGCGCACGCAAGGTCTAGGGATGGCGAAAACGGATGGCTGCTGGCGCAAACGAGCAGCCGCCATTCAGCCGCGGTCCGGCCTTGCATTTTTGACCCCCCGCTCATCGCGCGAACTGCGCAAATGTTTGAAATCCGAGGCAGGTTTTCTCACACGGGCGGTATGGTGCCCTGCAAACCCGCAGGTAGGAGGCTCGAAAATGCGACCCCGTAAATACGGATACCGAAAAACCAAACATTTGTTGAGTTCGCGCGATGAGGGGGCCTCTTGGGATGCAAGGCGACGGGGTTCGCGGGGAGCGGTGCGAGAGAGGCGAAAAACGAGTCCGGCTCCACGCGTTGCCAATAGGGTTTCTCTATGGCCACTCTTTCTATGACTACTCTTGTGAGCGACCACGATTTCACACTGCACAACACTGAGTAGCGCATCGGCGCGGGGTAATTTTTGGCAGGCAGGGCTTTTGCGCTGATTGAGTTCTAGCACCAAGGCGGTAATCAACACAGCGAGGTAACAAACGGCTGTGCTCCGAAACAAGCACGCATCGATAGACCCGCAACAACCTGAACGGCACTACCGCAAAACACCAATTGTGGAGAAACCATGTATCGAAAAACGTCAATCGAGGCCGTGCATTTTGTCCTGTCTCTAGGGCACGGTGTTTTCCCACGTACAACGCATTGCTGCGCACGAGCTGCCAAATACCTGCAAGATTTGTGCAAGCTGGCTGTAAAGTTGGCGGAAAGCGCCCCGTGTATGGTCTTTCTTCCCAATCAACGGAAGGGAGCGAACCATGAATCTGTATGTGAGCCATCTTACGGCCCTTCGCTACTGGCGGGGCGAGGCAGGCATCGCGGCGAGCTCGCCGGCGCGGGTGCGCTCGATTGCGGATGCCATTGCGAGCGTTAAGGACGCAAAGTCGCTTGAACCAACGCACTACGGACTCATTATGAGCGACCAATCGCCCCTGCACGCCCTCGTTTGCAACAGGGACCACCGACGCTACGCAAAGTCGCTCAAGCCCAACGTGTGGTCTGCCGACCTGCCCTCCAACGCATTTCGCCGAATTGCCCCTCATCTGTATGTGAGCTCACCGGAGTTCGTATTTGTGCAGATGGCATCGCAGCTATCTGTGGTGGAGTTGGCGCAGCTGGGAAACGAGTTGTGTGGCGGTTACTTTCTTCGATCGCATACGGGATTTGGGGAGCGCGATGGTCTTCGCCCCATTACCACACGCGCCAAGCTGGAGGCATTTGTCGCGAGCATGGGTGATGTGCGCGGAGCAAAGCGGGCCCGCATGGCGCTGAGGTGGGTCTGTGACCATTGCAACTCGCCCATGGAGACGATTGCCCTGCTCATGCTGTGCCTTCCCAGCCGCATGGGTGGGTGGCAGCTTCCCTTGCCCAAGGTAAACAAGCCCATTGCTGCGGGAAAGCGTCTTGCACGCTACGTGGGCGGCAGGTATTACACACCCGACTTTTTGTGGGAGATTGAGGTAGATGGCAAAACAATTCGCATAACCGCGGAATACGACAGCAGCGACCACCACGACGAGGATGCCGACGCACAGCACACGCGCATCCGACGCAACGACATGAAGGCGCTAGGCTACCTGGTCACGTCGATAAACGCCTCGCAGATGGGCGGGGCCAGGTCTTTTGAGTATCCCGCGCGACAGATTGCCCGCGACCTGGGCATCTATCGGCATCCGCTGAGCGTTGCCCGTTTGAGGAAGCAAGAGAACCTGCTTGCACTCCTCAGACGCGAGAGCTTTCGGTAGAAAGGTTTTGGCAGGGCATTTTGGAAGGGACGCGAGTGGAAGAGACGCGAGTGGCGACCAGCAAATGCGACAAAAGGGTCGCCCGCATTGTCCAGTTATCCTAAATCAGCTTGGAGTTTTTCCAACCGCACCTTGCGCTGCAGAGTATCTGGATGCTGCGGACCATAGCAAGCACCTGTAAGCTCTACGGAATTCTTGAGCGAGACTACCGCATGCTTTAAGTATCTCTCGCGGGAAGCGCCGTCGCTGCACTTTGCAAGCGTTTCGTACGCCTTTGAGCTGCCAGCCCAACAATCTGCCAAGGTTCTTTTTCCACGTAAGCCGTAGTCACCGTCTTGGAGGATCTCGGCTGCGTTGTCTTCGTGCTTAATGACCTTCTTGGCAACCCGAACAATGGTCTTTTCTCTTTCCGGGGAAGAATCGAGCATCATCGACTCCAACAGGCACACAAGGGTCAGCGCAAAGAAGTGGAGCGTAATTGCCTCGGTGGCAGTATGCGTACCCTTAACAAGCGAAATGGCGTTCTTGCCGTGTCGCTGCGCCTCCTCCAGTTTCTTTCCTCTTAGTCCCGGCCTGGAAGAACCGCCCGCCAAACGTCCTTCCACGTAACAGAGCGTCGCCAGTGCAAAAGCAGTTCTGTCCTTGGCGTGGTCAATGTCTGTGGCACTCCATTGATTTGCATCAAAGGTTTGAGTCTTAAAGTCCCACCCGCCTTTTGTGGCCGCCTGTGTTAATGACTTAATGCTTTCGCGAGTGGCGCTTATCTCGCTGTCAAGGTCCGTCTCGCGGGCCGCCTTTCTTTGGGCAAAGCCCTGTTGTGTAAGCACGTCACAAAAGGCGATGTTCTTTGGCACCCGAACTGGATCACTTCCCCGCAGAGGTTTGTGGTCGGCAGCCAAACCGAGCGC
>JAUMWL010000272.1 GCA_030529665.1 Coriobacteriales bacterium
CAGTATTCCACAACATCATTGTACGGCTTGGGCGTTTGCACGGCGCTTGAATACCGTCAACGTTCTTGGCGCGGCCACTTGGCAGCGCTAGCGAATTGGAGGTAATGAGCCAGCTGGATGATACGAGCATTCGCCTGTTACGTATAATGGAATGGCTTTTTATATGCACACGAGCGAAAAGAGGGCCTATGAGCAAACGCAGCTGCCTAGCATTTGCGCTGGTACTGGCGCTGAGCATGGCGCTACCCCTGTGGGGTTGTAACCAGTCGAAAGATGCAACGCAAGTCCAGACGACCACCCAAGACCAGACGACCGAATCCGCCGAGGCTACCGAGCAGCAAGCCGACGTCAAGGAAGAGCAAGCCACCCAGGAGTTCTATAAGCCGGGCGATGCCTACACGCTGCAGCAGGTTGTGGTGCTGAGCCGTCACAACATTCGGGCTCCGCTTTCGACCACCGGCTCGGCGCTGGACCAAGCTACCCCTCACACGTGGATTGATTGGACGGCCAACGCGAGTGAGCTCACCATGCGCGGAGGAGCGCTGGAGACCATGATGGGTCAGTACATGCGCAAGTGGCTCGAGTCCGAGGGTCTTATCCCTCAGAACTACCAGCCCGAGGAAGGCGCGGTGCGCTTCTATGCCAACGGCAAGCAGCGCACCATTGCGACGGCCCAGTACTTCTCGAGCGGCATGCTTCCCGTGGCAAACGTTGACATAGAGACGCACGCCGACTATGACGCCATGGACCCCGTGTTCTCGCCGTCGTTCACCTTTATGTCCGACGCCTACGCAGAGGCCGCCATGGCCGAGATTGCCCAAAAGGGTGACGGCACCAGCGTGGCGAGCGTGGCCGCGGACCTGGCGGACTCCTACGCCCTCGTGCAGGACGTGGTTGACTACAAGGAGTCCGACGCGTACAAGTTGGGAACCATTAAGGACCTCGACACCACCGATACAAAGATTACGCTTGAGTTGGGGCAGGAGCCCGCTGTTGAGGGCTCGCTCAAGACGGCCTGCCAACTTGCCGACGCCCTCGTGCTGCAGTACTACGAATCCCCCGACGCTACCGCAGCGGCCTTTGGCCACGAGCTCACCGACGAGCAGTGGGGGCTCGTAGCCAAGTCCAAGGATGCCTACATAGACATTCTGTATACCGCACCGCTCGTTGCCCATAACATTGCGCATCCCCTGCTGCAGGAGATTGGCAACGAGATGGACGCGCAGGGCCGCAAGTTCACGTTTTTGTGCGGTCACGACTCCAATGTAGCGAGCGTTCTTGCGGCGCTTGGTGTCGAGGAGTACGAGCTTCCGGGGGCCATTGAGGCGGACACGCCCATTGGCGGCAAGCTGGTGTTTGAGCGGTGGGCCGATGCAGACGGCAACGAGTACGGTCGCGTGCGCCTGCTGTACCAAAGCGTGAGCCAGCTGCGCGAGGGCACCATGCTCTCGGGCACCGAATCGCCCATGAGCGTTGACTTCTCGTTTGAGGGGATGCAGAAGAACGAGGATGGGCTGTACAGCTACGATGATTTGCGTGCGCGCATTGCGGACTCCGTGGCGGAGTACGATCGCATCGTGGAGGAGTACGACGAGGTGGAGCTCGCCCAGGCGGCATAGCTGACGATGGCGCATTTGCTCGCTACATCTATCTGGCGCTGGTGGGGGGTGCGGCGGTGGGTGTGCTGTAATCGCGAGCAGTGTGGGTGAGAACCCCGGGGGTGTGCTGAGATTGCGCGCTGTGTGGCTCTGCCTGGCCAAGATGTGCTGTGATTGCGAGCTGTGTGGGTAAACCGCGACGTAGCGTGCTGTCTTTTGGAGCTGTGTGGATTGCCAAGCCACACAGCTCGCGAACACAGCACGCTTCCGTACGAACGACCCACTAAAGTGGCAGGTTTCTTTGGACAGAATAATTGGTATCCATAGAGAGACCATATAACCTTGCCAAATGCCTCTCGGTCAGCAGATTTCCGTCATGCCGCCCACTTCATCATCTTGTCAATCGGAGCGTTTTCCTCGTTTATCCCGCTGAAGTACCATTCCGCAGGGGTGCACCAGTCGAGTGACGAGTGCAGCCTCCTGAAGTTGTACCTCTCCACGTAGCCCGAGATCACCTTCCTCAGCTCGCGCATGTTCCCGTACTCGGTCTGGTATATGCAGTTGTGCTTCAGGTCGCGGAACCAGCGCTCTATCAGGACGTTGTCGGCCCAGCGCCTGACGCCGTCCATGCTCTGGCGGACGTTGTGCCTGGCCAGGCACTCCATGTATACCCGCGCGGTGTAGGTCGAGCCCTGGTCGCTG
>JAUMWL010000127.1 GCA_030529665.1 Coriobacteriales bacterium
TTGCCAGATGGCGCAACTAATCGTGCCGTGCTCCCGGGTTGGGGGAACGGTTCGCAAGTTGGGGGGGATGGGCGGGCAAGTCGAGGGATGCCCAGGGTTTTTGACATCCGATTGCAAATCGCACGTTTCGCAAAGGAAACGATGCGCGGTCGCGCGTTGTTATGCGCATATTATAGGTACTGGTTGGCGTGATTGACACTCAAGGGCCGACATCCTGCAAACGGATGCCGGAAACACGAGGAGGCAAAATGCAAGACGGGTTCATAAAGGTTGCGGCCGTATCACCGCGCGTGCGCGTGGCGGACGTGTGGCACAACGTGGATGCCTGCGTAGAGGCGATTCGCACAGCTGCCAAGAAAGGCGCAAAGGTAATCGTATTGCCCGAGCTGTGCATAACGGGGGCAACGTGTGGCGACCTATTTTGGCAAGAGGCGCTGCTTGCTGCGGTGCGACAGGCAGTCCAGGACGTTGCCCAGCAAACTGCCGAGCTCGACGCCCTTGTTATTCTTGGCGCGCCGCTGTCTCGCGAAGGCAAGCTCTACGATTGCGCCGTCGCCATGGCTCGCGGCCAGGTGTTGGGCGCAGTACCCAAGCGAAGCCTTGGAACGGCGCAGCGACGACACTTCTGTCCGGCTTCACTCGACACCGATTTTGCAGATATGGGATGGGGCGAAGAGGTAGCCTTTGGTGCCGGCCAGGTATTCTGTTGCGAACAGGCACCCGGACTCGTAGTTGCGGTGGAGATAGGGGAGGACCTATGGTCCCTGCGCTCCGGCGTTGCCGAGCTGGTGCGCGGAGGGGCGACCCTTGTGGTTAACCTCTCGGCAACGCCCGCGCTGGTGGGGAGCGCGTCGTTTGTGCGAAGCAACGTGGTGCTGCAGAGCGCGCGCCTTGCGTGCGGCTACGTGTATGCCTGCGCCGGTGAGGGCGAGTCCACCACCGACGCGGTGTATGGTGGACAGTGTCTTATTGCCGAGAATGGCAACCTGCTTGCAGAGTCGCAGCAGTTTGGTGCGGGATGCGCCATAAGCGACGTGGACGTGAGCATGCTCGTGCAAGAGCGCCGTCGCTCTGCTGCCTTCAACCAAGACACGGACTGGGCAAGCGCCTTCACGCCCACGCCCTTCTCGCTAAACGTGACGCAAACCGACCTTGTGCGACCGGTTGACGCATTTCCCTTTACCCCGTGCGATGAGTCCGAGCGCGAGGGTCGTTGCGAGGAGATTCTGGACATCCAGGCGCACGCCCTCGCGGAGCGCATGCGCGCGATTGGCTCCAAACAGGCTGTTGTGGGCATCTCGGGCGGGCTGGACTCCACGTTGGCATTGCTGGTGACGGCTCGCGCGTTTGATGTGCTCGGTCTGCCGCGTACGGGCATTACCGCCATAACCATGCCGGGCTTTGGCACCACTGACCGCACGCACAACAACGCTTGGCAGCTCACATTGGCGCTAGGAGCGACCCCACGCGAGATACCCATTGGCGCCTCTGTGCGCCAACACTTTGCAGACATAGACCACGACGAGAACGTGCACAACGCGGCGTACGAGAACGCGCAGGCACGCGAGCGTACGCAGATCCTTATGGACGTGGCAAACGACAACGGCGGCATCGTAGTGGGTACCGGCGACCTGTCGGAGCTGGCGCTGGGTTGGGCAACCTACAACGGCGATCACATGAGCATGTACGCCGTAAACGCTGCCGTCCCAAAGACGCTCATTCGCTATATTGTGCGCCACGTGGCTCAGACCTGCGGCAACGAGCGCGAGGCCGAGGTGCTGCTGGACGTATTGGACACGCCGGTCTCGCCCGAGCTGCTGCCCGCAAACGAGGACGGCACCATTGCCCAGCAGACCGAGGACCTGGTTGGTCCCTACGAACTCCATGACTTCTTTGTATATCAGCTGTTGCGCTACGGGTTTGGTCCTCGCAAGATCTACCGCTTGGCATGCATTGCGTTTGCGGGAACCTACGACGGCGCGACCATCCTCCACTGGCTTAAGGTGTTCCATCGCAGGTTCTTCTCGCAGCAGTTTAAGCGTTCGTGCGCGCCAGACGGTCCCGCCGTGGGAACCGTGGGGCTCTCGCCGCGCGGCGGGCTGTGCATGCCCAGTGACGCCTCGAGCGCCTTGTGGCTCTGTGAGCTGGAGCAGATTGGATAAGAGCAAGCGATGGGGAGGATGCATGCGTGCAAGAGGAACCGCATTTGCAAGCGACTTTGACGGAACGCTGTGTCAGAGCAACTGGATAACGCGCGAGGAATACTTTGACCCCGCCGTTCTGGACGCCATAAAACGCTACCAGGAAGCGGGTGGGCTCTTTGGCGTTTGCACCGGTCGCCCCCTTCTTGGCGTGACGCAATCGGTCAAAGGCATCTTGGACCTTGACTTCTACATTGTGACAACGGGTGCTCAGGTGCTGGATCGCAATTGCAAGCCAATCTTTGAGCGCGTCATCAACATAGACGTTGCCCAGCAAATCTACGAGCGCTATGTGGCCGACGACATGTTTTTCTTGGCCGCGACCGACGATGGGCTGATTAACGTGGGGCGTACGCTCGTGCAGGGCATGCCAATCGTTGCCTCGCTTGGCGAGATTGAGGATAGGGTGCTGGGCGTCTCGTTGGAATGTCACGAGAACGAGCAGCTGGCACGTCGTACGTGCGAAGATCTAAACAGAGTGTTTGGCGACCTCGTTGACGGATTCCAGAATCTGGGAAGCGTGGACGTGGTTGCCAAGGGCTGCTCCAAGGGTTCGGGCGTGCGCGTGGTACGCGAGGCGTTTGGCGTTGCGACCGTTGCCGGCGCGGGGGACTCGTACAACGACCTGCCCTTGCTGAGGGCGGCCGACGTGTCGTACACGTTCCACGAATCGCCGCAAGAGGTGCGCGATGCCGCCACGTGCGTGGTGGCCAATCTTGCCGAGGCGTTGGCGGACTTCGTCTAGAGCCAGGCAGAGGGGATACTCCCCTCCGCCTGCTCACCGCTACTCAAGCATGGGGATGACCTTGGCCTCTACGAACCACAGTCCCTGCTGCTCGTCGTGCCACAGGTAGGTGATGTGCTCACCAACGCGTATGGTGTAGCGCATGCCCGTGTCGCCGGTCTTGCGGCTGGGGGCCCGTCGTGCGTCAAGAACCTCGTTCACGTTAAACCGCCTTCCGTCCTCCCACACAACGGCAAGAGGCGTCACCTCTCCCTTTGCACTCGCGAGCGCGATCACGTCCACGTACTTCTTTTTGCGACCAACAATGCCCTTCATGCGCAACACCTCCGTCCTAAGCCTGCGTGGACCAAGCAATGGGGATACTCCCCTTTGCTTGGGCACCCTATGCAAAGTAGCTCACGGGGTGGACGATGTTGTCTCGCTCGGCGTCAATGATCGCGAGCTTGGGGTCGCAGAGTTCAGACAAGCGCCGCACGGCGTGGTTGCCAAATCTCAGACGCAGCGAGTCGATGGTCTTGTCGAGGTCGAGCTCGCGTTGCCGCTGCGTCTCGTTGCCAAAGACGTCGAGCTGGACCCACGTGCGGGCGGGGGAGAGGTTGGAGGCGTGGACGCCTAGGGCGCGCGCCTTCTCGCCGTGGGCAAAGTCCCAGTCGTCGCATACGAGCGCGGCCGCAACCTTGCAGATTTCCCTCGTGAGCTGCGTGGGCTGTGGGAGCGTGGCCTGCGTGCTGCGGCCCGAGAGGGTCTGGGCGTCTCGGGCGTAGGCGCTTATGGTGCGGGCGGCAAGGCCGTGCGCGCGCAGCCGTTGCGCCACCGATTCGCCCATGAGCCAGATTACCTGGCACGCGGTGCGCTCGTCCTCCACGTCAAAGGGGGTCGTAATGCCATTGCCAATGCCTTTTATCTCGTGCACGATGTCGCCCAGCTCCGGGTCGTATTCGCGTACGGGCGCGGTGTCGAGCCCGCGGGCGAACGACTGGATCACCTCCCCCATCTTTCCCAGCAGGCGGCGCATGGCATAGTCGTCTGCGAGCGCCAGCTGCCCTATGGTAAAGATGCCGTTGCGGTGGAGCTTGCGCTCCGTTGCGGGGCCAACGTAGGGCAGGTCGCGCACCTTGGCGGGCCACACCAGTTCGGTCATGTTTTGGGGCGTGATCACGGTAAGACCGTCGGGCTTGTTGTAGTCCGAGCCCATCTTTGCAAAGATCTTGTTCCACGAGAGCCCCACCGACACCGTGCAGCCCAACTCCATGGGAATGCGCTCGGATATCTCCTGCGCCACCAGAAGCGGCGAGTTGCCTGCAAGGCGCACAGAGTCGGTTATGTCGAGCCAAGCCTCGTCCAGGCCAAAGGGCTCCACCAGGTCGGTGTACTGGTTGTAGATGGCGCGGGCCTTCTTTGAGTAGGCAATGTAGAGGCCGTATTGTGGCGGCACGATAATTGCCTCGGGGCATATGCGCCGCGCCTCGTTAAGGGTCATGGCGGTCTTTACCCCGCGGCGTTTGGCCGGGTAGGAAGCGGTAAGCACGATGCCATGGCGTGACTTCTCGTCGCCTCCCACGATTACGGGCTTGCCGCGCAGGCGGGGGTTCTCCGCCATCTCCACGCTGGCATAGAAGCAGTTCATATCTACGTGCAAGATCGAGCGATGCGTGTCCACGAGTGGCCTCCCTGCGACGAACGTCTGTACGCGCACAGTATGCCATGCATGCAAGACAACAATTGGGGCCGCTGCCAAGCAAAGGGGAGTATCCCCATTGCTTGGTTGCCCCTCTTGGCTACGCCGTGTGGAACGCGTACGTGGTGCAGCTGTGGAAGGGGCTCTCGGGCAAGAATACCGGCTGCTGGAACTCGGGATGATGGATGGCGTCGGGAGTGAACTGCGTCTCTAGCGCAATGCCGCCGTAGCTCTGATAGCTGCCGCCGTCCTTGGCGTTGCTTGTCTCAAGGCCTTGGGCGGTAAACGCCTGTATTGCCGGCAGGTCGGTGAGCACGTCCATGGAGATTCCGGTCTTGTCGCCTGCGAGCGTGGCGGCATGCCTCATGCGTCCAGCGCCGGCGAGCAAGAAGTTGTGGTCGTAGTTGCAGAAACGCTCCGTAAAGTCTTGCCGAATCACCTTGGGAGAGCGGAAGTCAAACGGCGTGCCCGCCACCGCAACCTTGCGACCATCGGGAATCTTTTGGGCATCGGTGGGCGTGTATTCCTCGGCAGAGATTTGCAGCGTGTGGTCCAGTATGGTGCCGCTGTTGTGGCCGTTGAGGTTCCAATAGGTGTGGTTGGTGAGGTTCACAATGGTGGACAGCCCCGGTTGTGCGTCGTACACGATGCGAAGCTCGTTGTCGTCGGTGAGCGTGTACGTTACTCGCACGTCCAGGTCGCCCGGAAAGCCTTGGTCGCCGTGGGGAGAAAACATGCCAAAGATGGCCGTGTTTGCATGGGCGCCCTTGCGACGCTCGCCCTTCTTGCCAATGGTGGCGCCTTCCCACAGGCGCTGGAACCACATGTCGCGCCCGCCGTGCAGGGTGTTGTTGCCCTCGTTTGCGGTAAGCGTGTACGTACGTCCCTCCAGCTGGAAGGTGGCGCCGGCAATACGGTTGGCGCAGCGTCCCACTACGGCGCCAAGTGCCCAAGGGTTATTCTCGTACTGGGCCGACTCCTCAAAGCCAAGCGCCACGTCCACGAGCGAGCCGTCGGAGGCGGGCACGCGAACCGCCACAATGGACGCGCCTATGTCCGTAACGTCCACCTCCATGCCGCGGGCGTTCTTGAGCCTATACAGATGGGTGGGAATACCTGTGCGCGTGGTTCCAAAATCGAGGGCATAGACAGACATGGCGGGCTCCTTCGCTCACGGCGGTTTGCTGCCTATAGTGTAGCGCTCGGCGCGCGCGTTATGCCGCGTGGAACATCCTTTCCGGGAAACGGTGTTCCACGAGTGCGTGGCCCCGCCGGGTGTACACTCTTGTGGAGGGAGGAAAGGTGCATGGCATCAAAGCGTGATTATCGTCTTGACAACATCCGCGGGGCTCTGATCTTTCTCGTGGTCTTTTGTCATCTGCTGGTGGAGTTGCCCCACGGTCCGTTGGTCGGCGTGCTGTATCAGGTGGTCTATCTGTTTCACATGCCGGCGTTTGTGTTTGTAACCGGATACTTTGCGCGCTTTAGGCCGCAGAGAATAGCGGCGGGGCTGCTCTTGCCCTATGTGGTGTTTCAGGTGATTTCGATCGTGCGCCGCAATTTGGTTGCCGGTCGCGTGTGGTTTGTGGGCATGACGTTGCTGTATCCCCAGTGGACCCTTTGGTATCTGCTGGCCTGCGTGCTGTGGTACGTAACAATACCTCTTTTGGACAAGGCAACCACACGTCGGACGCAGACAATTGTGGTGGCGGCTGGCCTGGTCTTGTCGGTCGTCTGCGGATTTGCGCCTTGGCTGGGGGAGTTTATGGACCTGGCTCGCGTGGTGGCGCTGTTTCCGTTCTTTGCCGCGGGATACTATGCGGGTCGGCACCGTTTGTCAGAGCGAATCGATGCGCTGGGACCTGCGATGCTAAGGCGTGTGCGTTTGGCAAGCGTATGCGCGGTGGGGGTGCTTACGGCGCTGCACTACCTGCATGGGTCGTGTCCGGCGTATGTGCTGTATCGCGATACGCCCTTTGCGAGCATGTGGGACTTTGAAGCGCGTGTACTGGTGCAGTTGGTGGCCGCTGCCTGGTGCCTCATGCTCATGGTGTGTGCGCCGCAGCGCGACCTTGGGTTCGTCTCGGTGGCTGGGCGCAACACCATGAGCGTATATTTGCTGCATCCGTGGGTCATTAGGGTGCTGCGTCACGTCCCTCCGCTGCCAGGTAGCGAACTCTTTAAGGTTGCGGTGTGCGCCGTCGTGGCTGCGATCATCCTCGTTGCTTTGGGAAACGATCGCGTGGGCACGGCGTTTCGCTACGTGTTTGCTGGCGGCTGGCTCAAGAAGACCTCGCATGACCGAGCGATGGCCGGAAGGGGCCAAGCCCCAAACGGCCAAGATGGCAGCTAGTCCTCGTCCGCGAGGCGCTGGATAAGCGCGTGCAGGGCGGCGGCACTGTTAAAGTTATCGGGAATGATGTCCTTTGCGGGAATCGTTACGTCGAACTCGTCGTCTGTGGCGCTCACGATGGCGAGGATGTCAAACGAGTCGAGCACGTGGTCGTCTATGAGCGTGGTGCAGGTTTCGTAGTCCACGTCCTCCTGAATGTCCTCAAGCATCTGGATTACGTCGTCGAGCGTTATGTCCATGGTTGCCTCCTAAACCGGTTTTGTTCAAAGGAGCCTTTTGTCAAAAGGGGCTAAACCCCTTTGAACAGTATAGCGTGTTGGCAGGGGTTGGCGGGCATTGGGGATGCTTCCCATTGCTCGGCAGCAAGCAAGGGGCATCCCCAATGCCCGCACCAGCAAGACGTACGAACGAAGCCGTTGCGTAACCATGGGGATTCGTTGATGTCGTATACGGCGGGACTGCGGTAAGGCACTTGCCGGAATCGAGACCTGTGGCGTTGGGTTTGCTGGCTTTTGGACCAGTGGCACAACCGCAGCGTCACTGGTCCAAATTCCAGCAAATCCAGCGTCACTGGTCGCAATCCCGGCAAGCCTAGCGTCACTGGTCCCGATCCCAGCAAACGCTGCGCCAAACCTAGCGTCACTGGTCCCAAACCCAGCAAACGCGCCCGCGTTTCGCGCGAGTAGAGCTGCCGCTCTCGCGCAGTTTTCCCACATTAGGCGATTCGTCCGGTTCATCCGTGCCATCATCCGTGCCTTTATTCGTACGTCCTACCGCACCAGTGCGATAAGCCTTGCAAAGTTCTGTTTTTGTAAAATCAGCTAATTATCGGGAGCTGTTTTGCAAACACAAAGGAAACCCATGCTACAACGACAAGCCCTCTCGCAAATCGAAAGCTGGGCCCGTACTAAAACTCATCAGGGCCTCTTGATCACAGGGGCAAGGCAGGTGGGAATAACAACAGCGGTTAGGGCATATGCCCAAAATCGCTACGATACCTTTGCCGAGATAAACTTCCCAGAGAATCCCTCCGCCGTTGCGCTCATCTCCAAAGCGCGCAGCGCAGAAAACCTGCTCCTGCGTATCTCGGCGCTCACAAACAAGGAGCTCTCTGCTGGCAAGGCTCTCGTTTTTTCGACGAAATCCAGGAGTTTGGCGACATACTCACATGGGCAAAGTTTCTTGCCGAGCGATCGGAGCACGATTATATTTTTTCGGGATTGTTGCTCGGAGTTGAGCTTTTTGGCATTCGGTCATGGCCTGTGGGCTTCCTGGATGAGCTGACTATGTTCCCCCTAACTTTCGAGGAGTTCTGCCTGGCATGTGGTACGCCAAGGTCCCTGATTGAGCTTGTCAAACAGGCGATTGTTTCGCGCGAGGCGGTGCCAGATTTCATCCACCAGAAGCTTATAGAGCTTCATGCGCGATATCTTCTTGTGGGCGGGCTGCCCGAACCCGTGCAGCGCTTCTTGGATACCAACGATTTGGTTGCGCTCAGACGTGCGCACAAGGGCGTTTTCAACCTCTATGAGTTTGACATCGCACGACATATGAGCGATAACGAGGGTGCCCGCTTTACCCGGGCGGTCTTTGAGGCCATTCCCGGACAGCTGAACAAGAAGAACAAGCGATTCAAGTACAGCAATCTTCGAAAGAACGGAACGATGCACAAGGGCGATTTGCGGTTCTCGCGGCTCGAGAGCTCCTTCGACTGGTTTGGG
>JAUMWL010000273.1 GCA_030529665.1 Coriobacteriales bacterium
CCGAGGGTGGGCATGGCGCTCTGCGAGCTTCTGCAGTCGGTGGTCGACAACGAGGTGGCAAACACGCGAGAAGACCTTGTGAGGGAGCTCTCGCGCTACGCCTGATGAGATGCGCCTGCTGAACTATTCACCGGGACCATGCCAAACGTTGGCGTGAAGGGGTTGGGCAGTCGGAGTGGCAGGATCCTTTTACAGGCGTTCACATCTTTTCACATGGATTCACGTTCGTTCACATTGGCGCCAACTAGCGACAGGGTACCCCTTACCCGTCAGTGGTTGACGCCGCTTTACCCGTATGCCAGGTGCGCCATCTGAGAATGGCAAACTAGCCAAGAATTCCGCGTTTTGGGTAGTTTTTGAGTGCGGTTTCCCCATCGGCGGAAAACTTGCCTCGCAAATCCGCAGGTAGATGGGGTCGGAAATGAAACCCCGTATTTCGCGAAACCGAAAAACTACCCAAAACGCCATATTCTTGGCTAGTTTCGCTTGCCGAAATGGCGCTCTCGACAAAAGCGGCGGGACGGCAGGCATGCGGGCCGTCCCGCACGCAAAGATGGCAGGCAAGAGCAGCACGGACGTAGGACTCCACCTGCTCGTCTATGACCTTTCTCACCTCGCCGTCCGCAAACAGCGCTTCAAAGTCGGCCTTGAGCCGCGCGCCACCGCGCCTCACGACCTCAGACACGAGGACGTTGGAGCTGGTATTTGCCCAGCACGCATCGAAGAAGCCCCCGCTCTCCAAGAACTTCGTAATGGACCGCGGATTGTATATGCTCGGAACCCCGTCAAACACGAACCCGTCATACCAGCGGCGAACGTTCTCGCACAGCCCGACCATGCCGTACTCCACAAGCGCCGCGTGCACAAACTGGACATTTGTGTACGCGGTGGGGCGTTGGTGCAGGCGGCGCGTCGTCGTCGGCGCAACCTCCGCTTTTGCGCGCACATCGGCCTACTAGCGCCGGGCAGCACCTCTGCCACAAGAGAGGGGAGCTACCACGGGAATCATTCTCGTCATCCCGCAACTACTGACGCACCGCTTCGAGACTCTGAAGGCGCACCTCGGGCTCAGCAAGGACCGGGGACAATCGCAAGAAGGGAGACTACCATCCCGTCGCGTATCTTGCTCGGGTCGCTCTGGCAGAAGTCAGCCATGAGCGAGCCCAGCTCGTCGTCGCCGCGCCAGGCGGCGTTGGCGTAGAGCAAGTGGGTGCCGTCCGCGAGCGCCTCCCCGCCCTCCTCGCTTCCGGCTTCTTCAGGATTCTTCGCCCACCGCACCTAGGCCCTCTTGATGACGAGTTCGCAGGAGCCGTCCTCGAGTGAGTGTATGTGTCTAGGTGAACATGTGAGCCGGGACGCTCCATCGCCAAGACCAGAAGGATGCTCGCCAGGGTAACAGGGTAACAACCCCCTCCCTGTTGGCCGTTATTCACATCGCCCATTACGGCTTGGATTCACCGATAGACCGAGTCCAAAAAAATAGTGGCAATTTCCGTCATGGATGATGAAATAATCCCAGTTGTCGCAAATTGCGAATCCTAAAATTGCCACTGCATAAAATACACAGTGGCAATTTTAGGAATCTAACAGTCAAGAAGCCGGGTGATAGATTCACTAAGTCTTGCTGCGGAAATGCGCGTCAACCATCAGCAAATGGCGAACCACCCTTGCGATCTCTGGCCACCTCTCGCTCGCCTGCCTGACCCTGAAGAGGTACACGTACCAGTTCAAATACGACTGGAGGTATTTGACCTCCATGCCGGTGAACCTCCAGAGGTAGCGCTTTATCCAGGAGCACAGGTTGCTCACCATCGCAACCCTCTCGAGGTATACCGGGTCCTTGGTGTCCGCCTTGTAGGCCTCGTGCTCCCCGCCCACCGCCTTGGCGAGCGCGTTGTGGGCGCGCTCCTTGTCGCCGACGAGCGTCGACCCCTTCGCGATGTTCCCCGCCAGGGCGTCCTTGACCCTCTTCGAGGACGGCTTCCCGTGCCCGCACACCTTGGCGACCGGGTTCTTTAGCGCGTCTATGGCGACGACGATGCACACCTTCTGCTTCGAGAGGCCGCGCTTCACGGCCTGGCCGTAGCCGTGCGTCAGGTCGGTGTCGGTTATATATGTTTCGTCCAGCCACACCCTGCCGCGGAGGACCAGGTTGTCCTGGTAGCCGTCGACGGCGGCGAA
Source organism: Coriobacteriales bacterium (assembly GCA_030529665.1). Classification (GTDB taxonomy): domain Bacteria; phylum Actinomycetota; class Coriobacteriia; order Coriobacteriales; family Atopobiaceae; genus RUG440. The sequence goes on from JAUMWL010000273.1 coordinate 2,182, forward strand.
GAGCCTGTGCCTCCACTCCCACGCGGTCTGGTGCGAGACGCGACAGACCTCGGCGACCGCGTCGAGGGGCACGTTGAAGCGCATGAGGCGCACGAAGTCCACCCAGAC
>JAUMWL010000128.1 GCA_030529665.1 Coriobacteriales bacterium
GCCTAATCAATAATGCCGCGCGCAAGGCCTCCATCTCTTGTCATTTTTCACACTTGTACGCTGCGACCATAACTCAAGGAATGTCGCTTGGCAGTTTACAAAGATACTTCCCAAAGTCGTATGCTATGTTTGAGGATATGGTTACTGAGATGGGAAAGATATGAACCGGCATTGTTACGAAGACAGCGACCTAGCCGCACTGTTTGACGAGTACGAGAAGACATTCGGAATCCCCTATCCGAAGGACTTCCATGATGGCGTGACGCCGCTAGAGGCAAAGAGTATCGTTAGGCGCTTTCTCGAAGCAGGCAAACCCGTGCCTGATAGTCGCGATGCAAATGGCATCCGATATTGGAACAAGCAAGACGAGTACAGATGCCACTTCGGCGAAATGCTTGGGAAGGGTTTCAGCGCTCCCGAGACGGATGAAGAAATCTACGCTCTCGCGTGTAAGTGCATTGCACGAGGCAAGGCCTTCGACCCGCGCGAGGATGCTGGTATTCCAGAGGACGCGATAATTTAAAAAGCAAACCACAAAGCCCCTTCGTTCAACGGTAGGACGGCGGTCTCCAAAACCGCAGACGGAAGTTCGACACTACCAGGGGCTGCCAATTCTATCCAGAGACTCGGCCCCGAAAGGGGCCTTTCTCATATACCGAAGGTGCCCGCAACGGGCAAGAAGACGCGCCGCAACGGCGCAGAAGAGGAGGCGGCAATGGCCGACCAAAGCAACGAGAGCAAGGACCAGCAGGGCGGATCCGAAACGGATGTCACCGACTACAAGTCGCTCTGGGAGCAGGCAAAGGCGGACGCGGAGAAGTGGAAGACGCAGGCCCGGAAGTTGAACCACCGCCGGAAATACGCCCCTCATTCAGCTCAGGCTCGCGCAGAAGACGACGACCAGCCTTCCCGCGATCGCGTCCGTGGCTATCTCCTCGTATGGCATTTCGCTTGTCATGGCGTCCTCTTTCCCTGTTTTGGCAGCCCCTGGAAGTGTCGAACTCCCGTCCTCGGTTTTGGAGACCGTCGCTCTTCCGTTGAGCTAAGGGGCTGGATTTGGTATACTTCGGTTGAGCCATAGGCGCTGTGACTGTACGGAGCCTCTTGGCTCTTCTTTTATTTGGCGACGAGAACCGTTCCGTCCTTCTTTATGAACCATGCGTCCGTGAATCCCTGCCCCTCGACTTCTCGAGCGAACCTCTCGTACACCCTGTCTTCGTCTTCATCGAAGAACTCCGTGTAATAGTTGTTGAGCACCATGCGCATCGAATCGCCGTTCCTGCTCTTTTCGAACTGATGGCGCGCCGACTGGACATTTCTTTGCAGTTGAACAACCGCCGGAAATACGCCCCTCATTCAGCTCAGCAAGGCAAACTCGTTCTGCATGCGGGCGGACTCGCTGAGATAAACCACATCCGCACTCATGCCGCGACCGTCCACGCCGTTCGTCAGCAGGAACTCTACCGCGTTGCCTCGCACGGTTACCCTGGGGGCCGACTTCGATTGGGAGACGTCCGTCTTGTTCGCCCCAAGGTCGAGCAGCGCGTCATACACGAGATTTTTAGTCCGGTCCACCTGACTCTGGTTGTCGCAGAACACGGCCACCTTCCTGCCGTCGAGCGCGTCTTGGGCAATGAGGTGATATGGATGTGAATATGGCTGGTTGCTTTGCATGTGAGCTCTCCATTAACGTTTCGCCGTTGTACGAAGAAGGTGTTTTGGGTATACTTCCCATAGGTGCCACGTGCTGCCCCAGTTGGGGGGAGTAGTGTTGGCACCTATTTCATGATGTGATGCATATCGCCGCGCTCGTCGATATAAATTACTTCGGCGATATTTCTCTTTGTGATTTCATACGAGATTCTCTCGACGGTCTTTTCGATGCTTACTGGCGATGGCCTATACCTGAGATTTAACACGATTCTCCTTGCGGTTGAACAACCGCCGGAAATACGCCCCTCATTCAGCCGCACCCCTTTCCTGGGCGTTTGTCTGCGCGGTTCTCTCCGCGGTTCCGGGTGGCCTTTCTGCGCTGGCCGGGCGTGGGGCTACTGTCTCGCAGGTGTCGCTCGCCGCTTGCACGACAATGCGATGTAAGTCGGATGGCAAAAACGCGCCTATTTTGAAAGTGGGAGGGCATGAAAAGGGCCACCCTCTCGGGTGGCCTCGCTGATCTTGCCTATGTCGCTGACTTGCTAGTGTGCCTTGCTTGCGGAACGCGGCAGGTCGTCGCTCTTGAGCTTTGACCTTCGCAGGTACTCTTGGTAGAGCTCCGATTTACTCGGGTCGTCGGATGGCCGGACGGTGTCGTCTATGACGAGGCACGCCTGGTCGTCGCGCGCTATCGCCTTGTTAGCCTGAACCATTTGTGCCTCCCGTTCTCCTCGTAGAGCCTGTCGATTGCCATCTCGTCTATTCTAGCCGAATCCATAACTTCCGGCATGGCTTGCCGAACGTCCGCCTTGATGATCTCGTAAGCCTCCAACACTGTCGGGTCGTTGCACGTGAGCTCGAGGACCGTTCCGTCGTGGCATACGACGATCGAACTCCTCACCCAGTCGCGTGCAGCCGAGCGAATGTCGGCTCACGATGGCCTCGAGCTTCCTGGGTGGTTGTGGAGCAATATGTTGAACAACCGCCGGAAATACGCCCCTCATTCAGCTTAGGTAGATTGCTTTTGCCAAGATGGCTGGTCGATATGCCAGCTCGCCATGTGCGCCTATTCGACGAAGTCAACGCCGGGCACACCGTGAGCGGCGTCCTCTGTCGTCCATCCGCCGCTTATCGTATCCTCGTTCTGCGGGACGCCGGACTCGATGCAGTCGATGATCTCCTGTCGATGGTTCGCGTGGTTATCATCCCAGTTGACTAAAAAGGGAACTCCGAAAACTTTGTAATAGAGAGCGTTGATCGTCTCACCGGGATACTCATCGTAATTGTGCTTCATTGGACCATCACCTCCATGTTGAACAACCGCCGGAAATACGCCCCTCATTCAGCTGCTAATAGATGCCTCTGGATTTATCACGCACATAAAGATGTAGGCGCTTCGCACCTGCGGTATACGTTGCCGGTGGATAGCGCCTACAACTTTATATTACCACGTTTGTCAACCCATTGGAGACCAGGCCCCGAACGGGGCCTTTCTCATATCTGAACGTCGCCCGCGACGGGCCGAATCGACGCGCCGCCAAGGCGCGGGATAAGGAGGCGGCGATGCCGAACGACCAGGACAAGCAGACCGAGGGCCAGCAGGAGGGTGCCGCAAAGGAAACCGACTACAAGGCCCTCTGGGAGCAGGCCAAGGCCGAGGCCGAGAAGTGGAAGGCCCAGAGCCGCAAGAACGAGAGCCGCGCCAAGGCCAACTACGGGGCCGCGAAGGACCTGGAGGAGGTCAACCAGCAGGTGGCCGACCTGTCCAAGCGGCTCGAGGCCGCCGAGAGCGAGAACGCCTCGCTCAAGGCGGGTGCCAAGCGCGCGGCCATGGTCAAGGAGGTGTCTGCCGAGACGGGCGTGCCTGAGGCCATCGTCTCCACGCTCGCCGCCACCGACAAGAAGGCCCTCGCGGAGGCCGCAACGGCCATCGCCGAGGCCTACAGGCCCGGCGGCGCACCAGCCGCCAACGAGGCGGGCTCGCACGTGAACACGGGCGGGTCCGCAAAAACAGCGTCGCAGAAGTTTGGCGACGCCATGGACAAGCTTCTGGGCAACTAGAAAGGAGCGGCAATGCCGACCTACCAGGACATCAACCGCCACACATCCAACGTCATCCTCGACCCCGAGGTCAGCGCCGAGATCTGGGCCAAGACCATTGAGGAGAGCGCGTTCATGCGCATCGCTCGTCGCAGTTGAACAACCGCCGGAAATACGCCCCTCATTCAGCTCGGAGAATAACTAAGCCTAAGAAAAAAATGTCTGACGCTGCTAACCCCCCCAAAAGAATAGGCTGGCGGGCGCATCACGTCAGACAAGAACATTATACCACATGCGTGAGTAAGTTGAACAACCGCCGGAAATACGCCCCTCATTCAGCTGGTAAGAACTGATATTCTGAGAGTATCGGAGAGGGCGAAGAACTTCGTCGTTCAGAAGCGGAGGTAACGACAATGGCGGTCGATTTCGACAAGGCGGTAGGCATCGCCAAGCAGTGCTGGGACGAAGTGGACTACTGCATCGAGTACGCCGGCGCCTACGTGTTCTCGGTGAAGGACGACATGAGCTTCGGAGGAAACGGTCCGGTTGCGGTCATGAAGAGCGACGGCAGGCCCATCAACTTCGTCGCATTTCTATACATCGGTGCCGGCGAGCCTCTCCGTGAAGGCTACCTTAAGGACTTCGCGTAGAAGTGCGGCAGGGAACCGCGCGCCGCGCGCTCATTGATGCGGAGTACGTAGATGGGGCGGTCGAATCGACAAACATGGCGATGTTCAACGACGTGGCCTTGCCCATCGTACGCCGACCAATAATGAGGCCATCCGGGAGGGCGGCCTTTTCCATGCGAGGATTCCAAGGGAGGCGGCCTGTTGGCATCGAGGAGAAGGCGGGTCACCAAGCCCAAGACGGTGAGGGAGGACCCGTACCGCAACCGAAAGTGGAACGAGATTACGAGGGGGCGCGAGTTCAGGCGTTGAACAACCGCCGGAAATACGCCCCTCATTCAGCGCTGAATACGCACATCTCGGAAGAAGATAAGAAGAGAGGGTCTTTCTGGAAGCCGATACGAAATCATATCTATCAATTCAGGAACTTGGGTGACGGTAGATATGATGTCGTAGGAAAAATCCCGATTGATTAGGCAGGCGGTTGCAATGAGCGGTACGACAACGGAGAGATTCGAACGGGCCATTCGCGACATCTGCGATGATGACGAATTCGTGTACTGCGCACGTACCGTAGCCAAGACAGAGGAAAATATGGACACCGCGCTCGCGTTTATCGAGAAGGCTCGCGAGGTTGGCGACGAGATTACGTATGAGGACATCGTCGCGCTAATAACCGTGATCCGCAGGCGTTCTGACGGTGAGTAGATCTGAAAAATGTTCGCTCGCACATCTATGCGCCATGTGGTGAGAAAACCGCAATCCCATTATGGAGACCAGGCCCCGCACGGGGCCTTTCTCATATTTTTGTAAATTGCCCGAAACGGGCAGTGCGCGCTGCAACGGCGCGGGAAGGGGGACACCATGCCCAACCAGAACCAGCAACCAGAGTTGAACAACCGCCGGAAATACGCCCCTCATTCAGCCTTTGAAACCTGCTTTGAAATCCGGTTTTGGAGACCGTCGCTCTGCCGTTGAGCTAAGGGGCTTTGTTGGGTATAATGGCACTGAGCCATAGGCGCTGTGATTGTACGGAGCCTCTTGGCTCTTCTCATCTGGCGACGAGAATTGACCCGTCCTTCTTAATGAACCATGCTTCCGTAAAACCTTGTCCATCAAGCTCATCAACGAACCTCTTGAACACCCTGCTTTCGTCCTCGCCAGAGAAACCTGTGTAATAGTTGCTGAGTACCATACGCATGGGACCGCTCTGTCCGCGCTTCACGATGATCCTCATGGCGCGCTCCTCCTCCTCGGTGAAGCCCTCCGCGCCCTTGGCCTTCGGCCTCGCGTAGTAGCTCGACCTGGGAAGGCGCAGCAGCTCGCACTGCCTCGATATCGAGAGCGACTCGTTCGACGGGTCCACCAGCGCCCTCCTAGAGCCCGAGCTCGTCGAGCTTCTTGCCAAGGCTTCGTTGAAGGTAGTCGCGCTCGACCGTGAGCTGGCCGATGATGCGATTCAGGTTGTCAACCTCCTCCCTGTGCCCCCGGCGCTCCTCGTCCATCTCCCGGATCCTCTGGTCCTGGGCGAAGATGACCTGCGCGTTGTCGAACAGCTGCTTGCGCCACCCCGATACCATGTTCGCGTTCAGGTGGTGCCTGGCCGCGACCACGCCCACGCTGTCGTCGCCCTCCACGAGCTCCCTCACTATCCTCGCCTTGAACTCGGGCGAGTAGTTCTTCTTGGTCATGCCGACCCCCTTCCGTGCCTGATGGCACAATTGTACGGGGTCTCTCTGTGAACCTCCAATCAGTTGTCTAAGAAACTGGGACCACTATAGGTACTGTGCCGAGCTGATGGGCGAGGACTGGCTGCGTGGGCCGAGCACCGAGATATGGTGGTGCTGCATGTGGGTGAGCATGATCATGGACAAGGCGGGCGTAAAGTGCCCGGGGTTCCCCAGCCAGAACACCGACCTTGCCTGGAACGGCGGGGCCAAGACCCGCGCGGTGGACAAGTCCGGCATCCGCCGAGGCGACGTGCTTATCTTCGACTGGAACTTTGCCACCACGGCCACCGACCACGTCGGGCTCGCCACGGGATCGCCGAAAAACGGCTACGTGGCGACCATCGAGGGCAACGTGGGCAACGCCGTCAAGGAGAAGGTGCGCCCGCTCTGCTCCATCCGCTACGTGATCCGCCCGCAGTACGCCGACGCGGAGCCAGCCGCGATCAAGACGGCCAAGGTGAAGGCCAAGAGTCCCACGCAGACCAACGAGAAACTTGACGTGGACGGCATCGGTGGCTACAACACAGTGTTTGAGTGGCAAGCACAGCTTGGCGTAATCACGGATGATGAGGTCTCCGGGCAGGACAGAGATGCCTACGAGTGGTTCGAGGGCATAGTCTCGGTTGACTTCGGTGGCGAGGGCTCCAAGCTCGTGTGTGCGGTGCAGGCAAGGGTTGACGCGGCCGTGGACGGCATCTGGGGTCGTGAGACCTCCGAGATGCTGCAGTCCTGGCTCATCGCCCATGGGTATTCCTGCGGGAAGTGCGGTGTGGATGGCCGATTCGGACACGACTCCGTCTGCGCGCTTCAGCAATCCCTCAACGATGGCGCATGGAAGGCAACTGCATAATAGCAAGACCCTTGTAAGAATACCCCGTCCCCTTTGTGGGGGGCGGGGCGCTTTTCATCTGAGAAAGTTTGGAGAAAACCTTTCGCTTGTTTAACCCATTTGCATATCCGCAGGTAAACGACTTGTTATAAGCCCGTTTAAGGGCTTTTTACGTACCGGGTGACTATTTACCCATGGATTTGAGAAAGATAGGGGCCATGCGCACAAGCTGATGCAGGTTCTATGCAGCCCGCTTATATCGTAGTACAATGTACCCGCTCGAGGCGGAAAAGCTGAGGGCAAGGTTTCGAGATGTATTTACTCTGGCCCACCACGTATCCCACGGTCAGAGATTATTCTCTGACCTTTTTTATATGCGCCCTTAGCTCAGGTGGATAGAGCGACGGACTTCTAATCCGAAGGTCGGGGGTTCGAGTCCCTCAGGGCGCACCAACAAAACAGCAGGTCGCACGGGGTGCGACCTGTTTTTGTTGTGTGCCGAGCATGCACACGTCTCTAACGGGTGAAAGTCCCGAGCGCGCCCGGCAGCGGGAAGCGCATAGCCAAGCGCAAGGGTGTCCGCCGCGAGGCGGAATCTGAAAGAAGCGGGAGGCAAACCTCCGGCCTGAGGAACACGAATCGCATCAGGCGCGCCGGGCGGGTGAGGCTGCAACACAAGCCGAAGCCCCATAGCTGCACGGAAGCCCCACGCGTAAATGCGGCAGGTAGGTGGAGGGAAAGAGGCGTGGCTTACCCCGGGAGGCCTCACGGGCGGGAAAAAAGGACGCAAAGGTTCCGGCTTCGCCCACGGGGTGGGCCGCATGGACCGGGGGGACCGGCGTGCGAGCGACTGCACGCCCGTAGCAACAGCGAACCGTGAGGAGTCAGCAGAGGCCATAGTACCCGCGCCGCCAGCGGGGAAGGGCCGAACCCAGACGGAGGGAGTCACTGAGCGAGACCATGCGAGCGGTAGAAGGCAGACAACTTCGAACAGGCTTCGAGGGCCAGCCGGGAAGGGCAGGGGCGGAACCCCGAGAGCTACCGGAGGCGCCGACGCCCGCGCGGAGCACCGAAGCGGACGAACTCGACGCAAGGACAGGAAACACCGAGGACCTGCTGGAGCGCATATGCTCACGGGAGAACATGCAGCTGGCATGCGACCGCGTGGTGCGCAACGGCGGCGCGGGCGGCGTGGACGGCATGGCCGTGTCGGAGCTACCCGACTGGCTCGACGCCAACCACGAGGCGCTGGCGGGCAGGATACTCTCGGGGAGGTACAGGCCCAAGCCGGTGCGCAGGGTCGAGATACCGAAGAGGGAGAAGGGGAAGGTGAGGCTTCTCGGCATACCCACCTGCGTGGACAGGCTTGTCCAGCAGGCGGTCGCGCAGCGGCTCACGCCCATATTCGAGCCGAGGTTCCACCCCGACTCCTACGGGTTCCGCCCCGGCAGGTCGGCGCACGACGCCCTCGCGGCAGTCAAGCGCCACGCCGACGCGGGCAGCGTGTGGGTCGCCTCGATGGACCTCGAGCGCTTCTTCGACACGGTCAACCAGTCCAAGCTGGTGCAGCTGCTGTCCGACGCCCTCGCCGACAAGCGGGTGGTGTCGCTCGTGCACCGGTTCCTGATGGCGGGCGTGGCCGTGGACGGCATCGTGGAGCCAACCGAAGAGGGCACCCCGCAGGGAGGCTTATGTGTTTCAAAACATAAGCCTCCTTATGCGCGGCGACGCCAAATGCGGAGCACCGCCGGGTATCCGCAGGCA
>JAUMWL010000274.1 GCA_030529665.1 Coriobacteriales bacterium
ACAGCACGCCTGACCCACACTGCTCGCAATCACAGCACGCTCACCCACCGAATACCCACATTGCTCGCAATCTCAGCACGCCTCCACCACACTGGTCGTAAATCCAGCACGCAATGGTCTCAATCAGGGCGATCTCATGCCAGCAATCGCTACAGTTCACCCTGCGACGTAGATTGTGGGGTCTTGCGCACCAGGGCGTCCTTTTTGTAGAACGCGACGCCGTAGCACAGGACCGTACGGTATCCGTGCAGACGTCGCGCGTAGGCTCGCGTGTCGATCTGCTTAACGGCCTCCATGCAGTCGTGCTCCATGCTGGATGCGCTCGTGGATCGCTTCGCCTCGATTATGAGCGCGCGACGCCGACGCCTGTCCGTAAGAAAGATGTCGGGCCTACCAAGACCATGCTCCCTGTTACTGTCGACCCCGTAGCCACGACCAACGAACACCCCTGCCAAAAACGCATGGTAGTAGTCCTCTCCGTAGTCGTGATAACTGATGGTGTCCCACAATAGCCCGCTCATGGCATCGCTCGCCCCAGCCTCGTCGCCCGACCACAGCGCCTCCATAAGGGCGTCTTGCAGAGTGGTGTCGAGGCTCTGTGCAAAGAGTTCCATAACCTCGCTTTGAAAGATGCCCGCGACCTCGCGGTTGGGAATCCGCAGCGCCACTGTATCGCCCACCTGTGTGGGATCCGCTTTGGAAAGGTAGCCCGTCATAACCAGCACGCTCCAAAGCCCCTCTTCTGTCTGGAGCATCGTGTCGTATGTGAGCTGGTCAGACACGCGCTGCGTTATGGTCCCGCCATTCATGAGCGTCTCGAGCTTCTCGCTCACGTCCAGGCTCGCAAAAGATGCCAACTCGCGAACAACCCCGTTGCCGCTGGAGTTTCGCCAGTAGTTCTGCGGCAAAGCGTCATCGTCCGCAATCAAGGCGCTGGCATAGTTCGCCACGTCCCAAGGGCAAAAGACCCGCTCCGAGCCAAAAACGTAACCGTCGTACCAGTCGCGGAACAGCCCTGCCTTCTTTTCCAAGCCAGCTGCTACAAGCAAGTCCTCGACTTCTGCATGCGTAAATCCAAAGTATCGCGAGAAACGCTTGTCAAGCACCGAGTAAGAGGCAAAGTTGTTGACCCCCGTAAAGATGGACTCCTTACTCATGCGCAAACATCCAGTTATTATCGCCTTGTCCAGCCAGGGATTGGACTTAAGCGCAGAACTCATCAGTCCACGTATTACCTCGAGCATCTGGGGATAATAACGCTCCCCCGCCTCCTTTTGCTGGCTTGCCTTCGCTAACGGTACGTCGTATTCGTCCACAAGAAGCACGCATGGCCTTCCGTATGCCGCATGCATCATACGCGTGAGGGTCCGCAAGGATTCCCGCACCTCTTCATCGGTGGCCGTCTTTGCTCTGAGGCGACGAAATACCTCTACGTCGTAGGGGTCAACAAACTCATGGTGCTCCAAAAAGCCCACGATCAAACACGTCTCTGCGATGATTGCCTTTAACATGGCATAGGCACTCCTAAACGTGAGCGCCGCGGCATCTTTGAGCGAGAGCGAGATAACAGGGCTAGAGTTCATCCATTCGGCACAGAATTCCTTGTGCTGCGTGACTTCCAATCCCTCAAACAGCTCTTTGCTGTCTTTGCGGATGTTGAGGAAGCACTCCAGAGTAGAGATGTTGAGCGACTTGCCAAAACGCCTCGGCCGCGTAAACAACGTCACCTGGCTATCCGACTCGTGAAACAGCTCCCAGAGTAATCCTGTCTTGTCCACATAATAGCTGCCGTTGCGCCGAATATCTTCGAAGCTATCGTACCCAATGGGTATCCGTATGCCCATATGCCACACCTCCGCTCCTGTACTTTGCTTATAGTATATGGCAACACGACGATATACTATGCTTCCCTCGTTTTGCCAACACTTTTGTACACTTGTATTCGTATTAAAAGAACCCGTTCGTCGCTCGGACCCTCCAAGATGTTGCCAGGCGTGCTGTGATTGCGAGCTGTGTGGGTTAGTTCGCCACGGGCGTGCTGTGATTGCGAGCTGTGTGGGTTAGTTCGCCACGCGCGTGCTGTGATTGCGAGCTGTGTGGGTCGATGTACCTTGCGTGTGCTGTAATCGCGAGCTGTGTTGGTGATAAGACCGCGGGTGTGCTGTCTTTTAGAGTTGTGAGGGTGTCTTTGCCACACTGCTCTCAAAGACAGCACGCCTGACCCACACTGGTCGCAAATACAGCACGCTCGGCCGCCGATTA
>JAUMWL010000129.1 GCA_030529665.1 Coriobacteriales bacterium
GAGCTGCCCTCCACCGGTGGCATGGGCACCACGGTCTTCTACGTGGTGGGTGGCGTGCTTGTGGCAGGCGCCGTTATCCTGCTCGTAACCAAGCGTCGCATGGGTACCGAGGCATAAGGTCTTCTCCCACGCGAACGTAATCGCATAACGCGCACGACTCCGAGGCCGGCCCCACAGCAAAGCGGGACCGGCCTCGGTTGTTACATGATGCGCCCGCTGCTGAGCGAGTGCATGGCTCGCGGCTAAAGTGCGCAGGGGTTCGCACGGCCGAACCCCTGCGTAAACTTGGGACTTATTTATCTACGCAACAGCCCTTCTCCGTTGCCTACCGCGAGACGTAGGCCTCGATGGCCCGGGCGGCAAACTCCGCCGCACCATCGCCCGCGACGGTATTGATGTTTTGCGTGAACTCGCCACCGCAGCCGTACGCGTGACCAAGCTGCGCGAACACCTCGTCCGAGCACGTATAGAAATGCTCCGAGATAAAGTCCTGAATGAGCCTTGCCTGAGCCGCCGCCTCGTCGCTTGTCGGGTCCGCTCCTTGGACGGCCATGCGGCCAAACGGCACAAACAGCTCCATTAGCTCTTTGCCCATGGCAAAGCTCTCCTCCCTCGTGCGACCGGCGCTTCTTTGCTCGTACTCGGCCCATTCCGGCTTTGCTCCCCACGACGCCTTTGCGCGCGCGGCGTAATCATCTATCTTCTGCGTGTCGAATGCCTCGAAGTCCATCGTTCCTCCCTGCGTCTGCAGGCTCTTTGCGAGCCCTATGAGCTGGTCCAAGTGCTCGCGCCTGAGCTCTAGCAGCTCGATTTGCTGCTGCAAGGCGCGAGACCTATCAAAGTTTGGGCTGTTGAGGATCTCCTTGATCTCTTTAAGCGGAAACTCGAGCTCGCGAAAGAGCAGGATTTGCTGCAAGCGGACGAGGTCCTTATTGCCATAGAGACGATATCCCGCTTGGGTGCGAGCGGTTGGGCGCAGCAGCCCGATATTGTCGTAATACCGCAGTGTGCGTATGCTTAGCCCCGTGAGTTCGCTCACCTCGTGCACAGTCCTCAACACAACCCCCTTCTGCCATGGACACAAGCATAAACCATAACGTTACGTAAGGGTCAAGCGTACGCCCAAAAATGCGCGGGAGGTGTATCCCCATTGCGCGTTTGGCCGTTTGGGGCTTGGCCCCTTTTGGCCATCCTCGAGGCCGAGGGTTCGCGGGTGCTATACTTGGACGCGCAAAACAGCGACCATATGGGAGAAGACCAATGACCACACAAACTGTTCTCGCGCTCGACACGTCAACCGACATGCTGTGCTGCGCCGTGGTGCGGATGGAAATCGGGACCCAACCCTCGATAACCGGCGGCGCGGTTGAGCTGCTGGCCAACCACGACCACATGTGTCGTCGTCATGCCAACGAAGAGCTGGTAAACACGTCGCTTGCAGCTCTTGACCGGGTGGGCTTGTCCATGGAAGACGTTGACGCAGTGCTTGTGGGCCGTGGACCCGGATCGTTTACCGGCGTTCGCATTGGAATTGCAACGGCAAAGGGACTCTCCTGCGGATTGGGAAAGCCGCTCTATGGCACCTCCACGCTGGATGCGACGGCTTGGACGGCATGGAAGGCTGGCGTGCGTGGCACCTTGGCCGTGGCCATGGACGCCATGCGCGGCGAGGTGTACCCAGGCATCTATGTGCTGGACAATAACGGCGCGCATCGTACCTTTGCAAGCGAGACGGTGCAGAAGGCAGATGCGTGCGTGTCCGAGTGGGCTGGCCGGGCCGATGCGGCAGAGCTCGTGCTTAGTGGCAATGGCCTTTTGAAGTATCGCGACAAGTTTGTCGAGGCGGGACTTCACGAGTTCGTGGATGAGGATCTCTGGTTCCCCACGGGGCACGCGCTTGCCTTGGCTGCAAGCTCTGTGGGAGACGGTGGTCGCGTTGGCGCAGGTGATCCCGCGCTGGTGCTGCCTGTGTACACGCGCCTCTCGGATGCGGAGGAGAACGAGCGAAAGCGCCTTGGCATGAACACGCCCGCAAGCGTTGAGGTTACGGGCGTGGCCGACGAGCTGGCGGACATGCATCTTCAGCTGCGGCCGATGTCGGTAAACGATCTGGACCAGGTGGCTGAGCTTGAGGCGGCCGCGTTTGCGGACGATGTGCATGAGCCTTGGTCGCGCGTCCTCTTTGAGGAGGAGCTGGCTCTGCCTGGCCGTACGTGGTGGGTGGCGCACGACATGGGAACCATTGTGGGGTTTGCCGGTGGCGTGCTTGCGGGCGACACGTTGGATGTGCTTGACGTGGTGGTTGCACAGAATCGCAGGCGGCAGGGCATAGGTGGACGGCTTGTGCAGCGCCTGGCCTACGATGGCCACGTGCTTGGTGCGCAAAGCATGACCTTGGAGGTCTGGCAAAAAAACGACGCGGCGCGCTCGCTCTATGAGTCGATGGGATTTGAGCAGGTGGGGCTGCGCAAAGACTATTACGGGGCAGGAAATCATGCGCTCATAATGACAGCGACGCTCCCGCTGGTGGTTGCGTCGGACGCAACGGTGCCGGAGCCGCAGGCCTCGGTGCGACCTTGGCCGCCTAAGCACGCGAATCGAAGTGACGCAGCCAGCGAGCGCATCCAAGCCGTGAGCCCCCTCATCTTGGCCATCGAGTCGTCGTGCGACGAGACTGCCATGGCCGTGATTGACGGGCGGGGACGGATCGTCTCCAACGTGGTGGCTACGCAGATTGACTTTCATGCGCGGTTTGGCGGCGTGGTGCCCGAGATTGCGAGCCGCAAGCACACCGAAGCCATTGTTGGCGTGTTTGAGGAGACCATGGCACGTGCGGGCCAAAAGTTGGGCGTGGATACGCTCGTGCCGGCAGACCTTGCCGCCGTGGGAGTTACGGCTGGACCGGGTCTGGTGGGCGCCCTCGTGGTGGGCGTCGCGTTTGCAAAGGGACTCTGCGGAGCTGCGGACCTTCCGCTCATTGCCGTGAACCACTTGGAAGGTCACCTGCTGGCGAACCTCTTTGCGACGCCGGACCTTGAGCCGCCCTTTGTGGCGAGCCTGGTCTCGGGCGGAAACACCATGTTGGTACACGTGCGCGGATGGGGCGACTATGAGCTTTTGGGCGCCACGATTGACGACGCCGTGGGCGAGGCATTTGACAAGGTCGCCAAGGCGCTGGGGCTAGGGTATCCCGGAGGCCCGGTGATCAGTCGCCTCTCTGCCAAAGGCAATCCCCGCGCCATTGCGTTTCCTCGTGCCATGATGCACAGTGGTGATTACCGATTCTCGCTCAGTGGCCTGAAGACGGCTGTTATTACCTATATACAAGGCGAGAACAAGGCGGGGCGTGCCATCAACCTGCCCGATTTGGCGGCAAGCTTTGAGGCGGCCGTCATTGACGTGCAGGTCTCCAAGGCCGTGCGAGCCATTGACGAGACCGGCGCGGCCGACTTTTGCGTTGGAGGCGGGGTGGCGGCAAATCCCAAGCTGCGCGAGGCCTACCGCAGCACATTCGAGCGACGTGGCGTACGCGTAACCGTGCCGCCTTTCGCGGCCTGCGGCGACAACGGTGCCATGATTGCGCTTGCGGCGCTGCGGAGCTACAAGGCCGGGCTCTTGTGTGACCTGTCGCTGGATGCGGCACCAAACGCCAAGCTGGGATCATGGACCTGCGAGCTTGCCCCCACCGTGTGGGACGGCGAGCAGGACTGGCTCAAGCGCTAGCCGCGCCGAGCGTTGGGAAGTTGGCCGAAAGGGGCCAGGCCCCAAACGGCCAAACGCCTAGCGTTAAAGGGGCGTTTCGTGACGGCGCACCATGGAATGAGCCCGCGCTCAATGGGCTATTGTTCACATATTTCTATTCCTCATCACGAAGGAGCTTCTATGTCTTATATGTCTGAGAACATCTCACGTCGTTCGTTCGTCAAGGTGTCCGGTGCCGTGGCTGCTGCTCTGGGTCTTGTGGCCTGCGGCCCCGCAGGCGAGGGCACTACCGAAGACACCGCCTCCGCCGACACCGGCGACACCGATGCCACAACCGAGGCCACTACCACCACCTTTGCCGCCGACGGCATCCTGCGCGTTGGCATGGAGGCCGCATACGCACCGTTTAACTGGCAGGTTTCGGAAGAGGACGAGAACACGATTCCCATCGAGAACGTCTCGGGCGCCTACGCCGACGGGTACGACGTGCAGTTTGCCAAGATCATCGCCGAGGCGCTGGAGCTTGAGCCCGTTGCCGTAAAGATGAGCTTCGACGGTCTTGTTGACGCCTGCAAGAGCGGCCAGATCGACATCATCTGCGCCGGCATGACGGCCACTGCCGAGCGCGCGAAGTCCATCGACTTCTCCGACCCTTATCTCGAGGATACCGTTGCCGTTATTACAAAGAAGGACTCCAAGTTCGCCGACGCCAAGACGCTCGACGACCTTAAGGGCGTCATAATTATGGGCCAGAAGTCCACGTTCTACGACGAGGCCATCGACCAGATTCCCGACGTCGTGCACAAGGAGCCGCTGGAGTACGTTCCCGACGTCGTTGCGGCGCTCAAGAACGACCAGGTGGAGGCCATCACGTACTCGCAGATGAGTGCCGCCAAGCTGCTTGAGGCCTATCCCGACTTCGTGCTGTGCGACCTGGAGGAGGGCTTCACGGGTGACTACGCCTCCAACAACGACAACGCCGGCATCGCCAAGGGCAACGACCAGACCCTTCAGGCAATCAACGACGCTATTGCCGACATCTCGGACGAGGAGCGCGCCGACCTGTGGACCGCGTGCAACGAGCGCATGCCGGTTTAAGGAGTGCGGGCGATTATCCTATGAGTGATAATAGCACGAAGGCGGCTGCCGCAGAAGTGGTGGCCGCCGAGCAAAAAGCGCCCGCGTCGTCCGGGAGACTTGGGTCGTTTGTGCACTTCGTGACGGGCGATCATCGCTACGTGCTGCTTGCCACAAGCACCGTGGCGCTGCTGGGCATGTGGCTGAGTGCCCAGCAGCGCTCTGCCATGAGCTTCCTCGCGCCGCTCTTTGTCGTTGAGCTCGTAATGTACTACGCGCTCGTTGCATGGCTGCTCTTGTCGGCCGCGGGCCTTGTGACAAAGCTCATGCATTGGCACGACTACGCACAAAAGAGTCCGTTTGCGCGCGACCCCCTGCGCACGATTGAGCGCTATGGTTCCTACCTGGTGGTTCTTATCACGTGCGTGCTGTTTGTGGACCGCCTTGTGATGGGCTTTGTGAGCGTTACCATGCGAGCCATTGCGGCTGACTCGATTCCGGAGGACGGGCTCGCGGCGGCGCTGTACATGCTCTACGAGGGTCGAGACCTGTTTATAACGGGCATCGTCACGACCGTTGAGCTTGCGGTGTTTGGCACCTCGATTGCGTTCTTCTTGGCGCTGCTTATGGCGGCGTTGCGCATCCTTAAGGTTGACAGGCCAGACAACGACTTCGTTCGCTTCCTGAAGGCGTTAGGAGCGGGCTTTGCCAAGGCTTACTCAACGGTAATCCGTGGCACTCCTATGATGGTGCAGGCGCTCATTATCTACAACGCGGGATTTGCGGCGCTTCGCGGAATGGGCCTTACGGTGACCGAGATCAATGGCCTGTGGTCCACGTTCATCGCTGGTTTGGTAACGGTGTCGCTTAACTCCACTGCCTACATGATGGAGGTGCTGCGAGGCGGAATCGAGTCGGTGGACCCCGGGCAGATGGAGGCGGCCCGCTCGCTGGGCCTCTCGCAATGGCAAGCCATGCTGCGCGTCGTGTTTCCGCAGGGCATCAAGTTTGCGGTGCCTGGCCTCTCCAACGAGCTCGTGATTAACATCAAGGATTCGTCGGTTCTCTCGATCATTGGCGTGGTGGAGCTCATGTTTGAGGCCCGATCGGTCGCGGGCATCTACTATCGCAACCTCGAGGTCTATCTGGTGGCGGCGTTCTGCTACCTCATCCTTACGATGGTGGCAACATGGCTGCTCAACCATCTGTCGCGCCGCCTCGATGCGCCTCGCATGTCCACCACGTCCGATTCCACAAACGCCGCGGGCGTTGCGAACGACTAGGAGGGTTGCGTATGGCTTCTGTGGAGGCAAATGCTCACGCTGTTGAGCCCCTTGTGCGTGTGGAGGCGTTGCGCAAGTCGTTTGGCCAGCTAGAGGTGCTAAAGAACATCAATTTGGACGTTATGCCGGGCGAAGTGGTCACCATAATTGGCGCTTCGGGTTCGGGCAAGTCCACGCTGCTGCGTTGCATCAACCTGCTGGAGACGCCCGACTCCGGGCACATCTGGTTTCACGGAGAAGACCTTGCCGCCGACCGCGTTAATATAAACAAGCTTCGCGAGAGCATCGGCATGGTGTTTCAGAGCTTCAACCTTTTTAACAACATGAACGTGCTGGAAAACTGCACGCTCGCACCTGTTACGCTCAAGAAGTGCTCCAAGGCCGAGGCTGAGGAGCGCGCGCTTGGGCATCTGGCCGCCGTGGGGCTCTCTGACTTTGTGGGCGCCCCGGTCACTTCGCTTTCGGGCGGACAAAAGCAGCGCGTTGCCATCGCGCGCGCCCTGTGCATGAACCCGGAGATCATGCTTTTTGACGAGCCCACCTCCGCGCTTGATCCCGAGATCGTGGGCGAGGTCCTCAACGTTATGCACGACCTCGCGGCCGAGGGCATGACCATGGTGGTGGTCACGCACGAGATGGCGTTCGCCCGCACGGTGAGCGACCGCGTGGTGTTTATGGACAAGGGCGTCATTGCCGAGGAGGGCACCCCCGCACAGCTATTTGGGAACCCGCAACTTCCGCGTACGCGTGAGTTCCTTGCGCGCTATTTGGAGGATTAGGCAAGTTAGGTTAGGCGAAGGGGCGTGGCCAAGCAAAGGGGAGTGTCCCCATTGCTTGGCCATGCGGCGCTCGCCATGTTTCGGTTGCGCCATTTGCGGAGTACAAACTAGCCATAAAAATGGCGTTTTGGGTAGTTTTCTTGTCTCCGAAAATACGGGCTTCCGAAAACGGCCCGTCTACCTGCACAAACGAAGGTCAGGTTTTGGGACCGTGAGGATTCCTCACTCAAAAACTACCTAAAACGCGGTATTCTTGGCTAGTTTCGTTTTCTAAAATGGCACTATGGCCAATGTCGTGCTCGTCCGAGGGAGGGATTCCCGTTGTCCGACCAAAAAACAACTCAAAACATATTGCCTCGCATTGTGTTGGATGGTCCCTCTGCCCTCACGCTGTTTCGCGACCGTGACGATCGCGCCGCTTCAGTGCATGAGTTTGTGTATGAGCCCGAAAACGATTTCGTGCCTGAGTATCTGTCGGACGAAGACGTTGCCGCAACGCTTGGCGACACAAATGTGTTTGGACATCGCACGCTGGACAGGTTGTTACAGCATGGTGACTTGCGTATTGGCATCCCATCCTTTAGTCGCTCGCGAGCGCAGGGAGTGGCGCGTTGCGTTACTCGCTCTCGTGAACTCAAGCTCGTGCCTTACGGAGACTTGGGCTTGCGTCCACCGGCGGATGACTCGCCCTTGTACCTGCTTGTTCCGAATGCTGAATCCAAGCGCCGCGTGCGAAACGTATCGCAGCGTGCGTGTACCACACGTGTTACGCCTGACTCATTCAAACGTCTAGGCGATGTGGTGCTCGTTCCCAAGCCCGAGTTTGCGTATGTGCTGCTCGCGCATCACCTGAGTTTTGTGGAGCTCATAGTGGTAGGGATGGAGATGTGCGGAAGGTATCGGCTCACAGGGGCTCCGAGTAACCAACTTCTGGTGTCCAGCGGGGCCATTTATGACTGCGACCAGCTTATGACTCCCACGAGCATGCATGACTACGCTAACCAGAACTCGTCGTTTCCAGGTGCGGCGCTCGCGTTGCGCACGTGCAAGTACCTTGTGCCGAACTCGTCTTCTCCCATGGAAACGATTGTATACTTGTTGTTGTGCTTGCCACGAAGCATGGGAGGCTACGGATTGCCAAAGCCTCAGCTCAACGCCAAACGCGTCGTAAACACCTATGCGGGGTCGATTACGTTCTCACGCACCCTCATACCCGATCTGTACTGGCCGTCTGCCCGTCTTGACATGGAGTACGACAGCGACGAGTTTCATTCGGACGCCGAGAGCCTTGCAAAAGGCGCGCGGCGCGCCCTCGCCTTGCGGGCAATGCACGTCGACGTAATCTCAATGACGCGGGATATTGTGTATGACGAGAGTGCATTCCATGCCGCCGCGCGTTTGGTGAGCTCGCGCCTTGGCATACGCTTCCGGCCATTTAGCGAATCTGCCCTTAAAAAGCGGCGTGAATTGCGAGAGCTATTGCTTTGGCAGAATTAGTGCCATTTGAGAAGCCAAAACTAGCCAAGAAAACCGCCTTTTAGGTAGTTTTTGAGTGCGAAATCCCCACCGTCCCAAAACCGCACCGTCGTTTGTGCAGGTAGACGGGACGTTTTTGGGAGCCCGTATTTTTTGAGACAAGAAAACTACCCAAAACGCCATATTCTTGGCTAGTTTGGACTTGCCAGATGGCGCAACTAATCGTGCCGTGCTCCCGGGTTGGGGGAACGGTTCGC
>JAUMWL010000024.1:0-18279 GCA_030529665.1 Coriobacteriales bacterium
AAAGTGCGTTATGCTCTTATCCGTTGCCTAGCGAAAGGAACTCACATGAAGCGAGAGCTGGTTATGGACGAGACGGTGCTGTCGCAACGTTGCGCGCTTGCGACGGCCGAGGACGCTGCGGTAGCGCAGGACCTCATTGACACGCTTGAGTCGCTGGAAGACTGCGCCTGCCTGGCCGCCAACCAGATTGGCGTGACAAAGGCCGTCGTGGTGTGGATGGACGCCGACCGCACGCCGCACGTTATGTACAACCCCAAGCTCCTGTTTGGCGTTGGGGCGCAGCGCACGGTTGAGGGATGCCTCACGCGCGAGGAGCCTTCCAAGGTGCGGCGCTTTGGAAAGATAAAGGTCAACTACGACGAGCTGGTTGACGGCGAGCTGAAGCATCGCAAGCGTGACTTCCTGGGCTGGGAGGCCCAGATGATCCAGCACATGATTGACCACTGCAACGGCAAGCTGGTGTAGCCGGGCGTGAGCGGAAAGGGGTTACCCCTTTCTGCTCAACTCAGCGCTCAAAGTGCGCCGCAACCTTTTCCAACGTCTCGATTATGGGCAGGTGCTGCGGGCACATGGCCTCACACTGGCCGCAACCAATGCAGTCGCTGGCAAGGCCAAACTCCTCGCCGAGCTTCTCGTAGTTGGTAAAGTTGATGGTCCAACCCTTGTGCTCAAGGTCGTCGCGCATGTCCTCGTTGTACAGCGAGAAGTACTCCGGTATGCAAATGTGCATGGGGCACCCGTCGGTGCAATAGTGGCAGGCAGTGCAGGCAATGGCTGTCTGTGCGTTTATGATGTCCGCCACCCTAAAGCACAGGCCCTTTTGGGCCTCGTCAAGCGGCTGGAAGTCCTGCATGTACGAGAGGTTGTCCTCCATCTGCGCAAGGTTGCTCATGCCGCTTAGCACGCACATTACGTTTGGCAGGCTCGCCACGAAGCGGATTGCCCAGCTGGCCACCGAGAGGTTGGGCTCCGCTCCTTTGAGCAGCGCCTCGGCCTCGGCGGGAACGCTGGCAAGCGTCCCGCCCTTGATGGGCTCCATAACGATGACGGGCTTGCCGTGCTTGGTTGCCACCTCGTAGCAGGCGCGGCTCTGGATCCAGTCGCTCTCCCAATCCAGGTAGTTGATTTGTAGCTGCACAAACTCCATTTGGGGATGCTTCGTAAGGATCTGGTCCAGCAATTCGGCACTGTCGTGATACGAGAAGCCCACATGGCGCACCAGGCCGGCGGCCTTTTTGTCCAAGAGCCATTGGAAGCAGTCGAACTTCTCGTAGTGGGGAAGGCTGGACGCCTCGATGCCGTGCAGCAGATAGTAGTCGAAGTAGCCGGCGCCGGTCTTTTGCAGCTGCGAGTTGAACACTTCGTCGCGACCCTCTAGCGAGTTGAAGAACCCGTTGTGCAGCTTGGTGGCAAGCGTAAAGCTCTGCCGCGGATAGCGGTCTACCAGCGCCTGCTTGGCCACGCCCTCGCTTGCAAAGCCGTTGTACATCCACGCGGTATCAAAGTAGGTAAAGCCCTTTTGCATAAACAGGTCAACCATTTGCTTGACCTGCTCCACGTCCACAGCCGCCGAATTGTTGGGGTCGGTTAGTGGCATGCGCATTAGTCCAAATCCGAGTTTTTTTGCTGGCTTGAGTTCCATGGCCTCTCCTCTCGTCCATATGGCTCCCCGCACCAATTATACGAATGGATCCGCCAAATGACCAATGACCGTTTGGCATACCTCGACATGCGCGCTGGCAATGGCATACGTTTCTTCCCGAGCTCCGGGCAAGCCCATCGCAAGCTGCATGTTGGTTCCATCGCCGTGCCCAACATGGAGACCGAGGCCCAGGGCAAGGCCAAACGGGACCGGCAACTAAAAAGAGGTGGCCGAAGCGAAGCCTCGTGGCGGGGGCTGCGCCTACCGTGCCCGTTTGGGCGGCTCGAATCTGGCTTTTTTGCCCGTGTGCACGGTTCAGAGGGGCCGTTTTTTGGCACGCTTGCCTGCAACCACTTGGAGCGCGCGGCGGTGGTGCCGGCCATCGTGGGCCTGGCGCTCGTTATAGCCCTCATTACCGCCCTGCGAAAGCGCAATCTGGGCGAATGATACCAGAAGGGCGAGGTCCCGTTGCATGGGCGCCCATCTTGGTGGCGACGAGCTCTGCTTGAATGAGCTCACGCTTCTTGAGGGGTCGAAACTGGTCATCGCCACGCCTTTGCTTGCGTAGGGCTGGTACCGGGAGCCCTCCGCTTTGTGGGTCGCGACCGAATGCTCCCGCGAGGGCGCGCAGCCGTGCAAAGGACAACAGCCATGGCGCCGCTTCGACTCACGAGCCGCGCCAAGCCCTTATCTTCGTCGGCACGCACGCCGCTCGCGACCTCGCGCGAGGCAAGAGGTGCTACCATGGGGCGAGACGCTCGCAAGGAGGCGCGATGGCAACATACCTGAACCCTGGGAAGTACGCATACGAGGAGGCCGTGAGGTCCGCCGTCTTCGTGGACAAGACCCCCATGATCCGCTATCTAAACTCGCTCGTGAGGACGCGGGACAAGTACGCCTGCGTCTCGCGGCCCCGCCGCTTTGGCAAGACCATGGCCGTGGACATGCTGTCTGCGTACTACGGACGTGGCGCAGGCAGCCGCAAGCTGTTTCAGCAGACGAGGCTCGCGACCGACGAGCCGTCGGGCGAAGGCGGGGACGCGCTGCCGTGGGACACGTACCTAGGGAGCTTCGACGTTCTGCGCATCGTGATGACCGACTTCTTTACAGAGGGAACGTCCGTCAAGGATGCGATCGTGCGCCTTCGGCAGCTCGTCGCGCGCGACGTGGTGCGTGAGTATCCAGACGCCTCCTACTTCGACAAGGGCGACCTGTCGCAGTCGATGGCAGATGCGTTCGCCGTGTCCGGTCGCCAGTTCGTCGTGCTCATTGACGAGTGGGACGCTCCGTTCCGGGTGCGAAAGGCGGACGCCGCCGGCCAGCGCGCATACCTCGACTTCCTACGCGGCTTGCTCAAGGACAAGGGCTACGTCGCGCTTGCCTACATGACGGGAATCCTGCCCATAAAGAAGTACGGACAGCACTCCGCGCTCAACATGTTTGACGAGTACTCCATGACCCAGCCCCAACAGCTGGCGGAGTACGTTGGGTTCACTGCTGCCGAGGTGCGGGCACTGTGTGACGACAGGGGGCTCAGGTTCGAGGGAATGCGCGAGTGGTACGACGGCTACCGCCTGTCCAACAGGCCGTCGGCAGACCTGCTGGCTGCGGGAGAAGTAGGAGCGGGCCTAGGCGGTGCGGACAAAAGCCGCGTGTATGAGGTGTACAGCCCGCTCTCCGTCGTGCGTGCGGCAAGGAGCGGGAGGCTCGCCAACTACTGGAGCAGGACCGAGACGTACGAGGCGCTGGCAGAGTACATCCGCATGGACTTCGACGGCCTTCGGGAGTCGGTCGCCCTGCTGATGGACGGCGGGCGCATGGCCGTGGACACGTCCGCGTACCAAAACGACATGACCACCTTTCGGTCCCGCGACGACGTGCTCTCGCTGCTGGTACATCTTGGGTATCTGGGCTACGACGACGAGACCCGCGAGGTGTTCGTGCCAAACAGGGAGATACTGGACGAGTTTCGCACGTCGACGAGCGGAGACGACTGGTCGGGTGCGTTTTACGAGTACGAATCGTCGAAGAAGCTGCTCAAGGCGACCCTCGCGCTTAACGAGGGCGAGGTCGCGCGCTTGCTCGAGGCGGCGCACGACAGGGCGGGAAATATGACGTACCACGACGAGGCCGCGCTCTCCTATGCCATTCGGCTCGCGTACTACGCGGCGCAGAAGCACTACACGACCGTGGTCGAGCTCGACTCGGGAAAGGGATACGCGGACGTGGTCTACCTACCGTCCCCGAGGCGAACGGACCTGCCCGCCCTGTTGGTGGAGCTCAAGTACCAGAAGGATGCCAACACTGCTCTGGAGCAAATTAAGCGAAAGGAATACCCCAGCAGGCTCGCCCACTATAAGGGCAACATGCTGCTGGTGGGCATCAGCTACGACCGCAACGCACGCAGTGACACTGCGGGCTACAAGCGCCATAGCTGCAGGATCGAGCGAGCGTAGGGCCTGGCGCTCGTTATAGCCCTCATTACCGCCCTGCGAAAGCGCAATCTGGGCGAATGATACCAGAAGGGCGAGGTCCCTTTGGCGTGGGGATTATTTCGCTGTGATATGATTATCTAACAGTCAACCAAACGGGTGATACTATCGCATCCGCTCGCCCCCATCCCGTCGATAGCTTCTGCCGGGGTCGTCTATGCCAAGATTTGGCCGATCATCTGGTCCTTGAGGCGATTGGCAACTTCGAGCTTCCATGTGGGGTAGCCGAAGCCTGGGTCCTCGTACTCAAAGTCCTTGAGCGCGATGAGTCTAGCCCGTATGTTGGCGCGGGCGACGATTGCGAAGCTGCCGCCGATTTTTGGGCCCTGATGGCGCAGGTGCTCGTCCACATCGTCGTGTTCCATAAGATGGGGGGAGTAGCGCCATGTTGTGGTCGAAAAGCGGTGCCATGCCCAAGACCTCGCCGGTGTCGTTTCGTACCAAAAAGCCGTAGTTGCCAGCGTGGCGATCCACATTGAGACAGACGGCGTCCATTACCAGCATTTGTACCCATCCCGTTCTTCCAAAAGCGCCACAACACGGCCCTTTTTCATAAGATGGTACAGCATGCCTGCCCTCCCTTTGCACGCTTGATGACTTTCGCCTCAATATTAGTCCAAGGGATGGCGCTCATTCGTTGCGGCGCGGGTCGTCGCGTGCGAGCCGCCGACTTCGGGGCATGCGTTGCTGGCCTTGCGAAGAGATTAGTGGGCAATACGGGGGCAAATTCGCCTGAAATCTATCAATTAGTGGCATCTGGGTGCGTTCATTGCCCACTGTATAAAATACACAGTGGGCAATGAACGTGTGAAATCGCCTGAAATCGGGGCATTTGTGGCATATTGGCGCATCTATTGCCCACTATTTCATGTGTGAGCGCCCAGATATGGTGGGGCCGGCAGTCGAGCATCGCGAAGATGGGCGCCCGGACGGCGGTCATGGTCGTTTGCGGTATCAACAATCGGCACGTTATCCCGGGCGGTAACTGGATTGCGCGTCGTGTGGGCGGGGAGGTAAGCAACCTGGACGAGGCGATTGAGTTCCTTACGGAGCATGGGTTTAGGAAGCCAAGGCGCGCGTCGGTGAGCGAGAAGGTCGACACGGGGTCGTCCAAGTTCATGATGATGGTGTCGCCCTCCGGCTACATCATCGCGCTTTCCGAGCACCTCAAGTAGCACGTCCCTTACGGTTTGCACATGCAAAGGCAGCGCGCTCTTGGGCATGAGTTCCAAGGGCGCGCTGCCTCATTTTGTGCGCGTCTTACCTGCGGGCAAAGGCGGCATTTGCCAGGTCGCCTAAAACTCCAGCGTGCTCAGCCTTCCGGTGAGCTCGTCGATCCTGGCGAGGCAGCGGTCAATAACGCCCCTGCCCCTTTCGGACCTCGCCCCGCTCCTGCGGACCTTGCGGATCATGCGCGTGCAGCACAGAAGCATGGCCTTGTCCTTTACCTCGCGCAACCTGGTTTCGTCGTCCGTACCGAGGTAGCTCCTCAGGAAGTGCTCAAAGAACTCGTTTGCCGTCGTATACGAGAAGCCCATGAAGTCCGAGACGACCGACGGGTCATCCTCACCCAGGACCAGTAGTACAGGTCGGAGAGCTCGATGATGGGATGGCCGCGCGAGACGCGGTCCATATCTATAAGGAGGGGCTCGTCCTTCATCATAAACACGTTGTTTGTGTGGAAGTCGCCATGTACCAAGGTGTCGCATTCGGGCAGCGCTCCCACGAGCTGCATGCACTTCTTTGCCAGACGCTCGTCCTCGGTCTCGGAGTCAACCGGGCTTGCCACGCGCTCGCCAAAGCGCTTTTGTATTTCGTCCAGCGTACCGTCGGTGTCTTCCACCACGTCGTGCAGGATGCCCGCGGCTATGACCTCCATGTCGTCGGTGAGGGTAGAGAGGATCTGGGCCACCTCCAGGGGGTGCAGGATGAACGGTCGTCCCCCAAACTTGCGAACCTTGCCCTGGTGCATGATGGTCGCGTAAACAATAGCCTCTTCTAGCAGGTTCATCATGGGGGTGGCTCCTCCTTTTGTGGCGCGGTGCCATAGGCGCAGTTGGTAACGACATTTATACCAAACAACCGTGAGTGTGCAGGAAAAAGGCTTTGTTAACCTCCGCAACGTGCTGCGTAGGTCACGACTGACGGATGTACAATAGTCATCATTGCTGGGTTAAAATCAACGCGTCTTTGGAAACACGGGAGGCAGGCGATTGCATTGAGTCAAGAGGTTCGCTCCAAGTTGGTTCGCGGCATGGGAGCCTTTGCCGCGGTGCTTGTGGTAATGCTGGTGGTGGGAACGTTTGCCGACTACCAGGTCGCGCAGGCGGTCTATGCGCCCCACAACCCCCTCGTGGTCGTTGTGTCGACCTTGGGCCTCGTACCAATGGCGTATCCCGGTTGCCTGCTTTTGGGCGTGCTTGCGCAGCGCTCCCTTGCCAGTCGGAAGGCGCCCGCCCTGCGCGTTGCCGGGGCCGTTTTGTGCGCGGCGCTTGCCTTACTCTTTGGCGCGCTCGTTACGCGTGCGCTCCTCTCGGTGCTTGAGGGCTTTGGCGGCATAACCGGCACCGAGCTTCCCACGGCCGCTCGCATGGGCGTGGGTGCCGTGGTTGGCGCCGGCCTGTGCGCGGTGGGCTTTGGCGCCGGCAAGGCAAACGACGCCAGGGACCTGGCCCGCAACGTGCTCGCGGTAATAATTGCGTTGGCGGCCACGTACGTACTGGTGGAGGTCGTAAAGGTCCTTATGTCGCGTTCGCGTCCGCGCGTGGTTCTTGCGGGATACGAGGGCATTGGCTTTAGCCCCTGGTATCGCAAGTTTTCGGGAGCAAGCGAGCTCATGGCCGCCCACGACCTCGGGAAGGACGCCTTCAAGTCGTTTCCCAGCGGTCACTCGCTGCAGGCGGCAGCCTTCCTTACCTCGTTCTATGGCCTGAGCTTGGTGTATCCCAGCCTGCAAGGCAAGCTGGGCGCAGCCCTCGTGGCCGAGGTCGTGTGTGCCCTTGCCGTCATGGCCTGCCGCATGATTTTGGGTGCGCACTTCCTCTCGGACGTGAGCGTGGGCGCGCTCATTAGCGTCGCGGCGTTCCTTTGCCTGATGGTGCCGCAAAAGGAGCCGGCGCAGCGTGCGGCTTCGGCTTCGCGATGAGCTTGTTTTAAAACCATTCGTACATGGCAGAAAAGGAGCATATGCGGTGAACGTATATGACTTTGACGGAACGATCTTTCCGGGCGACTGCACCATAGGCTTTGCGTTCTGGTGCATGAACCGTCACCCAAAGTTGTGGTTTACGTACTTTCCCCGTGCCATAAAGGCGTTTTTGCAATAAACGTAATCGTGTATGACTTTGGTACCAGCAACCTAAAGACCTGCCTGTTTAACATTGACTCCGAAGTCCGCATGGTGGCGACATCGTCGGCTGCATACAACCTGTATGTTCTCAAAAACGGAGGCGCGGAGCAGGACGTGGAAGAATGGTGGCAGGCCGTGTGCTCGTCTACCAAAGAGGTTCTTTGCAGGGCGAGCGTTGCACCCGAGCACATTGCGGGCCTTGCCTTCTGCTCGCAGATGCAGGGCGTGCTTTCCGGTAAGCGCGGCTACTTCAACTACTATGCCGAGCTCGAGACGGCTGGGAAATGCTTCGAGTGGGTTACGAACCATATCGCCTTGGACGAGATTGGCGTCTATTTGGATCGGGCTACGGTGGCAGACGATGCGGAGGGGAGGTTTGCGAACCTCTATGACTACTTGTCTGACGAGGTGAGCAAGACACCGCCCGGAGCAAACGGCGTGATTTTTACGCCTTGGCTTCACGGGAATCGTTGCCCCTTCGAGGATACGGCGGCGGCGGGGATGTTTTTTAACCTGCGACTCGAGACTGGCAAGCGCGACATGATTCGTGCCGTTGTGGAGGGCGTTTGCTATCACCTGCGCTGGCTGCTCGAATGCGAGTCGCGCACGGCAAAGATCTCCGACCCGGTGCGTTTCGTTGGCGGCGGAACGCGTTCGTCGGTTGGCACCCAAATCCTTGCCGACATTTTGGGCCACACGGTAGAGGTCGTGGAAGGGGCCCGGGAGGCGGGGCCGCGGGCACCGCACTCATGGTTGCTGCGGGAGTCAGAGGCGTCGACGTGCTGGAGCTCGCGCAGCAGCTCGTAAAGGTAAAGTGCGTTTATGTGCCAAACCCGGCAAACAAGGCGGTATACGAACGCAACTACCAGGTGTTCAAGCGTCTATACAAGGCGAATGCCGCAGGCTTCAAAGCCCTCAATGCACACGCAACCTAACGGTTTTGTTTCGGCGGCGCATTTGTTTTCACGATGGCTTATTATGGGTAAACGCACCGGAACCGACCAATACAAAAGGGGCATCATGGAGATCAAAGTTACGCAAGAGGGTACGCATGCGGAGTTTGCCATCGAGGGAAGCCTAAATACCACAACCTCCCCGCAGATCGAGAAGTTTGTGAACGAGCTCTACGACAAGGGCGTGAAAAACATTGACGTAAACATGGGCGCTTGCGACTTCGTTTCGTCGGCAGGCCTGCGCGTTATTGTGGGAATGCAGAAGCGCGCCATGGCCGGCGGGTCGCTGGTGTTTCACGACGTGACCCCCGACGTCATGGACGTCTTCCAAATGACCGGCTTCGATAAGATCTTTACGATCGACTAGGAGCCGTTGCGCCTAAGAAGGAAACGCACGACCTCTGCACCCCGATTAGCCCTGGTTGGTAAGCACGATTGCTTCGCCAAGGGGGCTTTCGGGGTCTTCTGTTTTATGGTACACGCCGGTTGCGGTGACGACGAAGCCAACGCTCTTTTTCGAGTCATACACAACCATGTAGTCGGGACATGTGGCCGAATACTCCTCGGGAAGGTCGGCAAGCTTTTGCGCCTGCTTGCATATGAGCCTAAAGTGAGTTGCGAGGTTGAAAAACAGGTCGTCGCGGTTCTTTGCCCACTCGTCCGCGCTCCATGAGGCCATGGTGTCCGAGACGACGGAGGGCTCGAGCTCAAGCACCTTCGAGCCGTTGGGCTTCTCTTTGACGCCCAAGAGCGAGATCTCGACCTCTGCGTCGGGCATGGTGTAGGCCACGCTGGACTCGGCCATGTCGAGCACGATTCTGCTGCTGGCATACTTTATGGTGCGGTCGATGATTCCCTCCTCGCCTGGCTTGCTCGCACAGCCACAGAGCAGCTGCAGGCAAAGGACGCAAAGGACGCAGAGGACGACCGGGGCCAATACGGAAAGAGCGCGCGTGAGGCCCTTGTTTTTTGAAGTCGGCATGAGGTGCCACATCCCTCCGTTGCTCATGAATCTACCAACCCTTTCAAAAAAGTGAGAAAAGGGGGCTTGCCCCCTTTCTTGCGGCTACGTAGGCGGCACTCCGAATTTTATGGTGAGCATCGTAATGTCGTCGGACTGCTCTGCGTCGCGCGTGAATTCGTCGAGGGCGTGCCTCATCGTGTTGTCTATCGAGCGAGGGCTCATTTGTGTGCAGGTCTTTAGGACCTTCTCCATGCGCTCGTTGCCAAACTGCTCCTCCACGGTGCTCATTGCCTCGTTTACGCCGTCGGTATAGGTGTACAGAATGTCGCCGGGCTCAAGGCGCAGCGTGTACTGCGTGTAGGGGAGGCCGTCAAACAGGCCAAGCGGAAGGCCGGAGCGCTCGTTTACCCAGCTCCATGTGCCGTCGTGCATGTGCAGCGGGGGATTGTGGCCGCCGTTCGCAAACACGACCTCTCCCGTTTCGTAGTCGAGCTCGCCAACCCAAGCGGTCACAAACATTCCCGCGTCGTTTCCCATGCACAGCTGATGGTTTGCGGCGGCGACCGCCTCGTCTACCGGCATCCCCGCCTCAAGGTAGTTGCGCAGCTGGCTGCGCGCGGCCATCATAAACAACGCGGCCGGAATGCCCTTGCCCGAAACGTCGGCCATGACGAAGCCGATCTTTGTGGTGTCTTCGAGGGGGAAGAAGTCGTAGAAGTCGCCGCCCACCTCCTTCGCCGTCTTCATGGAGGCGTATATGTCGAACGTCTTGATGTGGGGGAAGGCGGGGAACTCCGCGGGCAAAGACGACTCCTGAATGATCTTTGCCGTGGCGAGGTCCTGCTCGTTGCGCCGCTCGACCTCGTCGATCATGTTGCCCAGGGCCTCAACGGTGGAGTTGATGCCGTTTGCGAGCGACATGAACTCTCGCGTGGACTGGGCAGGAACGCGCTCGTCCAGATGTCCGTCGGTAATCCTCGCAAGCGCAAGGTTCGCCTCTTCGATGCGGCGCACGATGAGCCGACGTACGAGGAAGGAGGCAAGAAGAGCGGTTGAGGCCACGAGCGACAGCGCAAGACCAGCGGCGGCCGCCATGGTGCCAAAGCGGTCGGCAAAGATCAGGTCCGTGGTGCGGTGAAGCACGAGGTAGCCGTCTTTGTATTTCCTTACTCCCAAGAGCGCGAGGTCCAGGCTTGCCGTGAGGTCGTCGTCGGTGTTTTGAACCGTGACGATGGGCTCTCGGCCAGACGAGTAGTACTGCAAAAGCGCCTCGACAAAGGATGCGTCGTCCAGGTATTCCTTGAGGCCAATGTCGGTAAGGAGCGACGTTCCCACCTTGAACTTAACGTCATCGTTCGAGGCCCGAATAACGCCGTTGCCGTCCGTGGTAAGGAGCGCGCCTTCGGTGGGGGCGTCGTAGCCGCCAATGAGCAGCTGGGCGTCCGCATTGGGCTGGAAGTTCAGCTGGTCGCACAGATATGCGAGCTCGTTGTCCATGCTATCGTAGGCGACCTTGATTTCCTGAATCGTGGTGTTCGAGAAGATCACGGCGCTGGCAGTCATAAACACGATTGCCGAGATGACCACCAAAAAGTTGCGAAAGACGGAAAACAGGGGGCGATTGCTTCCGCGCTCTTGTATTTTGCGTATGAGGTGGTCGGTGGCAAGGCACAGAAGCACTATGAGCACGGAGTCCGCGAGTGCCTGCAGCGTTGATGCCAAGACGCTCACATACAAGTACCAATGCGCAAAGGTAAACAGCTCGAATCCGCCAATCAGCATTACCATGTTTGCCAGAGAGAGCCCGCTTGCAAGAAACGACACGGCGACGCCTACTGCCACGATGCGCAGGACCCTTCGTGCGCCCTGCGGATGGCGCCTGAGCGCGAGGTCAAACAAAATCCCCGCAACGACTGCGACGAACCCAAAGAGCCCTACCGTGTTGAGCGGCGAGCCAAAGAAGTATGCCTCGAGGAAGTCGAGGGGCAGCAACGTGCCATGGACATATGCGACGAGGCCGCCAAACACCCCTATGAGGCCACCCGTTATGGGGCCGAACGCAATAGACCCCATGATTACGGGTGCCAAGAGCAGGTTGAAGTATACCGGGTCGTTGTTTACCTCGCCCATTGACCAGAATCCGAGCTGGCAAAACGCCATGGACGTAATGGTCGCAGCTATGAAGGCGAGTCCACAGATTCGCGTATGCAGGGGCAGCTCCGACGTGCGCCCCCAAAAGAGCTGGGATGTGGAACGGGACGGTTTCTCGTTTGCCATAAGCCTCACGTTAGCCTTGGTTGATGTAGTGATGTTGGCACATTATAGCGCAGCTAAGTTGCCGAGTGTTCCAACCGCTGCGATTAGAGCTTGGGAATGGACCCGCGAACAAAGTGCGAGCGAATCTCGCTTTCGGTAATGAGAACGGATTCCTGGTTAAAAAACACGCACAGGTTCTCGGCCACCTCGTCCACAACCGACTGGTCCACGTCTACGAGCGAGATGACCAGGGTGTGCTCTTCTGTGTACTCTCCCGTGTCCATGAAGTATCCGCCGCTGGAGAGCGTAAACGAGAAGGGCAGGTGATAATTTCGACACACCATCTTGAGGATCGAGATGTACTTCTCGTCCTCAAACGTTTGCGTGAGGCTGTTTTTGTCGTTTAGGCCGACGTAGATCTTGAACTCCTTCACGGCACTCCTTTGCCCGCCTGTGTTCGCACATATGATACGGGAATCGGGGTGCCTAAAGCTGGCGATTTTGCTCGCGCGGCTCCCGAATTGTGCGAGACAACACGTCGCGCTGCTCGTAAAAAAGGGCTTCTGCGCCGTGCCCCGCGCATGGCATGGGCACGCCGCCGTTCGTCACGGGTTGGCCTACGCCTTTGGCTGGCCCTCGTTGCCGGGGGCCTTGCCTTCGCCAATGCGCGCATGCAGCGCGAGCACGAACGCCTCCGCATCGTTTTTGTAGGGCACGCAGGCCCTCTGTTCAAACAAGCGCTTGTAGGGGCAGCCGCCTGCGCAGAGCGGAAGCCACACGCACTCGCGGCACTCGTCGTCGGGGATGGGAGTTGCCGTGTTAAGAAACTTGGTCAGGTTGTTTGGGTTCGATGCCGTGGCCAGCGGATGCCGGCTCTTATTGTGCTTGGGCTGTTGTCGGACGTGTCGACGCCCCTCGGGGGATCTGTGAGCGAGTTGGGAGACCCCACCACCATTGCCGCAGGCTTCGTGATGTTTTTCGTTATGCTCTTTGCCTCGATTAGCTCCAGCATGAACAAGCTCAGCGGCACGTGCGTCTCGCGCGAGGGATCCAACTGGATCCACATGAAGTTCATTCCTGTTCCCATGGTTACCCAGCTGCTTGCAAAGACCCTTCCCGGGTTTTTCGTAAACGTGGGAACCGCCCTGCTCTACACGGTGTTTGGCGCCTATTTGCTGGTGTTTCTTTTTGGCATAGACGCGCTCATGGCCGTGTGGGGGTGCGTGCTCATGGTTGCCTCGGCATGGCTCATGGCGTGCGTGGGCACGTGGATGGATTCGCGGGCGCCCAACGTGGAGTGGGGAAACGACGCCGACGCAAACGTAAGGACGCTCAGGCGCAACGGTGGCATGATGCGCGTAATGCTTACGGGTATTGCGTACGCCCTTTTGCCTCTAATCGCCACGCCGCTCACGGGCCTGGAGCCGCGCATCTTCATGCCGCTCACTGCCGTGGCAGGAGTGGCACGCGGTGCAGGCGATGGCCGTCTGACCGTTTATGATGCTCGCCACCTTGAAGCATGCCTGCCTCTCTTCGTCGGAAAGCGGCTGGAAGTCGTCCATGTACGAGAGGTTGTCTTCCATTTGCTCCAGGCTGCTCATGCCCGAGAGCACGCACATAACGTTGGGTGGGCTCGCCACAAAGCGAATGGCCCAGCTGGCGACGGAGCGGCTGGGGTCAAGGCCCTTCAGCAGCGCCTCCGCCTGGGCGGGCACCTGCGCGAGCGTGCCGCCCTTAATGGGCTCCATCACGACGACGGGCACCCCGTGGCGCTCGGCCACCTCGTAGCAGGCGCGCGACTGAATCCACTCGCTCTCCCAGTCCAGGTAGTTGATCTGCAGCTGCACGAACTCCATCAAAGTATTCACTAATAACGAAATCGCATGCTTTGCCATGCGCGCGGCGCAGCCCGGCAACGTGCGTTTGCGTTCGGCTTTTTGGGCCACATGCGCTACCATGGGAGGCCAATGCGTCTAGAGCAAAGGAGCGTCCGTGAATTACCGTGAGTCCCTGGAGCTGCTGGCGCCCGCCGGCGGGCCCGAGCAGCTGCATGCCGCAATCCGCTTTGGTGCGAACGCCGTGTATTTGGCGGGCACGCAGTGGGGCATGCGCGCGCGGGCGCACAACTTCAACCAAGAAGAGCTTACAAGCGCCGTGGCCTATGCCCATGCGCGAGGCGTCGCGGTCCACGTAACCGTAAACACCCTTATGTACGACGAAGACCTGGACGAGCTGCCCGACTACCTGCGCTTTCTTGACCGCGTGGGCGTAGACGCCGTAATCGTGGCCGACCTTGGCGCGCTTCTGCTGGCCCGCGAGCACGCGCCGCGCGTGGCGGTACACGTGTCGACCCAGGCATCTGTTACAAACGCGCAAACCGCCGCCGCCTACGCGCGCATGGGGGCGTCGCGCATCGTGCTTGCGCGCGAGCTCACGCTGGAGCAGATTGGCGAGCTGCGCAGGCGCTTGGATGAGGCGGGTTGCGACGTTGAGCTCGAGGCGTTTGCCCACGGGGCCATGTGCGTGGCCGTGTCGGGTCGCTGCCTGCTCTCGAGCGCCATGGTTGACCCCAGCAGATCCGCGTCGTGCGGCAACTGCACCCAGCCATGCAGGTGGACTTGGAATCTGGTGGAGGAGACAAGGCCAAACGCACCGATGCCGATCGAGGCTGACGAGCGTGGCAGCTACATCCTTTCGGCCAACGACCTGTGCATGCTCGGACACCTGGACGACCTCGCCGCTGCGGGCGTGCGCTCCATCAAGATCGAAGGCCGCAACAAGGGCGCGTACTACGTGGCGGCCGTTACCAACGCCTACCGCCACGTGCTCGACGGAGAGGACCCGGCCATATGGATGAGCGAGCTGGAAGCCACCAGCCACCGGCCCTTCTCCACGGGCTTCTTCTACAACAACCCCACGCAGAATCCCGGCCATGCGGAGTATGCGCGCGACCGATTGCTGGTGGCGGTCGCAGACAAGAGCGAGCCGGCAAAGAGCGACAGCGGCGTGTGGACGGCATACGTAACCTGTCGAAACAAGGCGCAGGCGGGCAACACGATTACGGTATTGTCTCCCGGGGCACCCATTCGCACCTTTGGGCTTGGGGACGTGGAGCGTCTGGTGCCCGACGAGGGCTGGCAGCCCGCCGACGCCATGGCGGTAAACATGGAGCGCTACCGCTTTGAGGCGCCATTTGAGCTGCGCGAGGGCGACATGCTGTGCCTATAGCCAGCGTGTGGCAAGCAAAGGGGATACTCCCCTTTGCTTGGCTACACCAAGCCGGTAGTCTCGTCCAGGCCGAGCACGATGTTCATGTTTTGCACTGCGGCACCCGAGGCGCCCTTTCCCAGGTTGTCAAAGAGCGCCGTAACCGTGGTGTGCCGCTCGTTGCCGCACACCACGATGCGCAGCTCGTTGGTGCCCGCCAGCTCGTTGGCATACAGCACGGGGGCATTTGCGCCAAACGGCACCACGCTCACAAGGCGCTGGCCAGCGTAGTGGTCTGCCAGGCACTCGTGCACGTCCTTTGCATGCCCCACCTTGGCAAGAAGGTCGTTATGTAGCATGATGCTCGTTGCCATGCCCTTGTAGTAGTCGTCAACCACCGGCATGAACACCGGAGCCGCCGCAAGCCCGCACACCTTTTGCATCTCGGGCAGGTGCTTGTGTTGCAGGGTGAGGCCATAGATGCCCGGCGCGTCGAGCCTGGCCGGCCGCCCTTCCGCCTCGTAGTCGGCAATCATGCGCTTGCCGCCGCCGGAGTAGCCCGTGAGGGAGTAGCAGGTAAGCGGATAGTCGGCAGGAACGAGTCCCGCCTGCACCAGCGGCGCGGTGATGGAGATAAAGCCCGTGGCGTGGCAGCCGGGATTAGCGACACGCTTGCTCGACGCTATGGCCGCACGCTGCTGTTTGCTTAGCTCGGGAAAGCCGTAGGTCCACCCGTCGGCGGTGCGATGCGCCGTGGAGGCGTCGATTATGCACACGTTGGGGTTGTCTACGAGCGACACCGCCTCGCGGGCGCCTTCGTCGGGCAGGCACAAGAACGCCACGTCTGCGGCGTTAAGGAACTTGCGGCGCTCGTCCAAGTCGTGGCGTTTGTCCTCATCGATGCGCAGCAGCTCAAGGTCGTTGCGCGCGCCAATGCGCTCAAAGATCTGCAGGCCCGTGGTGCCGCTCTGACCGTCTATGTACACCTTTGCCTTTGGCATGCGTCTCTCCTCCTAACAAGCAAAAGCCAAGCAAAGGGGATACTCCCCTTTGCTTGCCCCTTAGAACTGGGCAGCGAGCTCGGTGGCAAGCGCCTCAAGCTGCGCGCGCGAGGCGTCGTTGAGCGCACCCTTAATGGTTACGTTGTTCTGAGCGTACGCAATGTCCTTGCACTTGTCCATCTCGGCCTTCATGCCCTTGGTGGCCGCGGGCATCCAAGAGCCGTTTTCCACAAAGGCCACGAAGCGCTTTTGGAAGTCGTGGTCAACCAGGTGGTGGATAAACTCGTGCATGGTGGGGAAGAACCCGCCGCAGTAGGTGGTGGTGGCCAGCACCAGGTGCCCACAGCGGAAGGCGTCTTCCACGGCCTCGGCCTGGTCGTCGCGCGCAAGGTCGGTAACCACCACGCGCGGGCAGCCCTTGTCGGCGAGCATCTGGGCAAGCAGCTCCACGGCGGCCTTGGTGTGACCGTACACGCTGGTGTAGGCAATCACCACGCCAGGCGTCTCCACCTCGTAGGCCGACCACGTTTGATACAGGCCCACATAGTGGCCAAGGTCCTCGCTCAGGACGGGACCGTGCAGCGGGCAGATAACCTCAACGTCTAGCTTGGCAACCTTGGCAAGTGCCTTTTGCACCGGCACGCCGAACTTGCCCACTATGCCAAAGTAGTAGCGACGGGCCTCGCAGTCCCAGTCCTCGTCCACGTCCAGCGCGCCAAACTTGCCAAACGCGTCGGCGCTAAAGAGCACCTTGTCGGCAGCGTCGTAGGTAAACATAACCTCGGGCCAGTGCACGTTGGGAGCCATGAGGAAGGTGAGCTCCTTGGTTCCCAGCGAGAGCGTGTTGCCCTCCTTTACCACCATGTTGCGGCCTGCGAACTTGGTGCCAAAGTAGTTTTGCATCATGTTAAAGGCACCCACGGTACCAACCACCACGGCTTCCGGATACTTGTTGGTAAACAGGGTAATGCTCGCGCTGTGGTCGGGCTCCATGTGCTGCACAATAAGATAGTCGGGCGTGCGATTGCCGAGCACCGCCTCTATGTTTGCCAGCCACTCGTCGCCAAAGCCAGCATCCACGCCGTCCATTACCGCGATCTTGTCATCGACAATAACGTATGAGTTGTATGCCATCCCGTTGGGCACGATGTACTGGCCCTCAAACAGGTCGAGCTCGTGGTCGTTTACACCCACATAAAAGATGCCATCTGCAATATGCATAGTGCCAAACCCTTCCTCGCGAAAAAATGCGTTGCATGCAACAGAATAGCGCCATGCGGCCCACGTGTGCAAGCTCATACGCGAAACGCAGGTGGATGGCACATTCGCCGCACGACCAAGTGGCAAAAGGGGTTTAGCCCCTTTTGACAAAAGGCTATCCCGCAATCCGCGGTTTAGCTAGTGAGGCGAACAAGTAGACGAACTCGCTTGACAGGGGGGCGCCTTCGGCGAAGAACATCGCGTCTATGTTCTGCGCCACCCCGAGGCCCTTTTGCAGGATGTTCCAGTAGTAGGGCACGCCGCCCATGACCATGTAACATTCAATCATCTGGGAGCGGCTCATCTCGATACCCTTGGCGTGA
Organism: Coriobacteriales bacterium; assembly: GCA_030529665.1. Classification (GTDB taxonomy): domain Bacteria; phylum Actinomycetota; class Coriobacteriia; order Coriobacteriales; family Atopobiaceae; genus RUG440. The sequence goes on from JAUMWL010000024.1 coordinate 17,448, forward strand.
ACGAGCTGCTCGCATTCGCCGAGCGTGAAAGGCCTCAACTCTATCTGCCTGGTCAGACGGTTGTACAAACCGCCCTTGTTGTGCACCACCTTGCCGAGCATCCACGAGGTGGCCGAGGCACACACGACGAGCACGATGTCGTCTCGGGCCGAGGCCCAGCTGTTCCAAAACCATTCGAGCGCCGTGACCAGGCCGCTACGGGAGGTGTCCATCCACGAGAGCTCGTCTATGAAGACGACCTTCCTCTTCATGTCAGACGCGTCGACAACGCGCTTCAGGAGCTTGAACGCCTCCAACCAACTCGATGGCGTTTGCGGGCCTGGCAACCCGGCGTCTTCCAGGGCGCTCCCAAATGCGAAGTGCTGCTCTTGCGGGCCCCCTTGGGTGAGACCCGTATGCTGAAAGGTGAATGCCCCGCGAAACGCCTCCCTTATCAAGAGCGTCTTCCCCACCCTCCGGCGTCCGTACACGGCGATGAATTGGGAGTCGTCCGAATCGTAGGCCTCTCTAAGAATGCGGAGTTCGCTTTTTCGGGCGACGAACATGAAACAACGTTATCGCGTACACACTCAGGGAATCGTTTGCCGGCGACCGCACGGCGGTGGTCGACTACGACACGAAGGCTCGACGGGAGGGGAAGACACGCGACGAGCTCGTGCACAATGGGCGAGTCCCTCGGCTAGGGCTCCAAGGTTTCGAACGGTATCACGTAGGCCCGCTCACCCCGGACGTATCGAGCGACCCAGCGATACTCCCCGAACCGGCAAACGCGTGCACGGGTATTGTCAACCGGGTTTTTCGAGGACCACGGCGCTCTGTGCGTCTTGTCAGA
>JAUMWL010000024.1:18379-25801 GCA_030529665.1 Coriobacteriales bacterium
GGGTATTGTCAACCGGGTTTTTCGAGGACCACGGCGCTCTGTGCGTCTTGTCAGAAGCCCGACCAACGGTCGGCTTTCGCACGTCCGTCCGCTTCCGGGCCTCCAAGATGGGCCACCCATTCTGCTGGGTGCTGTTTCGCCTAACCGGCAGAGTGCTCGTTAATGACGCAGGTTGGTTTCCAAAAGCCATTGCCAAGCCGAGCTGGAGCGGGCGGAGCGGGCGGCTTACGGACCCGCCTGCCCTTCCGGCCAGACGAACCGACCGATATAAATGTTTTAACGTGTACACTATTTGGCAGTATTATGACCCCACCGTGTACACAATCGGCCCGTTTGTGTACACGGTGGGCCCTTTTTTGTGACGGTTTGTGTACACGTTTAGACTTTGATGTCATGCCTGCGCCTTGAGCAGAAAGTGGTTGCCCTTTCTGCTCAAGGCGGGCGGACAGGGGAGCGGAGTCCCAACGCCCGCCCGCTGGCGGATTGGGGACTGGCCCCTTTTCGCCAGCTTCGCTACACGCCAGGGCGGTAGATGGCGCAGTTGTTGGGCGTCTCGTAGCAGTCCACCTGGCCAACGGGCAGGCCCTGCTGCACAAGCTGGTCAAAGAACCACCGCGCGAGGTTCTCGGCCGTGGTGCGAAACGGAAACACCGTAAGCGAGAAGCCCTCCGACTCAAGCGCGGCAATGGTGCTCGGCTTGAGCGTGCCCTCCTCCACAAGGAAGGTGTGGTCAACGGAGTTTGCCAGGTCGCGCACGGTGCGCTTAAACACGCCAAAGTCCAGCACCATGTCGCGCATGGTGCCCGCAGTCTGCAGCTGCTCCTGCTCCAAATACACCACCACGCGCCACCTGTGACCGTGCAGGTTCTCGCACTTGCCGTAGTAGTCGGCCAAAAAGTGCGCGCTGTCAAAGTACGCCTGGGTCTTGAGCCCGTACATGCATGCCTCCGTTCGCGTTTGCAATCCGTCGGTCAACCATATTAGCCACAAACGGGCGGCTGTGTCCACGGCGATTGGGGCCCGTCGCCACCGAATGCCAGCTAATGCCAAATTTCTGTCTCGCCCGGTTTGTATGATGCACTCATCGCACGCACAAACGGACCAAAGGAGAAGCACCATGGAGAAGTACGAGACAACCGTGGCATTTGTCATTACGTTTTTTGTTGGGCTGGCACTCGCGCCATACGTGGCGGCGCTGGGGTTCTGCGGGCTCTAGGCCGCGCGTGCGTGGAGCGGCGCAACGCGGAACACCGTTTCCCGAAAAGGGTGTTCCGCCTCGGAAGCGCCACGCACGCACGGGCTTATCGCATCATAAGGGCCCACTCCGCCACGAGGTAGAAGAGCACAATAACGAGGTAGGTTTGCAGAATACCCCGCCGCTGATTGGCCAGCAGGCCCACAAACTCGCGCAAGAACGCGTTGGGCCAAAAGTACGCCTTTGTTTTGCTGCCCATGCCCTCCACGGCCATGCCCGCCTGATGCGCGCACACGTAGCCGCGAAACACGTGGTAGTTGGTGGTGCTAAAGGCAATGCGCACCTCGCTCGCATCCTTGCCCGCATGGCGCTCTATCACCTCGCGCGAGAAGACCATGTTCTCGCGCGTGGTGGTGGACTTGTCCTCCAGCACAATGCGGCTGGCCTCCACGCCCTTGTTTTGCAGGTAGTTGCCCATGCTCTGGGCCTCGCTCATAACCTCGTCGGGACCCTGCCCGCCGCTGGGCACAAACGTGGCAGGCGCGTCACCTTGCTGTACGCAGGTCTTGTCAAACGCCAGGGCCTTGTCCACGCGACCCGCCAACAGCGGGCACGGCGTGCCGTCGGCGCGAATACCGCAGCCCAGTATTACCAGGTAGTCGACCGCAGCCTTGGGCACATGGCGGGCCGCCAGCCACGCGCACACCATGGTGGAGAGCAGCAGGCATTCGCCAAACGCGATTGCCGACGACATTATTGAGTTGAGGAACTGCAAGACCGCAAGGGACGAGAACAGCTGGTATATGACGCTTCCCGACGAATGCCAGGCAAAGGTAACCAGCACCCACACCACGCTGACCGAGACGCCCAGTAGGTTGACGGGCCGCAGCCCCTCGTGGCGAATGAGCGATATGTTGCTTATGGACACGAGCAGCATGAGGACGGCCATGGCGGGTATCGACAGGTACACAAAGTAGTCGGCCATTACGGTGAGGTCGTAGGCAAGGTCGTCAAACCCGCGCTCGCTGTTTCTGAGCACAAACATTGCAAACAGGCTCAGCTGAAAGAGAAAGAAGAGCATGCCACCGCCGCTAGCCACCATCTCGTACCCATACCACGAGGCGCGCCACAGACGCACGAGGACGCTCGCAAACAGCGCCGCCAAGACCGCAAACACAATGCAGGCGCTTATCAGAATGGCCTCCCATCCCGCAAAGTCCACCCCACCCTGCAAGATGCCGCCGTCCCTTACCTCCAGATCCCAAAAGTCGTAGTTGTTGTCCCTGCCAAACTGAACCGTGGTGTGACCGTCCCGGAGGGCACGAAACGTTACCAGCGGGGCACCATAACGCCCGAGCTGGACGTTTACAATCTCCACCACGCCCTCCTGCGAAAACGTGGCCGTGCAGGTGGCAAGCTCCTCCTCGGTGTAATCGAGGTTGCCCACCGCGGTATAGGTGCCGCTTACCGAGCGAATGTGCAGGTACGACGCAATGCCAAGCACCACGACCAGAGGGACGAGCACCAAGAAGCGCTTCCAGAGTCCCACCGCAGGGTTCGCGGGAACGGTCGCGGTGGCAGCTCTGCGTTGCATGGGTCCTCCTTGAAGACTCGCACGGGATGGCATGGATAAAACATCTTACCACGAGACAGCGGGGACGGGGACGTTTGCCCCTTAGCGCTTTGAGCTCATAATGAGCATCTGGAGACGGTTCTCGATGTTCGCCTGGCTCATATCAGGATCGAAGTCGAGCGAGAGAATCTGCGCATCCGGGTACAGCTCCTTGAGCCGCTTGGCCATGCCTCGTCCGCATACGTGGTTAGGCAGGCACCCAAACGGCTGCAGAATCACAAAGGCACGACACCCATGCTCGGCATGGTGGATAATCTCGGCCGGTATGAGCACGCCCTCGCCCGCATCGAAGGTGTGATGCATCAACGGATCGCTTGGACCCACGAGCTCGCCCATACGCACGGGCGGCTCGTACAGGGGATGCGCCGCAGCGATGCGGTCGCACATGTCGTGCGCCTTCTCAAAGAGCGCGTTGGCACCCGCGTTGAAGACGCGCTCTCCTCGCGGAATATGAACGTGGTATTCGCGCGATTGGGCCTGCTTGTAGAAGTACGTCTTGCGAATAACGTCTGCCATGTGTGCCTGCACGACTTCGAGACCGTTTGCCTCTAGGTAGAGCTCGATGTTGCGGTTCGACCCCGGATGGAAGTTGAGCAGGTACTCGCCCACGATCAGCACGCGCGGGCGTCGGTGCGAAAGGTCACAGCGCACGGTCTTCATCTCTGCAATCGCTTGGACAAACCCGCTGCGAGCGCCCAAAACGCCTTGTCTCTTAATGCCGTTGATAAGCGCGTCCACTGCGCGCTCGAACGCAGCGTCGGCAGACCCTGGAACGAGCTCGTAGGGACGCATGCGCCTGAGCAGCTGCTCCAAGGCGTCGAGCATGGGCAGCCCAAAGACAACGGCGACCGACGCCTTGATTCCCATATGGTAGCCAGGGTGAATCTGGTGATCGTCCTGCGTGTCGTTGGTGATGATGGGCACCTGATCGAACCCCGCCTCGTCGAGCGCCTTGCGCAGAAGCGCCGCATAGTGAGTAAGGCGACAGTCGCCGACGTACTTGCCCGTCATGACGGCGACTCGGTCGAGGTCGTACTTGCCGCTCTGCAGCGCTTGGATTGTCTCGCCAATGGTAATCTGCGCTGGGAAGCAGATGTCGTTGTGCACGTAGCGCTTTCCCAGGGCGATGGCTCGCTCGCGGCCAATGGGAATCGATTCGGCAATCAGCCCCTCGCGTTCGAATGCGGCCGACAGCAGGCGGCTGAACGCGTGCGAGGTGTTGGGCACAAGGACGGTGCGCTTGCGACGGTCAGCACGCACAAACTTCTGTGGGTAAGGGTCACTCAGCTCATGTGAGGGATTCGAGGCAGCGACCTCTTGTGCCACATCGTCCTTGCGACGAAGCGTTTCCACAAAGGAGCGGATGCGAATTTGCAACGGGCCGGTGGCGTCGCTCTCGTCAACCTTGAGGACAAGAGGCGACTTGTCCGAGAGCTCGCGCATGACGCGAATAATCTCGTCGGTGAGGTAGGCGTCGTGTCCGCAGCCAAAGCTCACGAGCTGGGCCATGTGGAGGCCGGGCGTCTGGGCAGCGATAAGTGCGCTCGCGAGCACACGCGCGTGGTAGTTGTTCACCACGTCGATGCGACATCGCGAAAGGTCCACGTCGTTGATGCCGGGCAGCGCGTCGGGCGGCAGCACGGTTATGCCCATGCGGGCAATCATCTGCGGCACGCCGTGGTTGACCAGTGGGTCATTGTGATAAGGACGCCCGGCCAACACGATGGCAATGTTGTCGCTGGCCCGCGCGTCGGCAAGGGCCTTCTTGCCAGCATCGCATAGCTCGTTTCGAAACTGCTCCATAGCGGCGTCGCCTTGCGCAATGGCGTTACGTGCCTCTTCGGCGCTTGCACCAAACCGCTGAGCCAGCCATTCTGTGAGCTGGCGGTCGCGGTCGCGCGTGTCATACCAATGGAACAGCGGCGCTTCGAGGGGCACGCCATAGGCACGCAACGGGTCGTCGGTGTTGCGCATGACCATGGGGTATCCCTTTACCACCGCGCACATCCACAGGCTCGTCTTTGACGTGTTCTCGGTGGGGACGGTGGTGATGATTGGCATAAAGATGCTGTTGACGCCTGCCCAGGCCAGCTCCTGCACGTGGCCGTGAACAAGCTTTGCGGGAAAGCAAACCGTGTCGGAAGCGACGCCGGAGAGTCCTTGCTCGAACTTCTTGCGCGTGCTGGGCTTGGATATGCGCACGCCAACGCCGATGGAGCGAAACAGCGTGGTCCAAAAGGGCATCGCATCCCAAAACTCAAGCACGCGTGGAATACCAATGACCTCGTCCCTGGTCTGGGCCACATCGCGTATGGGATAGTTCTTAAACAAAAGGCGCTGCCGTAAGGCAAAAAGGTCGGGAGCGGACGCGTCGGTCTTGAGCTCCGTCTGGCCAACGGCGTCGTCTGCGACCGTGGTCTGGTGGGATTCCTCCAAAGAGACCACGGCTCCGCGTTCGCAGCGATTGCCCGTAACGTAGGCAGCCCCATTGGAGAACGTCACGATGGTGCGCTTGCAGTGGTTTGCGCAGTACGGACATGCTGCGTTGGTCGTGCGCTCGTACGAGAAGCTCGAAACGCCGTCGCGACCGACGAAGGACGTGCGGTCGTGGGGGTGTGCCGCACGCGCCTCCTGGGCTGCAAATGCTGCGCCGATGGCACCCATGAGTCCGGGGTAAGGCGCCCGCGTGACCTCAAGTCCCACACGCTCCTCGAATGCGCGCACCACGGCATCGTTGGAGAACGTTCCTCCCTGAACCACAATGCGACCACCGAGGGCGGATGGGTCCTTAATGCGAAGGACCTTGTCAAAGACGTTGCCCACGATGGAACGGCAAAGTCCCGCTAGGATATCCTCGGGAGTGTATCCTGCGCGCTGCGCACCTATTATGCTGCTGTTCATAAATACGGTGCAGCGGCTGCCCAACTCGGCTGGATTCTTGGAGGCGAAGGCGGCACCTTGGATGTCGCGCACGTCGTATCCGAGGTTTGCCGCAAAGCTCTCCAAAAACGACCCGCATCCGGAGGAACAGGCCTCGTTGACCACCACGTTGGTCACCACGCCATTCTGGAGCCAGATTGCCTTCATGTCCTGGCCGCCTATGTCAAGCAGAAAGGTGGCATCTGGCACCGCGCGGGTGGTGGCGAGCGCATGCGCAACCGTTTCGACCGTGTGCACGTCTGCGCAAAAAGCCGTGGCAAGCAGCTCCTCTCCATAGCCACAGGTGCCGAGACCCAGGACCTCTAGCTCGATTCCCACCTCGTCAAACACTGCGTACATGGCTTGGAGGGCATTGCGCGCGACCTCCAGGGGCTTGCCCTCGTTGTTGGCATAGAAGCTGTGGAGCAGCCGTCCTTCCTCGCTCACGAGGGCAAGCTTGGTGGTGGTGCTACCCGAGTCTATGCCCAGATAACCCGTACAAGCGCTTCCTGGGATGGGTCCGCCTGATATGTCTGGTCCCTCCAACACGCCCATCTTCTTGTGCCGACCCAGCGTTTCGGCCCCCTTTGATGGAACCAGCTCGGCAGGGCCTTCCGTGCTACGCAGGCGGTGCTCAAAGGACTCCCGCTCTTTGTCTGTGGCAAACAACGGCGTGCCGTGGGCACGTTCGTCCTCCTGGGTCGACGCCAAAGAGGCAAGGGCGAGCTTGATGTTAAAGGGCTTCTCGCTCGCGTCAACGATCTTGCCAATGGCAATCGCGGCTCCGTAGGCAACGATGGTCTCGGGATGACGGGGCCGAACCACCTCGTCGTCAGCAAGCGACAACCGTTCCTGGAACACCGTGACGAGCCGCTTGTTAAAGGTAAGGGGCCCTCCTTCAAAGACTACCGGCGCCTCAATGGTGAGGCCTTGGGCAAGACCCCCAATCGTTTGCTTGGCAACCGCGTGGAACACGCTCAGCGCAAGGTCTTCCTTTGACGCGCCTTGGTTGACCAGCGGCTGAATGTCGGTCTTGGCGAATACGCCGCAACGGCCCGATATGTCGTAGCACGTGGTTCCTCGCGACGCAAAGGCGTCGAACTCACCTGCGGGAATCTGCAGTAGCTTGCCGATTTCGTCAATGAACGCTCCCGTGCCGCCAGCACAGCTTCCGTTCATGCGCATGTCGTGCACCACAGGATCGTGCGTGCGCTCGTCCTCGCGAAAGAACACGACCTTGGCATCCTGGCCACCCAGCTCAATGGCGGTGCGGACCTGTGGATGCAGCGACTGTATGGCTAGCGCGTTTGCAACAACCTCCTGCACAAACGGCACGCCAAGGCGCTCGGCTATCCCCGTGGCACCAGACCCCGTAACCGCAAGCTCAAAGGACTCCGCAGGGAACTTCTCATCGAGCTCCTCGAGTAGCTGGGCGACGCTTTGCGCCTGGCGGGCATGGTGGCGTCGATAGACGCGATGCACAATATACCCCGCCTCGTTAACGGCGATGATCTTTGTAGTCGTGGACCCTATGTCAATACCTACCCTTAGGCTGTGCGTCATATCGCATTACCTCCCGCAAGTAGTCGCTGTCACGGAAGTTTTACCCAGCGACAACAACAAGAGCTTTCGCGCTGCTTGTAAACCACAAGAGTGATAGATGCTCTAATCTAAT
>JAUMWL010000025.1 GCA_030529665.1 Coriobacteriales bacterium
AAGACAGAGGGGAGCATTATGAGTCTGATCGATACCCCGCGCATCCGCACCTGCACGAACGTCCGTGACCTAGGAGGATGCGACTCTCCGCACGGAAAGACTCAGGCGCATCGATTCGTGCGCTGCGGGGCGACCTCTTCGCTCACAAAGATCGACCTCTTTCGGTTTCGCCGTTGGGGAGTGTCGCGCGTGCTCGATCTGCGAAGCCAGATGGAGTCACCGCGTCAAACGTGCCGATTCTCCAACCAAGGGTGGGTTACCTGGGAAAACGTCCCCTTCTACGAGGTGGACATTTCCGCGCCCACCATGGTGCCCGCGCGCAACGTGGGCAACTACCTGGTCTCGAGCTACCTGTACATGCTGGCCGTGCCAGCAACCGTTTGCTCGGTGCTAGAGTTCTGCGCTCAGGCAGACAAGAGCCAGTGCGTGCTGTTTCACTGCGCGGCGGGAATGGACCGCACCGGCATGGTTGCCATGCTCCTTCTTGGCCTCGCGGACGTGCCGCGCAATCAGATCCTGGCCGACTACTGCTATTCGTTTGCCCCACGGGAGGCCGTGGACAAGGCCGTTCTGGCGTACGACCCAAATGGGAAGGCGCCTCAGAAGGATCCAAACGAAGACTTCTCGTCCTATATACTGCACACGCGCCTGGAGGCGATCGCGGCGGTGTACGATACTGTGGTGCAGACGCATGGCTCGGTGCGTAGGTACCTGCGCTCTTGCGACGTGCCGGACTCCGTGCTCGATGCCGTGCTTGCGCATTTGGTCGAGCCGTAGCGCTGCGGCGACTGAACAAGCTCAACGATAATGATACGCTATCACGGTAAAACTCGGCCCTACGTTAGGAGGATGGCATGCCGGCAGGCCCCACAAAGGAGCGCCTAGCGGACTACGCGAGCACGCGCGAGCGCGCGGACGGTGCCTGGATCGCACGGGTGGAGGACGGCAGCCCCGCATGGGAGGCGGGGCTCGAACCTGGCATGCGCATCGACACCGTCAACGGCGAGCCCATGGAAGACATCATCACCTGGCGCTGGGAGGCCGACGGCAGCGAGGCCGAGCTCACGGTGTTCGACCCCACCGACGGCGAGGAGTACGAGTGCACGCTCGAGCGCGAACCCGGCCAGGACTGGGGTATGGAGTTCACCGACGTGCTCTTTGACGGTATCCGTACCTGCGTAAACGCGTGCCAGTTCTGCTTTATGGCCATGTTGCCCGCCGACGCGCGTGCCTCCCTCATGCTTCGCGACGACGACTACCGCCTCTCGTTTTTGCAGGGCAACTTCGTCACGCTCACAAACCTCAGCGACGCCGACGTGGAGCGCATCATCCGCTGCAGGCTGGAGCCCATGAACGTCTCCATCCACGCGGTGAGCCCGGAGGTGCGCGTGCCGCTCATTGGTAGGCGGGCCATGCGCGGGATGGAGGTGCTCGAGCGCTTGTGCGACGCCGGCATCGAGATTCACGGCCAGATCGTGCTCTGTGCGGGCATCAACGACGGTCCCGAGCTGGAACGCACGCTCGCCTGGGTGGAGGCACACCCGCAGGTAACGTCGCTCGCCATCGTGCCTTTGGGCTACACCAAGTACTCCAAGCGCTTCTCGTCGTCCTTCTCGGAGGACCGGGAGGCGAGCCGAGCGGTGGTGCGGCTGCTGGAGCCGTACCAAGAGCGAGCGCGCCGCGAGCTGGGCATCACGCGGTTCCAACTCTCGGACGAGTTCTACTTGGACGCGGAGCTGCCCATCCCGCCAGCGAGCACCTACGACGGATACCCGCAGTTCTACGACGGCATCGGCATGCTGCGCTACTTCCTCGATGAGGTCTCGCGCCTCAAGAGTAAACGCAGAGAAGACCTCGCGAGGGCCGCGCAGGCGCTTAAGGCTGCGAACAAGCGCGTGCTTCTGGTGTGCGGCGAGGCTGCCGAGGGGGTGTATGGCGAGCTCTGCGATGCTTGGTGCGATGCGGTGTCGCCCTTCTCCGTGCGCAACGACTACTTTGGGGGAGACGTAAACGTAACGGGCCTCATCGTGGCTTGCGACCTCCTCGCCCAGCTGCCGCAAGACCTGCAAGATACGCTGGTGGTGCTTCCCGAGGTAATGTTCAACTTTGACAAGCTCACGCTCGATGGCGTAACCCAGCTCGCCATAACGGAGAAGATCGAGCGCCGAGGCGGAAGCGTTGCCATCTGCATGCCCAACCCTCCAAACATCCTCGATGCCGTTTGCTCGGCCCTGTGACGCTGCGGGCGATGGGGAAGTAGGCGTGTCTTGGCCGTGTTCTTTTGGCTGGCTTCTTCTCCAGCTCTTGTGTGAATCTTTGGGGTCGCGACTGATGGACAAGACCTCGCCCGCGCATGATCGAGAGTACCTCTCGCATCTGTGCTGGAGTAGCGGTCTTTGCGATTGGCGTGCGCAGGACCTTCTCCAGGCGAACCATGCGCTTTACCTCAGCTAGCAGCACATAGAATATGCTCTCGAGATTCGATGCGCCATAGAGCAGCTGCGCGCCGGATTCGTACGCCTCGCGAATGAACGCGAGCGAATCGTCGTGCCTTGGATGGCCGCCGAGGTAGCTATCAATCCAAACGCACGAGTCCACCAGGTTCTTTAGCTCGCTATTCACCGCCAAGTCCCTTCTCGCGCCACCTCTCCATCCGGGCGTCATCCATCATCTGCTCGTGCGTCCTACCAGCGAACACATCCGCATGGGAGGCACCCTCCATCTCTAGCTCGTGAAGCAGCGAGGCATACAGCATCTGCCCTTGGTCGATTGGGCTTGTTGTCTCCTCAACGTGGCCACGGCTGATAAGGCCGCATTCGACACGCTAGAGGTGAGGCACGGCGTGCTCACGTGGCTGGACGGAAAGGTCGACATCGCGCCGAAAGGGCTATACGCGCGCTCGTACGAGTACCCGATTCCCGCATAGATGCATCCGAGTTTGGACTTCGCGCACGAACCTACGTCTCGTCCCTGTTGTCGTATAGTACCTACGCTGCCCAATATCAAAGTTTTAACCCGTACACAAAACGTAACGGAATTGCCCTCACCGCGTACACTAAGTGGCCGTTTGTGTACGCGGTAGGGTCGTGTTTTGGACGAGAAGTGTACGGGTTAAATCTTTGATGTGCTCGGCCAGACAGCATCGCCGTGACAACGGGGATGAAAGGCGCTGTTGCATGGTTGTGCCCCCCACGCGGTTATCAACCATTCACGGGTCGGGCATTTGGAGCCAAGCCCCAATCCACCGTTTGCTGCGCGCGCGTGCTGTAATCGCGAGCAGTGTGGGGTGGAACAGGCCGCGCGTGCTGTAATCGCGAGCTGTGTGGGTGGCGTGCGACGATGCGTGCTGACTTTTGGAGCAGTGTGGGTCAATCCACTCCGAGCGTGCTGTAATCGCTAGCTGTGTGGGTCGTTTCCGGTCATGTGTGCTGTAATCGCTAGCTGTGTGGAATGGCTAGCCACACAGCCGAAAAGACAGCACACCCCCAGGGCTGGCGAGCCACACAGCTCGCAATTACAGCACGCACCGGTCGCACGTCTCCACCAACCCACGGTTCGTGATGCGAAAACCGACAAATCCGGCCCGGAAATGTCGCAAATCGCATCCCAATTCCCGCGACAGCCAAACAGGGCCATCCGGCGTCCGGCGACCGCCCCCACGGCCCCCGCAGGCAACCCGTAAACGCCGCCCCCACGCCGCCCCAACGTCGCCCCCCCACGGCCCCCCACACCACGCCCGCGCAACCCCCATATCCGCATCATCTGTGCAGTTGGCGCACTTGTCGGCGAGCGTGGTAGAATTGGAGTACGAGCGTTACACGAGCTCGAGCGTAACACATACAGAAAGGTGGCCACATGGCCAAGCCCATAGTAGCTGTGGTGGGGCGCCCCAACGTGGGCAAATCCACCTTGGTGAACCGCCTTGCGGAGCGACGCGAGGCAATCGTTCACGAGTCGCGCGGCGTCACGCGCGATCGCTCGTATCACCAGACCGACTGGAACGGTCGCGAGTTTGTGCTGGTAGACACGGGCGGCATAGAATCCATTCACTCCAAAGACACCTTTGCCCCGCGCATTCGCGAGCAGGCGCTTCTTGCCTGCGAGGAGGCAGACGTCATCGTGTTCGTTGTGGACGGCACGGTGGGAATCACCGACGAGGACGAGGAAGTGGCGCGCGTGGTGCGCAAGTCAAAAAAGCCCTCGTTCTTGGTGGTCAACAAGATCGACGACCCCAGCAAGGAGCTCTCCACGTGGGACTTCTATGCGCTGGGCGTGGGCGAGCCCATACCCATAAGCGCAGGTCACGGCCATGGTACGGGCGACTTGCTGGACAGTGTGGTGGACGCCCTTCCTCCCGAGCAGCAAGAGGACCTGCCCACAGACGACGCGCTCAACATAGCCATAATCGGTCGTCCCAACGTGGGCAAGTCGTCCCTCACCAACCGCCTGGTGGGCCACAACCGCTCCATCGTAAGCGACGTGGCGGGTACCACGCGCGATGCCGTGGACGTGGTGGTGGAGCATGGCGGGGTTCGCTACCGCTTGGTGGATACCGCCGGAATGCGCAAGAAGTCCCAGGTGCACGAGGACGTGGAGTACTACAGCATGGTGCGCGGCCTCATGGCCATGGACAAGGCCGAGGTGTGCCTACTCGTCATCGACTCGTCGGTAGGGGTCACCGAGCAGGACCAAAAGCTGGCCGTAATGGCCATCGAGCGCGGTTGCGCGCTCGTAATATGCCTCAACAAGTGGGACCTCGTGCAGACGGCGCCCGAACGCGACGACGTGGAGGCGTCGCTCGCACGTCGCATGCCCTTTGCCACGTGGGCGCCCGTGGTCCGCATCTCGGCGCTCACCGGGCGCTCGTGCCTCAAGGCGCTCGACTTTGCCAGCGCCGCCGCTCAGGCTCGTGCCAGCCGCGTTCAGACGTCCAAGCTCAACGGCCTTCTGGACGAGATTCGCCAGTCGGGCCACACGGTAACCAGCAAGAACCGACGCCTCAAGCTCAACTACGCAACGCAGGCAAACACGTGCCCGCCAACCTTTACGTTCTTCTGCAACGCGCCCGACCTGGTCGACGACAACTTCGAGCGATTCATAGAGAACCGACTTCGCGAGAAGATCGACCTCGTTGGCACACCCATTCGTCTTAAGTTCCGAAAGAAGGACTAACAACATGAATCTTGCTATCGCAACGGCCGTCGCGGCGGTCATCTCGTTCCTGATCTGTGGCATACCCTTTGGCCTCGTCATCGCAAACGCCATGAACGGCGTCGACGTCCGCAAGTCGGGCTCCGGAAACATTGGCATGACCAACGTCGCGCGTACCGCGGGCGGCAAGGCGGCGGCGCTCACGTTCTTGTGCGACGTGGGAAAAGGCACCCTCTGCATGCTGCTGTTTCGCTTTCTCATAGCGGCTGTGTGCTTTGGCGGCAACGGGGCCATGCTCGCTCACAACGCGACCTTTGGCTGGGTGAGCACCACACTGTACTGCGCATGCGTGCTTGGTCACATCTTTAGCCCCTATCTCAACTTCCATGGTGGCAAGGGCATCTCGGTTGGCCTTGGCGCGGGGCTGGGTCTGTACTGGCCCCTCGGCCTCAGCATGCTGGCGGTGTTTCTGGTCCTCACCATCCCCACGCGCTACGTGTCGCTGGGGTCGGTGGCGGCAGCGGCGAGCCTGCCCTTGTTCAGCATGCTCTATGGCATAACGGGCGTCGCGCTCATCCCCACGGTAATAGTCGCGGTGGTCGTCATCTGGTCTCACAGACAAAACCTTGTTAGGCTTATGCACGGTGAGGAGCGGCGATTCCAGATTCACCACAGCAAGGAGGGTGAGGGCAAGTGAGCGACGCGGACATGCTTCATGTGTCAAACACTGCAAAGGGTGCTCCCTTGGCAAAGAAGGTCGCGGTAATCGGCTCCGGTTCGTGGGGCACGGCCGTAACGAGCCTTGTGTCGCCGCAGGCGCAGGAGGTCGTGGTCTGGTCGTTTGAGCAAGAGGTTGCCGACGGCATAAACAACACGCGCCACAACCCCGTGCAGCTGCCCGACTTTGAGTTCCCCAAAAACGTGAGGGCCACCACATCGCTCCAGACGGCGGCGCAAGACGCCGAAGCGTTGCTGCTGGTGGTGCCCTCGGCGTTTCTGCGCCAAACCTGCGCCCGTCTGGCGCCATTCGTCGCAAACGACGTTCCCGTGCTGGTGCTCACCAAGGGCGTCGAGCGCGGAACCGGCAACCTCATGGCAACCGTCGTCGCCCAGGAGCTTGGCAACGAGAACCGCATCGCCGTCCTCAGCGGTCCCAACCATGCGGAAGAGATAAGCCAAGGAACCATCTCGGCCGCCGTGGTTGCCTCAAAGAGCCAAGACGTGGCCAAGTACTTCCAAAGCATGCTGGTGTGTCCCGCGTTCAGGGTGTATGTGACCGAGGACCTGGAGGGCGTGGAGATCTGCGCGGCCGAGAAGAACGTTATCGCCATCGCGTGCGGCATAGCCGTGGCGCTTGGCGCTGGCGACAATACCTTGGCGGTGCTCATGACGCGCGGCCTTGCCGAGGTGAGCCGCATCGCCGTGGCGGTGGGCGCCAACCCGCTCACCTGCATGGGGCTCGCCGGCATGGGCGACCTCGTGGTCACCTGCACCTCGCGCCACTCGCGCAACCGCTCGTTTGGCGAGGCGTTCGTGCGCGGCGAGTCTCTGGACGCCTACCAACGACGTACCGGCATGATCGTGGAGGGCGCCGAGGCGGCCCGAAGCATCTGGGAGCTTGCCGTGGCGCATGGGGTCCAGGCGCCCATAACAAAGGTCGTGTACGACCTGCTGTTTGAGGGGCTGCCCCTCTCCAACGCGGTGGAGGCCCTGATCGAGCGCACGCCCGTGGTGGAGTTCTATGGCGTTGGCCAGCAAGAAGCCACAGACAAAGTCAGCGACGGGGCATCGGGCCCGTCCCACAAAGACCAGTAACGAGCAAGGAGGCACACCTCATGCTAAATGACGTGCTCATATCGCCCTCGATTCTTGCCGCAGACTTTCTCCATCTGGAGGATGAGCTCGCAAGCGTGTCTAACGCCGACTTTATCCACTACGACGTGATGGACGGCGACTTTGTGCCCAACATCTCCTTTGGCCCGGGCATCCTGCGCACGGTAAAGAGGGGGACCGACCTTCCCGTGGATGTTCACATGATGGTGAGCAATCCCGACGAGGTGTTTAGGGACTACCTGGATGCTGGCGCGGACGTCCTCACCTTTCATGCGGAGACCGCAAAGCACGCGCATCGCATCGTGGACGAGATCCATAAACGGGGCCGGCGCGCAGCGGTTGCCATCAACCCCGGTACGGCGGTCTCGTCGCTCGAGGCAATTATCGACTACCTGGATATGGTGCTGGTGATGTCGGTGAACCCCGGCTTCTCGGGCCAGAAGTTCATCGAGCATACCTACAACCAGCTCACGCAGCTCACCAAGCTGTGCCGAAGCCATTCGGTGCGTCCCATGATAGAGATCGATGGCGGCATCTCGCCAAAGAACGCCGCCCAGGTGGTGGCCGCAGGCGCCAACGTCTTGGTTGGCGGAAGCGCGGTGTTTGACGCTCCCGACCATGCGCAGGCCGTGGAGGACATGCGCCGGTGCGGACTCATGGGCATGGAACTGCGCAGGTTGTGATCATGGCAGCGCAACAGAGGCGGGTGTACTTGGACTTTGCCGCGTCGGCTCCCGTGCGCGTAGAAGCCTTGGAGGCGGAGCGCGCCTACGAGGCGTCGTCGTTTGCGGGTGCCAATCCCAACTCGCTGCACACGGCGGGGCGCGAAGCAGCACGTGCCTTGGACGGCACGCGGCGCGACCTGGCAAGGCTCTTGGGCGGGGGTTTTCGTCCCGCGGACATCGTGTTTACGTCGGGCGGGACCGAGAACAACAACCTTGCCATAGTGGGGCTCGCGGAGGGCGCGCGGGCGCGCGATCGCAAGAGGACCAAGGTGCTGCTCTCGGCCATAGAGCACGACTCGGGCCTGGACATGGCGCCCATGCTTAGGGACCGCGGCTTTGAGGTCGTGTTGCTTCTTCCCACGCGCTCAGGCGTTGTCGCGCCACAGACGCTTGCCCAGGAGTTGGGGCCAGACGTGGCGCTTGTCTCGGTAATGGCGGCAAACAACGAGACGGGGGTCATTCAGCCCATAGACGAGCTGGCACAAGCCGCCCACAAGGCAGGTGCGCTGTTCTACACCGACGCGGCGCAGAGCTTTGGCAAGGTACCCCTCAACCTGCGCAACTGCGACGCGGTGGGAATCGTTGGGCACAAGATCGGTGCGCCGGTGGGTACCGGAGCGATTGCGGTGCGCGGCAGGGTGCCCTTGCGGCCCCAGACCTTTGGTGGGGGACAAGAGCGCGGCATTCGTCCCGGCACGCAGGACGTGCGAGGCGCCATGGCGCTCGCGGCCGTTGCAAAGGCGGTGTGCGCCGATTTGGAAAAGTGTCGTCGCCATGTGGCCGGCTTGTCTCAAGCGCTCTATGATCGCGTGTGCCATGAGGGGTCGGGCATAGTGCCCACCACCACGAGCGTTATGGGAGACGACCGGTTGCCGGGCCTTGTGAGCCTCATGGTCCCCGGGTTGGATTCCGAGTCGCTGGTGCTCCAGCTCGATGCGGCGGGGTTTGAGGTGAGCGCGGCGTCGGCGTGTGCGAGCGGGTCGTTGGATGCGAGCCATGTGCTGCTGGCCATGGGAATCGCGCGAAATGACGCCTTGGGCTCGCTGCGAGTGTCGTTTGACGAACGCGTGGATGCGCACGACCTTGAGCGATTTGCGGAGGCCCTGCTGTCCATAGTGGGACGCTTGCAGCATAAATAAGTCAAAAAGGCCAAAGGGGTCTCGCCCCAAAGGGCAAAATACGTGTAACATAGTGGGCAACGCGACGACGCTCGGAGGAAGTCATGAAAGAGACGCAAGCCCTGCTTCGAATCCAAGAGATCGACATTGCGATCATGCGCAACAAGCGGACCCTTGCAAACATGCCTCAGGTAAAAAAGCTGCAGGCCATCGTGGCGGCTCGCAAGCAGCTCGCGACCCAGATCTCCAAGATCGTGGGACTGCGCAAGGATGCCGACATGGATCTGGAAGACAACGAGCGGAGCAATGCGCGGCTAAAGGAGATCGTGGCCGAGGTGCAAGAGAGGTACACCTCTGGCGAGGCCAACTACCGCGAGCTGGCCGACCTGGAGTCGCAGCTCGTATCGCTTGCCAAGCGCATAGAGAAGTACGAGTTCAAGCACAAGGACCTTGTCCAAAAGGCCCAGAAGGCCCACGTGGCCGAGCAGAACGCGCGTGACATGGACAAGAAGCTCATGGCCGAGGGCGAGTCGCAAATGGAGGCGCTAAAGCGGCAGTCGGCTGACATAGAGAGCGAGATAAGGTCGCTTGAGGCCGAGCGCGAGGGGCTTGTAGCGCAGGTGAGCGAGCAGACGCTCAAGCGCTACGGCGAGGCGTTCAAGCGCTTTGGCGGTCTTGCGGTGGAGAGCATCCGCGGCAACCAGCCAAGCGTGTGCAGGGTGACCATACCGCCAAGCTCGTTTGGCGACCTGCGTCGTGGCCCTTCCATTACTGAATGCCCCTACTGTCATCGACTGCTGGTGACCGATGGTATGTTTGACCTAGACTCCTAGGAGGATACCGTGAAGAGCAAAACGAGGACTCCGCGCGTACTCTTGTGCGCATGCGGAGGCATTGCCGCATACAAAGCCGTCGAGGTGTTGCGACTTCTGCAAAAGCAAGGATGCGAGGTTCGGGTTGCAGTAACCCAAGACTCCCTTATGTTTGTTGGCGCCGCCACCTGGGAGGGCCTTACCAAGCAAAAGGTATGCACCTCGCTGTACGAGAGCACGGTGTCAACCATCCCGCACATAGAGCTCGCCGGCTGGGCGGACGTGGTGGTCGTGGTCCCGGCCACGGCAAACATAATGGCAAAGATGGCCGCAGGGCTTGCGGACGACTTTTTGTCCACCACGCTTCTGGCGGTTCCCGCCCAGATTCCCGTGGTGATCGCTCCGGCCATGAACACGCACATGTGGCGTGCCAAGGTCACCCAAACAAACAGGATCTTGCTGGAGGAGCGAGGCGTGAGCTTCGTCCTTCCTGTGGAGGGCCGCCTTGCGTGCGAAGAGGTGGGAGAGGGAAAGCTCGCGTCCGTGGAGGACATCGCAAGCGCCGTTATGGACGCCTGGCGAAACAATGGCAAAAAGAGCCTTGCGGGCAAGACGATCCTGGTAACGGCTGGTCCCACGCACGAGGCCATAGACCCCGTGCGCTACATTGCCAACGCCTCAAGCGGCAAGATGGGATACGCCATTGCCGAGCAGGCGGAAGCGCGGGGAGCGCATGTGGTGCTGGTTTCTGGCCCCGTGTCGCTTGAGTGCCCTGCGGGCGTGGAGCGGGTGGACGTGGTCTCTGCGGCTCAGATGTACGAGGCGTCCCTGCAGGCGTTTGAAGACGCCGATGTCGCAATTTGCGCGGCGGCGGTGGCAGACTACACGCCCGCCCATACGGCCGACCACAAGCTAAAGAAGGCAAACGAGCGTCTTGACCGCATAGACCTGGTACAGACTGCCGACATTCTTGCCGCGTTGTGCGAGCGCAAGAACGAGTGCTGTCGCAAACGCCTGGTGGTAGGCTTTGCAGCCGAGACAAACGACCTCGAGGAAAACGCCAAGGCCAAGCTCAAGAAGAAGGGATGCGACCTCGTGGTGGCAAACGACGTGAGCAGGGCCGATTCTGGCTTTGGGTCCGACACCAATCACGTGCTGCTCGTCTCTGCGCAGGGCACGCAGGAGCTTCCCACGCTCTCAAAGACCGAGGTGGCGGAACGCCTTCTTGACGAGATCGCACTCCTATGGTGAGCGCGACGTCGAGGGAGGATGCGACAACGGAGGGCGTTGTTGCGCGCGAGCTCGCCATTGGGTGCCACCTCTCGTCGTCAAAGGGATACGCCGCCATGGGGAGGGAGGCCCTCTCCATCGGTGCCAACACCTTTGCGTTCTTTACCCGAAATCCCCGTGGTGGCAACGCAAAGAAGGCTGATCCGCAAGATGCGGCCGAGCTTTGCGCGTTGCTGGATCGTGAGGGATTTGGCAAGCTCGTGGCCCATGCGCCGTACACCATGAACCTGTGCTCTGCCAAGCCCGACGTGCGCGACTTTGGGCGGCGTGCCATGGCCGAAGACCTGGAGCGCATGGAGTTGTTGCCGGGTAACTACTACAACTTCCATCCGGGCAGCCATGTGGGCCAAGGCGCTGACGAGGGAATTCGTCTCATCTGCTCGGCGCTCGACGACGTGCTGGACATGGGACAGAGCACCACGGTGCTGTTGGAGACCATGGCGGGCAAGGGTTCCGAGGTGGGACGGACCTTCCAAGAGATTGCGTGCATTCTGGAAGGATGTGCCAAGAGCGACGTGCTCGGGGTGTGTCTGGACACATGCCACGTGTGGGACGGCGGATACAACATACGAGTCGACCTGGACGGGGTGCTAAACGAGTTCGATCGCGTTATTGGCTTGGATCGGCTTTGCGCGCTGCACCTCAACGACTCAAAGAACGATTGCGCCTCTCATAAGGACCGTCACGAGAAGATCGGCGAGGGGTATCTGGGCATCAATACGTTTGCGGCCGTGGTTTCGCACCCCCGCTTGCGCGATCTTCCCATGGTTTTGGAGACGCCCAACAAGCTGGACGGTTACGCACGCGAGATTGCTCTGCTCCGCTCGCTTGCGTGGTGAGCAGCGCCGGGCGTGTTCGCCCGTCGGCGAATCGGCGGCGTGCTGTGATTTCGGCCTGTGTGGGTTCCCGGACCGGCGGTGAGTCGGTGGTGTGCTGTAATCGCGACCAGTGTGGGTGAGAACCCCAGTGGTGTGCTGTGATTGCGAGCTGTGTGGCTCACGCACCAGCAAGTGTGCTGTCTTTGCGACCAGTGTGGCTTACCGACCCACACAGCTCGAAATCACAGCACGCATGGTATCCCTTCTCCCACACAGCTCGCAATCACAGCACGCTACATCGCGAACGACCCACACAGCTCGCAATCACAGCACGCCCGTGGTCCAAACCGGTCTAAGCCGCGATCGGCAAACGCGACCGGCACCTGCGACCGGCAAACGCGACATATCCCAACCGCAAGTACGAGCGAGGAGACACCATGGATTGGCCTACCATTCTGCAAACCGAGCGTCTGGTCCTAAGGCCTTGGCAGGAGTCGGACGCCCAGGCGCTCTTTTGTTACGCGTCCGATCCTATCGTGGGACCCCGTGCGGGATGGCCCGCGCACACGAGCGTCGAACACAGCACGCAGGTGATTCGCGACGTGCTTGCCGTACCGCAGACCTTTGCCATAACGCTTCGCGGCGTCCAGAACCCAAACGAGCCTGTTGGCGCCATTGGTCTTATGATTGGCGCGGCGTCCAATCTGGCCATAGGCAGCGACCAGGCGGAGTTGGGCTACTGGATCGGCAAGCCGTTTTGGGGCATGGGATATGTGCCCGAAGCCGTGCGCGAGGTACTGCGCTATGGCTTTTGCGACCTTGGCCTGGAAGCCATATGGGCTTCTCATACGGACGACAACGACCAGAGCAAACGCGTGCAGGAGAAGACCGGGTTCACTCGCCAACGGACCATAAGGGACCGTCCGCGCGTTTTGTTGGGCGACTGCAAGACCGAGCACGTAAACCGGATTACGCGCGACGAGTGGCAGACGCTACAAGGTACAAAACCCATAGACAAGGCCCTTATTCGCGAGCAGCAAGCGGAGGCAAACACGATATCCTCCTCGATTCCGCGCATCTCATACGTTCGATCCGGCGGCCAGACCGGTGCCGACCGAGGGGCGCTTGACGCGGCACGCGAGGCGGGCGTGCCCATTTGCGGCTGGTGCCCGCTGGGCGGGCTCGCAGAGGACCTGCCACAAGCGCCAGGGCTTCTTGCCCAGTACCCAGAGCTCAGGGAGGGAGAGAGCCAAGGTTACGTGGAGCGGACGGCATGGAACGTGCGCGACTCGCACGCCACGCTCATAATCGCTCCGGCGGGCTTGGAGCCGTGCAGCGGCACGCAGATGACCGTGCGATTTGCCCACGACTACGGTCGTCCCTGCCTGGTGATCCAAAGCATGGAGGAGCTGGGTGGTGTACGCACATGGCTCGCCTCGCTCGGACGCGGCATTACGCTCAACGTGGCGGGCCCGCGCGAGAGCAAGACGCCGGGCACCTACGCGCTCACAAAAAAGATCGTGGCGCTTCTTCTTGCCTAGCGCATCAGCCGCTTTGTGCCTACGCCTATGGTGGGGCATGGTATACAGTGGTAGAGTAAGCTGCATTCGCTGCAAGCGCATGGTGGAAGGTGACGGATAACGTGGGAATCCTTATTGGCGCGGAGCGCATTTCGTTTGAGTGGCCGGGCAAGCGCGTGCTGAGGGATCAGACCCTTGGCGTGTACGAGGGCGACCGCATTGGCATTGTGGGGCAAAACGGCGACGGCAAGTCCACCTTGCTCGACCTCTTGGGCCAGGTGCTAGAGCCCGACGGCGGCAGCATAACCTATCGTGGCGGCATTGCCGTGGGCATGCTGGGACAGGGCGATCGCCTGCGTGAAGATGACACGCTCGAGCAGGCCGTGGTGGGCGACATGCCCACCTACGAGTGGGCGGCGGACCCGCGCGTCCGCTCCATCATCGCCGAGCTGGTGGGGGACCTGGACTGGAACGGCCGCGTGGGCGACCTCTCGGGCGGGCAACGACGTCGTGCAGACTTGGCGCGGCTGCTCGTGGGACGCTGGGACGTGCTGCTTCTGGACGAGCCCACCAACCATCTGGACCTCCATGCCATCCGCTGGCTAGCGCGGCACCTCAGGGACCGCTGGCCTCAAGGTGCGGGTGCGTTGCTCGTGGTCACGCACGACCGATGGTTTTTGGACGAGGTATGCGAGCACATGTGGGAAGTTCACGACGAGCGCGTTGAGCCCTTTGAGGGAGGCTACTCGGCCTACATCCAGCAACGGGTCGAGCGCAATCGCGTGGCCGCCGTTATGGAGGAGCGGCGCCAGAACATGCTGCGCAAGGAGCTCAACTGGCTCGCGCACGGAGCCAAGGCCCGCACGAGCAAACCCAAGTTTCGCATAGACGCCGCCATGGCCCTCATAGAGAACGACCCACCACTGCGCAACACGGTGGAGCTCCATCGCATGGCAATGAGCAGGCTTGGCAAGCAGGTCATAGAGATGCGCGACATAGCCGTTAGCTACCCTGCGAGTCAGGACCAGGTCGGTGCCGAGGCGAGCGCAGAGGCCGTCCCCGTACTTGACGGCATCTCCTGGATCATAGGGCCTGGGGATCGCGTTGGCATCCTTGGCGAGAATGGCGCGGGCAAGTCCACGCTCCTTCGCGTGATGTGTGGTCGCCAACGGCCGGCGCGCGGTTGGGTAAAGATCGGCAAGACCGTGCGCTTTGGCTGGCTCGGCCAGCGTCTGGAACGACTGTCGGCGCATGACGACTGGCGCGTGCAGGAGCTGCTGGGCAGGTTCAAACGCTACTACAACGTGGATGGCAAGCCGCAGAGCCCCGAGCAGATGGCCGAGCGGCTGGGCTTTACTCGCAAGGACTTCATGACGTACGTGGGTGCCCTCTCGGGAGGCCAGCGTCGCAGGTTGGCCCTGCTGTGCGTGCTCATGGAGGAGCCCAACGTGTTGGTGCTCGACGAGCCGGGCAACGATCTGGATACCGACATGCTCGCCGTGGTGGAGGACCTTTTGGACACATGGCCCGGCACGCTCATAATGGTGAGCCACGACCGATCGCTGCTCGAGCGCGTTACCGACGACCAGTTCTCGCTCATTGGCGGCAAGCTGCTGCATTGTCCGGGTGGGGTGGACGAGTACCTGGACCGTTTGGACGCGGCTCGCTCGTCGCAAGACGAGGCGTCGCTTGGGCAGGCGTCTCCCAAGCAGGTGTCGCAGAGGCCTGAGGGTTCCGCGCCGCAGAAGAGCCCGTCCAATGCCGAGCGTCGCGAGCTAAAGAAGCGCTTTGACGCGGTGGAGAGGCGCATGGGCAAGACCGAGGCAGAGCTGGGTCGGTTGCAGGATGAGCTTGCGCGCGTGAATCCCACTGACTTTGAGGCGTTGTTGTCAAAGCAAGCCGAGGTCGATTCGTGCTCCGAGCTGTTGGAAGACCTGGAGACCGAGTGGCTCGAGCTTTCCGACCTGTTGGGCAACAGGGGCTAAACCTCTTGCGAGCTGCCCAGGTCGTGGCCCCGATCCGTAGGGTGCCAAGCCCGCACGGAGATGGGCAACTCCTCGCGGCTGCCAAACATCAAAGTTTCAACCTGTACACAAAACGTCACGAAAACTACCCCACCGTGTACACAAATGGCCCGTTTGTGTACACGGTGGGGATGCAATCTGGCCAAAAAGTGTACAGGTTAAATTACTGATATATGGGGGCGAGGGGCGTGCTGTCCCCTTTGACCAACGGGATGCTTTGTGCCTGCTTTGTGCCAGTTCTACCTTCTCAAATAATCTTGGTTGGTGCACGCTTGCCCGCCTGTCGTACAATGCCAATAGACCACGCCCACCAGGAGGGCATCATGAAACTACGAAAGCTCCCGTACGACCTAACCGTCTGCAAGGTTGAGTCGATTCGTGACATCGACCTGACGAGCGGGTTCTTCTTTATTGGCAAAACGGATGACGAGCTCTCGTTGGTGTGCTTGACCGATGAGGTGCCAGCAACGACCGTCGAGCGCGATGACGGCTGGAAGGGCTTCGTCATCCAGGGCGCCCTGGACTTCTCGCTCATAGGGATCTTGTCAAGGATATCGGGCGTCCTTGCTGAGGCTGGCATTGGCATCTTTGCCGTGTCCACCTACAACACCGACTACATCCTGGTAAAGGGGGAGAACTTTGAGAAGGCCGCGCACGTGCTCTCATTGGCTGGGTACTCAATCGTCTAGCCGCCTTTACCGTAGCCGCCAACACGTGTCCAACTTGCGCTACAGTATGGTGCATACATAGATGAGGCGCCCTCGACAGAGGGAACACCTCATCCAACGCCAAACCGAGGGAGGTCGCATGATAGAGCTGTTGCGTCGCTTTTTGGGGCCGTACAAGCTCAAGGCGCTTGTTGGCGTGCTCACCAAGGCCGTTGAGGTCGTGTTTGAGGTCCTCACGCCGCTCGTGGTGGCGCGCATGATTGACTTGGGCGTGCGCAGAGGCAACATGGACGAGGTCTTGCGCATGGGGTTGGTGCTCCTGGTCTTTGCCTTGGTAAGCTATGCGTTTACGTTTGTGTGCCAAAAGCTGGCGGCCCGCGTGAGCCAGGGCTTGGGGACCGACGTCCGCAACGCGCTGTACCACCACATCAACCACCTCTCCGCCGCCGAGATCGACCGCTTTGGCACGCCCTCGCTCGTTACGCGCGTGACCAACGACGTCAACCAGGTGCAGCTTGCCGTGGCGTTTGCCATTCGCATGCTCACGCGCTGGCCTTTGCTCGCAATCGGCTCCATGGTTGCGGCCATTAGCATAAACGTGAGGCTTGGCCTGGTGTTTGTGGTGTGTATGCCAGCTATTGCCCTGGTGTTTGGCCTCGTAATGCGCGCGAGCGTCCCGCTGTTTCGCCAGATGCAAAAAAAGCTGGACCGCATATCGCTGGTAACGCGAGAAACGCTTGCGGGCATGCGCGTCATCCGCGCGTTTCGCCAAGAGGATGCCGAGCAGCAGCGTGGACGGGACGCCATCTACGACCAGGCGAACACGGCCATTGCGGTGGGGCGCTTGTCGGCGCTTCTTAACCCCGCCACGTTTCTTATTATGAACCTTGGCGTGGCGGCCATCCTGTGGGTCGGTGGCGCAAACGTAAACGAGGGTAGCCTCACCACGGGCGAGGTGATGGCGTTCGTGAGCTACATGACGCAGGCGCTGGTGGCCATAACGGTAATGGGCAACCTTGTGGTGGTGCTCATGCGCGGCCAGGCCTCGTCGGTACGCATAATGGAGGTTCTTAATTGCCAGCCGTCGGTGGAGGACGAGAACAACACGTCCGTGGACCTTACCGCGAATCCGCAAGCAGCCGCGCTCGAGCTGCGCAACGTGAGCTTTACCTATCCTGGTGCAAACGTGCCGGCGCTCGATAACGTGAGCTTGTCGTTGGCACCGGGACAGACCCTGGGCATCATCGGCGGCACCGGTTCGGGCAAGTCCACGCTGGTAGACCTTCTGCCCCGGCTCTACGATGCCACACAGGGGAGCGTGGACGTCTTTGGGTCCAACGTGCGCTCGTATCCGCTTGTGCAGCTGCGGCAGGTGGTCTCCGTAGTACCACAAAGCGTGTCGCTCGTATCAGGCACGATTCGCACAAACCTCTGCTGGCGCAACCCGTCGGCAACCGACGAGGAGCTGTGGCAGGCATTGCGCACGGCGCAGGCCGAGGACTTCGTACACAAGCTCCCAAGGCAGCTGGATGCTCCGGTGGAGGCTAAGGGCAAGAACTTCTCGGGCGGGCAGCGGCAGCGGCTTACCATAGCCCGCTCCCTCGTTGGCGCGCCACGCGTGGTGGTGCTCGACGATGCGGCCTCCGCGCTTGACTTTGCCACCGATGCCCGTCTGCGCGCGGCACTCCAGGGACTCGGCTCAACCCTTACGAGCATCATCGTGAGCCAGCGCGTCTCGTCTGTGATGCATGCAAGCAAGATACTGGTCCTAGACCACGGACGCCTTGCCGGTCTGGGCACCCACGGCGAGCTACTGCAGACGTGCGCCCTGTATAGGGAGATATGCGCTTCTCAGCTGCAAGGCGAAGCCGCGGGGATCGCTGCAACGCGCACGGCCCAGGGAACTACGCAGAAGGGGGAGGTAGAGCATGGCTGATCTGTATTCTGGCGCCGGTGGTGGCGCAGGTGCCATGGCGGTGGCCAAGGGTGACATGGGCGACAACAAGGGCGGATCGTCTTCGCTTGACGTCTCTCGCTACACCACGCGCGACGTCGTGGTGCGCCTGCTCACGTACGTGGGCCCGCACCTCTTTGTCCTCATCCTCTCGTTTTTGGCAAGCGCCGTGTCCGTGGTGCTGCAGCTCTATGTTCCCATACTCATCGGACAAGGCATAGACGCCATCGTTGGCGCAGGGGCCGTGGACTTTGAGGCGTTGCGCCCCGTGTTGGTGCGCCTTTGCGTCGTGATTCCGTCCGCAGCTGCGACGCAATGGTTCTCGGGGTTCTATACCAACCGCCTCTCGTACATGATCGTGCGAGACCTGCGCGAGGAGGCCTACGCCACCTTTGACGACCTGCCCTTCTCGTTCTTGGACGCTCACGCTCACGGGGACCTGCTTTCGCGCGTGGTAAACGACGCCGACCAGGTGGGAGACGGTCTGTTGCAGGGCTTTACCCAGCTCTTTAACGGCGTGGTTACCATTGTGGGAACGCTGGTGTTCATGTTCTCCCTCTCCGTGCCCGTGGGTCTGGTGGTGGTCGTGCTCACACCGCTCTCCATGCTAGTGGCCTCGGGAATCGCACGTCTGAGCTCAAAGAGCTTTGCGGAGGCGCAGCAGCTGCAGGGCGGGTTGAGCGGATACGTGGAGGAGATGGTTACCAACCAGTCGCTCGTGACGGCGTTTGGCAGGGGAGACGCATGTTGCGAGGAGTTTGGCAACATAAACGCCCAGCTTTACGTGGCGGGGGAGCGCTCACAGTTTGTGAGCTCGCTTTCCAACCCAACCACGCGCCTTGTCAACAACATTACGTATGCGGTGGTTGCCGTGGTGGGCTGCGCGTGCGTCATTACGGGATGGCCCAGCGTGCTTACCATCGGACAAGTGCAGAGCTTCTTGTCATATGCCAACCAATATATGAAGCCGTTTAACGAGATAAGCGGCGTGGTGACACAGCTTCAGGCCGCGATGGCAAGCGCGCGTCGCCTGTTTGCCCTGCTGGACGTGGAGCGCGAAGCCGTGCCCGCAGATGCAAAGGTGTTGCCCGCCCCCGTGAGGGGAGACATCGAGTTCGAGCGCGTGGACTTTTGCTATGAGGCGGGACGGCCCATCCTGCAGGACGTGAGCTTTCACATGAGGCCGGGCGAGCGCTATGCCCTTGTGGGGCCAACCGGCTGCGGCAAGACCACGCTCATAAACCTCCTGCTGCGTTTTTACGACGTGGATGCCGGGACGATTAGGGTTGACGGCTGCGACACGTCGCAACTGGGTGCGGAGGAACTCCGCAAGGCATTTGGCATGGTGCTCCAAGAGACCTGGCTGCGCAGCGGCACCATCAAACAGAACATTGCCTACGGCAGGCCGGACGCCACGGACGAGGAAGTGCAAGACGCCGCCAAACGGGCGCATGCGCACAAGTTCATTCGCCAGCTGCCCCAGGGATACGACACGTACTTGGGGGAGGATGGAGGCAGCCTGAGCCAGGGACAGAGGCAGCTCTTGTGCATTGCGCGCGTGATGCTTGCAAATCCCGCGATCCTCTTGCTGGACGAGGCCACAAGCTCCATCGACACGCGCACCGAGCTGCAGGTGCAGAGCGCGTTCGACTTTATGATGGGAGGCCGCACGTCTTTGGTGGTGGCGCACAGGCTCTCCACCATTCGCAACGCGGATTGCATCCTGGTAATGGACGCGGGCAGAATCATCGAGCGCGGCACGCACGACGAGCTGCTGGCTCAAGGCGGTTTTTACGCAAACCTGTACCAGAGCCAGTTTGCCCACCAATAGCGCCTAGAGCGTGCCGGGCAAGGGGGGTTCGAAAGAATAGGTAGAGGGGCCGTCCTAAACGAACGGCCCCTCTACCTGCACAAACAATACTAACGACACGCACTATGGTGCACGCACCACAAGAGGGCTTAACCCCTCATGGCACTCTATTGCGAAAGCGTGCGCTCGATCTTCTTAAAGGTCTCGCCCTCTTCGATGCTCTTTATCAGCTTGCGTACAAGCAGCACGGGAACGACTATGAGCACTAGCGTAACTACGCCGTTTACGATCATGAGGATGTCTTCGCCCAAGGTCTCCTCGCCCGGGGCGTCCTGATTGGTGGTGTTTTCCTCGGCCATGCGCGCCTCCCTTTGTGTCGTCTACCACAACAATCATAGCATTGCTTGCTTTTAGCGTGCAACAAGCAAGTCTGGTTCGGTCTTGGCATTATGACTTATGGGTCGACCATCGGGACGGGTCGTGCGCAATCGAGTGCGTAGATGGCTCTCGTTCGGTTGTTATTACGTCGTCGCGCGCAAAAACGGATGTATTGGGGCCAGAATCCATTGCGTAACCTCCGATTGAGCACGCACGGTTACCTGCGCGCGTCAAAGCGGAGGTTTGCACGACCGTTCTCGCCCTCAAACCTCCGATTGGACGCGCGACAACTGGATAGTGTGCTGTGATCGCGACTAGTGTGGCTTGCTAGCCCGAAAGTGTGCTGTGATCGCCACCAGTGTGGCTTGCCGACCCACACAGCTCGCAATCACAGCACGCATTAGCATCGTCTGTATCCTAGCAGTGTCTGTAGGCGCGCAAGCATGGCCTCTTTGGCAAGGCCGAGGCCCTCAACGCATCGCATACCTGATTGCTCACTTGCACAAATCGGTCGTGGGTTGTAAGTTGTTACACATTGCCGCACCCAGAAAGGGGTTCTTATGGTGCAAGGTCTATACGACGTGATTGTAATTGGCGCGGGGGTCTCGGGCTGCGCGATTGCGCGCGAACTCGCGCGCTACGATGCCCGCGTGTGCGTGGTCGAGAAGGAAGAGGATGTGTGCTGCGGCACCTCCAAGGCAAACTCCGCCATCGTCCATGCCGGATTTGACGCTCAGCCGGGTTCGCTCATGGCAAAGCTCAACGTGGAGGGTAACCGCCTCATGTACGAATGGGCAAAGGAGCTCAACTTTGGCGTAATCCCGGTGGGGTCGCTCGTAGTGTGCGTGAGTGAGGACGAGCGCTCGGGACTGGACGTGCTTTTGGAGCGCGGACGCGCAAACGGTGTGCCAGACCTGCGCATCGTCGAGCGAGACGAGCTGCTGCAGATGGAGCCGCACATTTCCGACGAGGCCGTGGCGGCGCTCTATGCCCCTACGGGCGGCATCGTGGACTGCTTTGGCCTCACGATCGCCCTGGCCGAAAACGCCGCAGCCAACGGTGCCAAATTCCTGTTTGACGCGCCGGTAAGCTCGGTTTGCCGCGACGGCGACGTATGGGTGGTGCAGGCAGGTGACGCGGAGCTGCGTACGCGCGCGGTGGTCAACGCAGCGGGCGTCTATGCGGATGACATCCACAACATGGTGGCCGCGCCAGACCATCGACTGCGCATCGTGGCTCGCAAGGGAGAATATCACCTGCTCGACACCACGGCGGGCGAATACGTGCATCACACGGTGTTCATGCTGCCCAGCGCCATGGGCAAGGGCGTGCTCGTGAGCCCCACGGTGCACGGCAACCTCATCGTTGGTCCCACCGCCATCGACGTGGACGACAAGGAGGCAACAAACACCACCGCCGAAGGCCTTGCGGAGGTTGCCGCAAAGTGCTCGCTCACGGTCAAGGACGTTCCGTTGCACGAGGCGATCACAAGCTTTGCAGGCTTGCGTGCACATCAGGAGGCGCACGACTTCGTGATTGGCGAGCTTGCGGAGGCTCCGTGCTTCTTTGACTGCGCAGCCATAGAGAGTCCTGGTCTTACGAGTGCACCTGCCATTGGATGCATGGTGTCGCAGCAGGTGGCCGAGCGTCTTGGTTTGGCAAAGAAGCCCGACGGAGCGTTTGATCCCACGCGCCCCGGCGTGGTCAACCTGGTGATTGCGAGCTTTGATGAGTGGGATGCGCTGTGCAAGCAGGACCCCGCCTACGGCAACGTAATCTGTCGCTGCTGCCGCGTAAGCGAGGCGCAGATCGTGGACGTGATTCATCGCAACCCGCCTGCCACCTCGCTCGATGCCATCAAGCGTCGCACGGGAGCCACCATGGGACGCTGCCAAGGCGGCTTCTGCACGCCAAAGATCATGGGAATACTGGAGCGCGAGCTGGGCATCCGGCCACAGGGCATAACCAAGGCCGGCAAGGGTTCCGAGCTGCTGGTGGACGAGGGGAGAGCATAGCATGGATACGCGTGACTTGGTCGTCATAGGCGGAGGACCCGCCGGCCTCGCGGCAGCCATATCGGCATACGAGCAGGGCTGCACGGATGTGGTCGTTCTGGAGCGCGACGTGCAGCTGGGCGGCATTCTTAACCAATGCATCCACAACGGCTTTGGCCTCCACACCTTTAAGGAGGAGCTCACCGGTCCCGAGTACGCCGCGCGCTACGTGGACCGTGCCCGCGAGCTTGGCATTGCCTGCGAGCTGGGAACCATGGTGGTGGACGTGTCCACCGATCGCGTGGTGACGGCGGTGAGCCCCCAGCGTGGGGTGTTTAGCATCCAGGCCGGTGCGGTGATCCTTGCCATGGGTTGTCGCGAGCGTCCGCGCGGTGCTCTGGGGATTCCGGGCTTTCGTCCCGCCGGCATTTACAGCGCGGGCACGGCGCAGCGTCTGGTCAACATAGAGGGCCAGATGCCGGGCCGCGAGGTCGTTATTCTGGGCTCGGGCGACATCGGGCTCATCATGGCGCGCCGCATGACGCTCGAAGGTGCGCACGTTGCATGCGTTGCCGAGCTCATGCCCTATTCCGGCGGCCTCAAGCGCAACATAGTGCAGTGTCTGGATGACTTTGGCATTCCGCTGCTTCTCTCGCACACCATCTCGCGCATTGAGGGCAAACGTCGCGTGGAGGCCGTGTGGGTGAGCGAGGTCGGTGCCGACCTTAAGCCCATCCCCGGCACCGAGGTGCGCTATCCCTGCGACACGCTCTTGCTGAGCGTGGGACTCTTGCCCGAGAACGAGCTCTCGCGCGCGGCAGGCGTGGAGCTATCGGCCGTCACGCGCGGGCCGGTGGTAAACGAGAGCCTGCAAACAAACATCCCCGGCGTGTTTGCCTGCGGAAACGTGCTCCACGTGCATGACCTCGTGGACTACGTGAGCCAGGAGGCCGCGCTTGCGGGCGAGTGTGCCGCGCGCTACGTTGCTGGGACGATGGCGTCTGCGGTTCGCGAGGTTCCCGTGGTGGCACAGGGCGGCGTGCGCTACACCGTCCCCTCGTGCGTGAGCGCAGATCGCATGGACGAGCGCCTTGTGGTGCGCTTCCGCGTGGGTAACGTGTATCGCGACAAGTACGTGAGCGTGTATGTGGGAGACGATAGGATCATCCATAGGAAGAAGCGCGTGATGGCTCCCGGAGAGATGGAGGAGGTCGTGATAAAGAAGACCGACCTCACGTCGCGACCGGACGCAGACCGCATCGTCGTAACGCTTGAGGAGGAGTAGCCATGGCACAAGAACGAGAGCTCACCTGCATAAACTGCCCGCTTGGTTGTGCGGTCTTAGTACAGATGGATGGCGACAAGATCCTCTCGATTAGTGGAAACACCTGCAAGCGTGGCGAGACGTACGCACGCATGGAGGTCACCAACCCCACGCGCATGGTTACCACCTCGGTGCCGGTGGACGGCAGCGACAGCGAGCGCATGGTGTCGGTAAAGACGGCCACCGCCGTTCCCAAGGACCTTATCTTTGGCGTTATGGACGCACTGAGCGGCGTGCGCGTGACCGCGCCTGTGTCGATTGGCGACGTGGTGCTCGCAAACGTGTGCGACACCGGTGTGGACATAGTTGCTACCCGCAACGCGTAGTGTTAAAAGGGGCCTGAGAAAAGGGGCCAAACCCCTTCTCTCATTTTCGCAGAGGGCGGTCCTTACTGTTCCGAGCGAGACTCCGTACAATTTCTCGACCCCGAAACCCCGACTTCGTACAATAATCGCCCGATATTGTACGAAGTCGGGGTATTCTCGTCGCAAAATCGTACGTAGTCCCACCAACGACTAACGTACGTACCCCGCCTGACGGTTTTGTCGAAACGTCCGTCCCTCAAATATAAAAGTTTCAACCTGAACAAAAACAGTGACAAACGCGTCCCTACCGCGTACAAAAACGGGTCGATTCTGTACGCGGTAGGGATGCGTTTGTCACAAAAAATGTACGACCCAAAACGAGCTGAAAAGCGGAGGGGTTAACATGCGGCTGGTGCGTTGGGAAGGTGTCCGGATCTTGCCGTTATGTTTATGCGTCATCCTTGTCGCTCGTCGCAAATAGGCTAGTGACGTTACCCATGGCATCAAGCAAGGCGCCAGCCTCGCGTCTGCCCAGATACGCCTCGTTGAGCTTGCTCTTTGAGTACCGCAGGTACGTTCCTTTAGTTTCGCTCACGAGCAACTTGGTAAAGAACTGCTCCCAGCTAAAGAACTCGCTGCTCTCCACGTAGTCCTCGGTGCGTTGCAAAACGTCGCGAATTCTGTTGCCGTCGATAAGACCGGATGACAGCACGATCCACTCAAACGATTCCGGGAGGTAAACGTAGACGTTTGGGTGAGAGGTCGCGAATAGGTGGACGTCGGACATCTCGGGTCCAAACGCCGCTCCGTCAGCAATCACCAAGGTTTTTTGTGATCCGACCTCGGACAGTAGCCGACGAACGTTGGACTTGCCACCTGCACTGACAACCAGCGTGTCCTCGTCGGCAATAGCGCGGAAGAAGTCATACCCTGAGTTCGAGTCCTCGACGATAACTTTGCCAACGACGACGTCCGTTTGCGGTTCTGAGGGTTCGTACAACCTGTAGAACGAGTTGTACGTCTTGCGAAGGTCGGCGTATCTTCCCGAGGTGTGGATGCCGTAGACCTCCTCCACCGAGTAGGGGAGGTTGGGGAGGTTCTCCCTCGTTATGATGACGTAGTAGTTGTCCGTCCGTTGTACCTTTCGGGCAAATTCGGGCGTCTTGATGGCCTTGGTATCCTCGTCTACGAACACGATGCTGGAACTCACGCCATCAAGGACCGCCTGCCAGTTGGCGTTGTTGGCCGTGATACATCGCCGCTCGCACGACACGGTAACGCCTGAGTCGTCTCCGAGCCTCTCGTGCGCCTCGACAAGCGACATGAGCGTGGTCTTGCCCGTGGCGCTGTCCCCGCGGACTATGGTGATGCTGCGCCTAACGTCGAACTCGAACTTTACCCTGCGGTTCTGGACGACGACGTGGTAGCTCCCCCTCACGTGCTCACCTCTCCTCAATACGAAGCGCCTCGTCCAGGTACTCCAGGTAGCTGCCCACGTGCCTCCCGGTGTTGAGCATCTCCGCCTCGAAGCCCTCGCAGGTGCTGAAGTCCATGACGTGGTGGAGGTTTATGGTGAGGTCCTTGTCCTGCGCGATCCTACAGATCCACTTGGCGCAGTTGTCGCCGCACGAGGAGGCGTTGAAGATCCTCCCCGAGTCGTCAAAGAGCATGAGGATGAGCGTCTTAACGCCACCCGAGAGCTCCTTTACCGAGATCGATCCCAAAAAGGGGCTGTCTATGGCCCGGGCGCTTATGACCTCGGACTGGTCCACGTCGCGCACCATCTCCACCGTGCGAGGGTCTGTTATCCACTCGTCAAGGTACGTGTTGTCAAAGTAGGTCGGCGGGTGGTACACGGCGTTCTCCACGTCACCAAATACGATTTTGAGCATATCGACGGCCTCCACCTGGCACAAGACTGTTTGTGGCACTAGTATATGTCAAATGGGGTTGTTTCTATCAAAAGAAAGGCGTCGCGTGGCATCAGATGGGATCACGGTCGAAGCACACCCGGGCTGGAGTGACCCGTACGTGTGCGGTACGCCCGGCATTGTTCGGACTACGTACAATCCTAG
>JAUMWL010000275.1 GCA_030529665.1 Coriobacteriales bacterium
CCCTGCGCGCTCTGTAATTATGTACGGTGGATTCGCGAGCCGACCATTCACAATTACAGCATGCCATGAGACGGCGTGAGTTCTACCTGCTGATTTGCGGGCGAGGGGGCCTCCATTATTGTGATTGTGTACCTTTGGGATTTCCGCAGAGCTCACAGTAACAAAAGGAAGGATTTTGGGGCAGCCCACTTGTGGACATGGGGGAGGCGCGCGGCGCGGATTTGCATCTGCGCAGGCACCACTGGCTCGAGGCGTGACCCAGTTCGTGGTATCCTTGGCTGTCTAACAGAAGATGGGGAGTTATGGTTACCGCATATGCAGACGAAAGCATGAGAACGCTGGATGGCGAGTCTGTGTACTTATTGGGAGCTACCGTGTTTCGAGGTGACGATTGTCAACTTGACGCACTTGTAGGCTTGAAGACAAATGGTGCCAAAAAGCTGCACTGGCGAGAGTTGGGTCGTGTGGTTCAGGCGAAGGTCATGAGAGCCGTATCCTCGCTCACAGCTATAACGACGGTGGTTATCGGTGTGCCGATGAATCCTCGCAAGCAGGAAAGAGCGAGACGAAAATGCCTGGAATCCTTGATTTACTTCCTCGTTGATGATGGGATTCAAGAGCTGGTGCTCGAGGCAAGAGGTCCTGCCCTTGATAAGAGGGATATCCAGCTTGTTGACACACTCAAATCTAGGGGATATGCGAGGAACCTGACCGTACGGCACCGGAATGGTGCGGATGACCCGCGGTTATGGGTGCCCGACCAAGTGCTCGGAGCGTTTGGAGACCGGCTCTGCGCGCAGGACTTCGATTCTGAATGGGAAGAAGCTTGGCATGACTTGGAGAGGGTGACTAGGTTTGAGGTTATTGATCTATAAAGCGCGGGAGCTGGGACCCGAGAACGCTCCGGTACATCCAGCTCCCACTTCCGTTCCCCCCGGCGGGGGGTGGCTTTCAATACCAAGTATACCCACAAATTGTAAGAAATCAACTGCGTAGCCGCAACGAGTGATTGCTGGGTGATTGATATCTGCGAATCTGCGATATCTGCGAACTACCGACCATCGGGTATGAGGTCCCATTTTCGTTGACGGGGGCAGGCGGAAGTGGGTACAATGAGGCCGACGGCCAGCCTAGCCGTGTAAAGGGTGGACTAGGCAGCGCCGTTTGGGGTTTGAAGGGCCTAAGGTGCTGCTACACCAAGGCCCTCTTAAAATTTGATGTGAGGTAATTGGATACCACATGGTGTTGAGCGTAGAGAACGTCGTAGCACTCGTCTAACTCGTTTTCGCTGCCATACTCAACAACTCTTATGCCGCGATTCTTAAAAACAGGTAAAAGTGGGAAAGCAGAAACAAGTGTATAGCAACAGACGTTCCATCCGTGTTCCACGAATTCCGTGGCAAGACGTAGAACGTGCAACTCAGAGCCGGTATACGATCCCAAATAGAGGTTGGTAAAAAGAATAGACAGTGGAGACTGGCCGCTCACTCAAATCACCTGTTCGTGGTCGATTGCTCTTCTGTGGTCGACCTTAATGCTTCCGGCGCACTGTATGGCCACATGCGAAACAATAATAGCACGAAAGTCGATTGCTTTACTGGGCTTTGGCATCCGGCACTTATTTATGGCTCAATAAGTCATCCTTGGGCCAAGGCATGCCTAGCCAGTGGGATGACGGTGAGGGACTAGAGCGTCACGTACGAGGTGTACGAGCGGGCGGCGTGCCCCATTGGCTACGCGGTCGAATCCTACGTCACGAAGGAGGAGTTCCAGGTCTTGCCTAGGGAACAGCAGGGGAGGGCCTTCCTGCAGGCTATTCCGCTCGAGGCGGACGTGGTGTCACAGGTTGATGGCTCACTTGTGCACGCGGACGTGGGGGTGCTGGACCTGGCCGGCAGCATCGATGCGCTTGTCGACGAGGCGGCCAAGCGACCGGTAAGCGACTTCGCTAGGGACGTTAGGGGCTTTTCTTGTAAGGCAAGCGACGGTACGTACTTCTTCTCGGTGCCCAACGACCCGGGCTGGACGCTTACCATGGACGGCAAGGAGGCGCCGATTATTGACACCTGCGGCTTTATGCTGGTGGACGTGCCCGAGGGGGAGCACACGCTCGAGTTCACTTACGAGACTCCGGGCCTCAAGCTCGGGCTTGTCGTCAGCGCCTGCGCGTGGGCGGTCTTCTTTGCGGCGGCAATCATCGCGAGGCGGGTGCGACCCTCTGTGTCGCAGTGACATGCTCGG
>JAUMWL010000276.1 GCA_030529665.1 Coriobacteriales bacterium
TGCGACATTTTCGGAGCAGATTTGTCGCTTTTCACATCATGGGAAACCAACAAACCCCTGCTGGCGTAGCGCCTCATACAGCACGATGGCAACGGCGTTGGAGAGGTTGAGCGAGGTTATCCATCCAGTGCGTTCGTCTACAAAGTTGCCACAGATGTCTCGTCTGAGCTCGGGATGCAGCTGCTCGTACGTGCTGTGCCAATCGCGCTTGTTCGCTAGTGCGTCATCAGACAGCATGGGAATGCGCTCGCAGAGGCTAGGATGGGCGTCCAGGAGTCCTTTGCTCAGTCCTTCGCTCTCTTTGCCAAACACGAGCCAGTCGCCGTCTGCGTACGACGAGTCGCTGTACAGACGCTCGCCGGCCTTCGTGAGCAGATGAACCCCGCGCGTGAGGCCGCTGGGGAAGTTGCGGGCAACGAACTCCTCCCACGAGCGATATGTGTGCAGGTCGAGGCTTTGCCAATAGGCCAGGCCAGCGCGTTGCACGGCCTTGTCCGACAAATCAAATCCCATCGGCCCCACCAAGTGTAGCCTCGTGCCCGTGAGCACGCAGGTGCGTCCAATGTTTCCTGTGTTGGCGGGTATTTCTGGCTCCACGAGCACCACGTTGAGCATGTTGATTCCATTCTTTGTGAGCGGTCGTATGGGGTACATGCTACGCTAAGCATAGTTTAAGAGAAAGGGTTGCTTGTGATAAAGCTGGTATTGTCCGACGTGGACGGAACGCTCATTCCCCTGGGAAAGGGCAAGGTATCAAAATACGCCATGGATGCAATCGCCGCCGTAAAAGAGGCTGGCGTGGAGTTTGGCCTTGCAACGGGGCGTGACGTGGTTGAGCTCAACGGTTTGTTTGAGGGCGACACGCGGGCCTTCGAAACGGGAATTCTGTCCAACGGCAAGAAGATCTTTGTGGACGGCAAGCTAGAGCGTCTTATGCTGCTAAACAACGAAGCCCTCAAGCGGGCGCTGGCTGTGGTGAGGGAGTACCCCAACACGTTTATGACGGCCTATCCGCTCAACACCAACGAGTCCAATCCCATCTATTGCATGGGTGCTCCCAAAGAAGAGGTTGAGGCGTGGGGAAGGACGTACTCGTTTAGCGCAATCATGGCGTCAGACGTACCCGACGAGGAGATAATAGGCTCAACCATTGCCACCAATGCGCCTGAGCAGATGCTAGACGAGATGTGCCAGCGCGTGCTGGAGGCGTGCCCCGAGTTCGACATCGCCAAGCCGGCCGCACGGTGGTGGGACATTCTTCCCAAGGGAGTGAACAAAGGAACGGCCCTGCAGTACCTCCTGGATGACCTGGGCATTCGTGCTGACGAGGCAGTGATGTTTGGGGATGCGGACAACGACCTTGCGATTCTGCGCAGGCTGGAGAACGCCGTCACAGTGGCTGAGGCGACCCCTGCGGCGTTTGCGGCTTCCAAATACCATATTGGCCGTTGCGAAGACGAAGCAGTGGCAGACGCGCTCCTAGACATCGCACAAGCATCGCGAGAAGGGCGCATGCCCAGGTTTATGACAAAACCCTAGCAGGTCACTCATCGTTAAGGAGAAAGGCGGCATCCCCTCATGCACGTGGCGAGTTCGCGAAGCGCTGTCCGAGTCCACGGGTATGAGGGGATGCCGCCCTACGATTTACCTTAGCAGATGTCAACGAAGTCGAAGCGACCCATCTCAAACGCGCAGGACGATTCGGCTTTGAAGGTGGAGCATACTCGCAGGTTGGTGATCTCTTGCGGCCACCAGCGGGTTGACATGGTCTTCTCGCCACCGTTGATGTAGATCTCCACCGCGCTCGTGTCTACGACCATGCGCAGGTTCTCAAGACGGCCTGCGGAGAGCTCGGAGAGCGGCAGACGACGTACGGTACGATACCCGCCTGCGATGCCCTTGAACGAAAGCTCGATCATGTTGCCGATGAGGGCAAACTCGAGGTCGGCGTTGAGCAGGATGCGCCCTTCTCCGCGGATTCCCTCGATGTAGAGGTCGCAGGTACCGTCGGGGAAGCGTGCGCCTATGGCACCCGTGATGTCGTGGGCGTCGTAGTTGGAGGAACCAAGCTTGCCTACGTTGTCCCTAGAACCCACCTTGGTAAGGTCCACGCGTTGTCCGTGGAGGGCGTTGTACTCGTCAACGGGCCACTGGCAGATTCTGCCCGCATCGTTGAGCGAAAGCTCGCGCAGCCACGTGAGGGTGTGCAGCCACTCGTAGGTGGGCACCTGGTACTG
>JAUMWL010000026.1 GCA_030529665.1 Coriobacteriales bacterium
CCTGCGAAGCTTCGTGGTCGGGACGACTGGATTCGAACCAGCGGCCTCACGGTCCCGAACCGTGCGCGCTACCAAACTGCGCCACGTCCCGAAGCGCAATGCTGTATTTTAGCAGACTTTGCAACCGTTTGCACCCACCATTTTTAGAAAAGTGGCACACCGTTTCCGGGAAAGGGTGTGCCTCGGCGTCAGTCGTGCACGACCACCGCATCGCCAACATGCGCGATCGCAAACAGCGCCGCTGCCGCATCCTTGGGTAGATTGACACAACCGCCGCTTCCGTTCTCCAAGTGCTCTTGTCCTCCATACACGGTGCGCCAGTCCGCGTCATGCATGCCAATTCCAGAGAAGAACGGCATCCAATAGTCCACATGACGCTCGTAGTCCGGCTTGCCGTCGTTGTTCTTGTCCTCTCCCAGCAGCATGAAGTCCGTCTGCTTGTCGTACACGTCGTACTCGCCCACGGGAGTGCCGTGCCCGTCCTTCTCGTTGCCCGTGGTGACGGGCGTCTCCCACAAAACCTTGCCCGTGGCATCATACAGGCAGGCAACCTGCTCAGTCTTGTTTATGTCTATGTAGCGGCCACGGTCCGCTTCCCACTCGGCGGGGTTAAGTGCGCCAGCACCCGGCAGATACAAAGGCGTGGCAGCATACGTCACCTCCACTGGATCGCCCCCACCCGCCTTAACAAACTCCGAGATCTTGTTTGCAAGCGCGTCGGCATCCACCACATAGGCGTTTTGGTCGTCCGAGTAGTCCGTATATCTCCACAAGTCGTTGGCAACGTAGTCGCTGGCAGCCTCTTTGTTGATGTCGGCCACAAGACCGTTTGCCACGATCCACGCCCCAAGCGTCTCCGACGCAATGGTAGTCAGCTCCTCCTCCCCGCGAACCAAGGGTATCTGCAAGGAAAAGGCGTCATTCGCCTGCTTGAGCGCCGCCTTTGCCTCTGGGGAGTCCTTTGTTACCTTGGGCTGCTTAAGCGCCTCGTCACCCAGCTCTACACTATGCTGCAGCACGTCAACGGCGCCACGCACGATCTTGCACGACTCCTTGGCGCTGAGCGCGGTGCCGGGCTTTTGGGCCTCAAGCGCAAACTGGTGGGTGGCCTCGTTGAGGGTAAGCGACGCGGACTGCGGCTGAGTTGCCGTCTTGTTGTACTTCTTCACGGCTTTTGTCACCAGCGCATCGAGCTTCTTTGCATCGTATTCTATGCCCCGCTCGCACTTGTCCCCGCCGCCCAAAGCGCCAAGCGGCCATGCGCGCACGTCCTGGTCGTCCATGAGCGACTGCGCCACGTCCTTGTTTGCAGCCAAGTCTATGTCCGACCCCGCCACCTCGATTGTTAGGGACCCGCGACTCGCCGTAACGGCGTACGACTCAACGGCCAATACGAGCCTCTGCTCCAGCTCGTCTTTTGTCATACCCGAGGCATCTATGCCCGAAACCGTCGTGCCGGGATAATAGTGATTGCAGAAATACGTGTATCCGGCGGCATAGCCGCCCCCAACAACGCCCAGTACCAGCGCAAAGACGAGCACGACACGCAACGTTTTGCGACGCTTTCTTGCGCGGCGCTGCCTGCGAACGCGATCGCGCGCTGACTCCTCCTGGGAAACGGTACCTTTCATGCCAAGCACCTCAATCGTTGTGTTCCGTTTAAGCTACGTTGGGGCACAAGTATAGCCACACCAAGCCCGCGCCGCAAAAAAGACGCAGTGGCTACATGAGCCTAGACGCCATTGCCCATGCGCCAAGCTGCTCGCGCGCCGCTAAGGCAAGGACCTCCGCACGCTCGTTGGTCTCGCAGATGCCAAACACGCAACTGCCCGAACCCGTAACCATGCCGCCCAGCACGCCCGTTTGCCCAAGCAGCCACGTGCGCACGGCAGGAATTCGCGGATGAAGCCTGCAGGCCACGGGATCGAGGTTGTTAAACAAGAGCCCGGCTATCTCTGCGGGCCCAGCTGTTAGCGACTCAAGCACGCGGCAAAGGTTGGCGGGACTCTGTGGTGCCGTTGGCATGCGGTCAAACTCCGCATAGGCTGCCGGCGTGCTTACGCCCGGGCCGACGGGTCGTACCAGCACAACGGGAATCCTGCCTTCTAGCGGCAAGAACTTGCGAGAAACCACATCGCCGGCGCCAACAAGCAACGTGGGCACGGGATCTAGGAAAAACGGCACGTCCGCGCCAACTGCCTGGGCAGCCTGCATGACGCGCGGCTCGTTCTTGTCTACTCCCCACAGCTCGCACAGCGCCAATAGAACCGCGGCGGCATCGGACGACGACCCTCCCATGCCCGCCTGGTCGGGCACGTGCTTGCAAATGGAGACGCGCACGCGGGGGTCGCGGCCCACACGCTGGGCGAGTTCCATTGCCGCCCTATAGGCAGTGTTCTTGTGCTGCGGAATGTCTATGGCCGGACAACAGACAACTTGTGGCCCCTCGTGACGGGGGGAGTCGGACAACTCCTCCACCACGACCTCATCAGCAAGGTCAACCGCCACCATAAGAGAATCGGCCTTGTGATAGCGCCGCTCATCCAGCTCGGAATAGATTCCCAGATGGAGGTTGAGCTTTCCCGGCGCACGCAAGGCCATGCTCCACATGCGCGACTACTCCTCTTCGGCGAACTCTAGGAGACGTTCGCCCGTTCGGAAGTCATAGAGCTCCACCGTGCCAGTTAGCACGTCAACGTATTGATAGGACTGACGGGCTTTTCTGCCGCGACGCTCCTCGACCTCAATCACAAACAGGGCAGGATACGTTTGATACAGCGTGCCTACGCGCTCAACAATGCGCGAGCGCCCCATGTTTGCCCGTACTCGAATGCGTTGTCCCACCATGTTATCTAGCTCGGTATGTATTAAATCGACGCGCTTTGCGGGCGAGACATCTATTTCCATGAGCACCACAACTCTCAAAAGCTAACAGTTAGAAATGGCCATATTTATAATACCTCAGCCCAAGGGGAATAATACAGATTTTTTGCACAGTGACCGGAATCCCCACGAGCCGGTTGGCCGTTTGCGGCCTGGCCCCTTTTGGCCAGATGCTATGAGAGCTTGACAACCAGGTCGTCGAGCGCACGACGACGATGGCTGATGGCGTTCTTTTGGTCCGGCTCCAGCTCGGCCATGCGCTTGCCGGGA
This sequence comes from Coriobacteriales bacterium, assembly GCA_030529665.1. Taxonomy (GTDB): domain Bacteria; phylum Actinomycetota; class Coriobacteriia; order Coriobacteriales; family Atopobiaceae; genus RUG440. The sequence goes on from JAUMWL010000026.1 coordinate 3,154, forward strand.
ATGTCGGCCAGGTCGAACAGGGGGTCGTAGCCAAACCCGTTGTTGCCACGCTGGTCGTAGGCAATGGTGCCCTCGCAATCGCCCTCGCCGGCAAGCACCTCCTCGCCGTCCTCGTCGCGCGTTACCAGCACCACTGACGAATGGAACCGCGCCGTGCGCTCGGCCTGTGGCACATCCGCCATGCACTCCAACAGCTTTTGGTTGTTGGCCGCATCGTTGCCGTGATCGCCCGCAAAGCGTGCCGAGAAGATCCCCGGCGCCCCGTCCAAAGCGTCGACCATAAGCCCGGAGTCGTCGGCCACCGCCATGCGCATGCCCGTCTGGTCAAGCGCGTCACGCGCCTTTATGAGTGCGTTGTCAAAAAAGGTCTCGCCGTCCTCAACGGGCTCCTCAAAGTCGCCCAGCTCCCCCAGCGACACGAACTCCATTTCCTCCATGCCCGGAGCCGTGCTCAGGATGGTCCGAATCTCGCTCAGCTTGTGGGCGTTGCCCGTTGCAACCACTACCGTACGGTTGGGATCATATGTGCTCATAGTGCTCCTATCTACACGCCAAAGTTGGTAACCTTGCGCTGCAACGACACCAGCTGCGCAATGCCCGCCTCGCCCACGCACAACAGCTCGTCAAGCTGCTGCCTGTTGAACGGGGTCTTCTCGCCCGTGCCTTGCAGCTCTATTATGCTTCCGTCGGCCGTGCCGACGAGGTTCATGTCTACCTGGGCGTGGCTGTCCTCGGCATAGTCGAGGTCGAGCAGTATGCGATCGCCCACCACGCCCATGGAGACCGCAGCCACCTGCCCCACCAGGGGAAGCCGCGGCAGCTTGTCTGCGCGCACCAGGCTCATGAGGGCGTCGTGCAGCGCCACCCACGCCCCGGTAACCGATGTCGTACGCGTACCACCATCGGCCTGTATGACGTCGCAGTCCACCGTAATGGTCCTCTCGCCCAAGGCGCGAAGGTCCACAACCGTGCGCAGGCTCCGGCCAATGAGGCGCTCGATCTCCATGGACCTGCCCTTGCGACCTCGGTATTCTCGCGGGCTGCGCTTGTTTGTGGATGCGGGCAGCATGGCATATTCCGCCGTTACCCACCCCTCGCCCGAGCCCTTGCGCCAGCGCGGAACGGACTCCTCTATGGTGGCGGCGCACAGCACGCGCGTGTCTCCAAACTCCGCAAGACACGACCCCGCGGCATGCTTGAGCACCTTGCGGGTAAGCGTGACGGGACGCATCTGATCGGCCGCGCGGTCGTAGCTTCGCGGCTGCTTGTCCTGTTGCAAGACCTTCTCCTTTCGGTTGAGGGTGGCTACAGGCCGAGGAAGCGATCGGCGTTGTGCCAGCACATGCGGTCCAGGGCGTCTTGCGAGAAGCCCAGAGACCTAAACGTCTTTAGCTCGCTGTTTGGGTTCCACATGGGGAAGTCGGACCCAAACAGGATTCGGTCGTATCCATAGATTTCCACCAGCTCGCGCGTACGACGCGGACCAAGGAAGTGCATGGAGCTCGACATGTCGAGGAAGCACGTCTCGTCCTCCAAGAACTCAAGCGCGTAGTCAAACACCGACCACCCGCCAAAGTGTGCCGCGTCCACAACCAGACGCGGGAACTCGTGAAGGATGCGCTTGAGGCGGCGCGGGTGAGAGTAGTCGTAGCGGTAATCGCCGCAATGGAAGATGATGGGCAGGCCGCGACGCTCAGCCACCTCGTAGACCCGCATGAGGCGATTGTCGTCCATGTTGACCTCCTGCGTGTCGGGATGGAGCTTTATGCCGCGCAACCCCAGGGCACAGGCGCGCTCTATCTCGGCCTCGGGGTCCTCGGTATCTTGGTGCAGGGTCATAAACCCCACGAACTCGGGGTGCTCCTGGCAGGTGCGAGCAATAAAGTCGTTGATGCTCGTAACCGTTTTGGGACGCACGGCCACCGAGTGCACCACGCATCGCTTAATGTCGGAGCCCTCTATCTCGGACACGAGGTGCGAGACCGACCCATCCTTCTCCTCCATCGCAATATGGTAGAAGTTGCCAATGCTCTGCGCCGCGCGCTCGGCGATCTTGTCGGGATATATATGGACATGGATGTCTGTCACACGCATGTGTATGCTCCTTGCAACGGTATTCTCCCTCATGTTTTTTGACGAGCAACTAGGTTAGCAAAAGCTACGCCCGGCGGGAACTGCCAACCGGGAACTACCATCCCTTTTTGAATATGAGCACATTGGTGTCGCCGTCGCGCATGTATGCGACGTCGTCCATGCTCTTCCTCACCATAAAGATGCCAAGGCCGCCAATCTTTGCCTCCTGAATGGACGCGGGCTTTGTGGGGTCCTTGCGCTTGAGCGGATCAAAGGGCACGCCCTGGTCTCTGAGCTCAACCGTAATGGCCGAGGGATCCGCACCATACGCGTACCTAATCTGCGCGGTGCCAGGCTCCTCCTGGTCCGCATAGGCATAGTTGCACACGTTTACAAACAGCTCCTCCATGGCCACCTCAACCTTGCGCTGCACGCTTATGGGGCACAAGCGGCGCTCGAGCTCGTCCGAGATAAACGATATGACCTCATCCAAATGATCCAAGGTCGCCGGAACGGTAATGGTTCCCGTTACCTCTGGGGCCACACCATATTCCAGCGAGAGGATCGTGACGTCGTCAGACTGCTCCGCACCCTCTGCCCAGCGAGCCACGTCGGCTCTGAGCGAGCGCACCAGCTCACGCGGATGCATGCTGGCATGCTGGGCCAAGAACGCCTCGAGCCGATCGTTGCCGTACTCCTCCTCGCTTGCGTTAAACGCCTCGTTTACGCCATCGGTATAGAGCAAAAGCTCGTCACCCGGCTGGAGCTGAATCGTCTCTTGCCGGTACTTGGCAATGTCAAAGGTCCCCAAGAACAGCCCGCACTTCTTTTTGAGCCACTCCCACTCCCCGCTGTTGCCATGCCGCAAGAGCGGAGGGTTATGTCCCGCATTCACGTAGGTAAGAAGGCCCGTCTTCCAGTTGAGCGTGGCCGCCCACACGGTAACAAACATGCCTGCGTCGTTGTTTGCGCACAGACGCATGTTTGCGCTGGCAATGGCCTGTGCGGGGTCCATGCCCGTGGAAAGGTAGTTGCCTATCTCGGTCTTTGCCGCCATCATAAACAACGCACCCGGCACGCCCTTGCCCGAGACGTCGGCAATAAGAAAGCCCAAGGTGGTGTCGTCTATGAGGAAGAAGTCAAAGAAGTCGCCGCCAACCTCCTTGGCTGCATCCATGGAGGCAAAGATGTCAAACGCATCGACCTCGGGGAATGGCGGAAACACGCGTGGAATCGCCGACTCCTGAATTGCCTTTGCCGTGGCGAGCTCGCGCTCCATGCTCGTCTGTGCCTCGTTGATCCATCCCTTGAGCGCGTCAACCGTTGAGTTGATGCCGTTGGAGAGGGAGGCAAACTCCACGTTGCTTGTCTCGGCAACGGTTGCGTTGAGGTCCCCTGCGGTTATGCGTGCAAGGGATTCGTTCGTGCGGTCGATGGGCTGAATCACCAGCCTGCCCAACAGCCTGGAGGCGACCACGTACACCGTTACCAAGATGAGCAGGGCAAGCATGGTTGCCCACAGCATCGTTGCCTGACGGGACTCATATATCATGGACGAGGGCATTGCCATCATTATGTAGTAGTCCCCCGCTTGTATGGCACGCATGTATCCCAGTTGAGCGTCGGAAAACTGGCCCACATGAATCGCGTTGTCTTCCACATAAGGCCGGGTGGAGTACACCATCTCGCGCATCTTGCTGCTTTGCGCCAGCGTCTCTATGGCCTCCATGCCCACGCCGTCAAAAAAGCGGGACCCGTCCACGCCCGCAGGGTACGCCGGGGTGTTGCTAAAGGCCACCTTGCCATCCTTGAACACCGCTATGCTGCCGTCATCAAGCGTATAGCCATCCAGAATGCTTTCCACAGACGCCGACTGCATGAGCGGGTCGAGCACGTCCTGCGGAATGTCGTAGCTCTCCGTTACGCTTACGAGGTCGTTGTAATGGGTGTCGCGCGTATCAATCTGGCCCTTTAGGAAGGAAAGTTCGTCCTCCATGTGAATCTGGGCCGCACTTTCGGCGCTTCGGGTAATCGTAACAAAGCTCATGGCTTGTGCCACCATAAACGTAAGCGCTACCGCCACAAACAGCTCCGTCCTAAACACCGATTGCACGTGCGCATGGCCACTCATCTGCCTATGGCGATTCACCATGCCGCAAGCCGCCAGAGCAACCGCCGCCATGAGCAAGGCGTCTAGCAGCACCTGGGCGTCTATGCTGCCAATGGAATCAAACGCGCTCTTCCATTCCGTAAGCAGGTCAATGGAGTCAGCGCCTGTGTTTACAATCGTAAAGATGAGGTCAACAACAACGTTGATCAAAAACGCCACGGTAATAAAGACGGAGGTCTGCAGGCACGCCAGCAAAACGTAGACGATCCTTCGCCTTATCCTTGGTCCGTTATGGAGCGCTACGGCCAAAAAGAAGCCGATCACAAATCCGGCAAACGTGTACAACACGACGGAGTTGAGTACCGAGACGAAGTATCTCTCAATGAGGTCCAGCGGCTGAAAGCGCGCGTGGAAGAAGAGCACGGCACCCGAAAGAAACCCCTGCAGGGTGCTTGCTCCTTTTCCCAGGAGCACGGCCGTTGCGGCAACCGGGGCCAGCAAGCCAAACATATACCCAAGGTATTCTCCGTTTGTGCCCACGCCAATAAAGCCAAATTGCGTAAAGGTCATGGACGCCGACAACAAAAGCAGCATAAGAAATACCCGGAGCTTGATCTTACGCGGCGAGTCGTGCAGCAAGCCCTTCCAGTCGCGGATTCTCTTGCCGCCATCGTTGCGTGCACCCATGCCCACTCCTTCCTGCTTGAACAGTGCACAATTCTAGCATGAGCACTTGCTCGCACGCCGCAGGACGTGGGGCAGCGGGGACGGGGCGTGCTGTCTTTGCGAGCTGTGTGGGTCGGGCGGGGCGATGCGTGCTGTGATTGGCCGCTGTGTGGGTGATAAGCCCCCGAGCGTGCTGTGATTGGCCGCTGTGTGGTTTCTCGACCCACACTGGTCGCAATTACAGCACACCTCCCCGCGGTGGAGCCACACAGCTCACAATTACAGCACGCCACCCGGCACGCAGGCCACACAGCTTGCAATCACAGCACACCTCCCGGGCGCGGGCCATACCGACTTGCGGTTCGTGGTGCTAAACGACGTTTTCGGCCCGAATATGTCGCACATCACCCCACGGTTGGTTGCGGTCGAACAAGCGCGCGTCAAAGCGGAGGTTAGCGAGGCGTTTTGGCCCATAAAACCTCCGCTTTTGCGCGCAATTACTTGACGCGTTCCAAAACGAGGAGCGCAAGCGCCAAAGGAGACGCACCTCCTTTGGCGCTTGAGCCGCCGTTGGCGCTTGGGTCGCTGCTGGCGTCGGCAACGGACGGCTATGCCACCTGCACCAGCTCGGTGCCGGCACCGTCGTAGTCGGCAAGCGCCACGCTCTTGATTGCGGGGTCATCGTAGGTGTTGTAGTAGTACGTGTTCGTACGCGTGGACATGCCACCCGTATAGACGGTGATCTCGTACGCACCGTCGGTCATCTTTGCCGCGCCGTCCACCATGGCGACGGATGTGAGCGTGTGGAACAGGCGGCTCACGTTCTCGGCCTCGGTGTCCTTTTGCGGATAGTGCGCGTTGTGGTACGCAACACGCACAAAGCGCGACGGAGAATAGCAGTCGCCGGGGATGCCGCGCATGCCGCTGCCCGAGCCATAGGCGGTGAGCTCGGCGGTTCCCCACGTATACGGACCGGCTACCTCGGGCGTGCAGCCCAAGTAGCTGCGCACGTTCTCCGCATGATAGGCAAAGGTGGGCTGGTTGGTGAGCACGTCAAAGCCGTCGTGGTACACGTGGATGCCGTCGGCCATGTACTCCACCACAATGCTGCGCGTGGCGTCGCCAATGATCCAGTGCAGGAGCGAGCAGGGGAACATTTCGTTTATGGGCTTGTTTACGATGGCGGTGTTTGCGAGGGCAGCCTCAACCTCGTCCACGGTGGTAAAGTTGGCAACGACCCACAGCGGGAATTCCCATGCGCACACGTTGGTCTTGCCCTCAACGGCGTCCTCCTCGTACTGCGCGTATCCCGGGAAGTTTAGACCGGCCACCGCCAGGCCCGCGTCGTTTGCGCAGTCAAAGTAGAGCGGGGTGTTCTCGGCCACGATACCCATGCCGTACACGGGACGCTTGATGGCCTCAACGGCGCCAAACGGCGAGTTGGGAGCCCAGCCCGTGGGGGTAATCACCACGCGCTGGCCATATCCGCAGCTCCAGTCCAAGTTGCGTCCAAAGTACATGTTTCCGTTCTTGTCGGCAAAGCGAATCCCTGTGCACATGTGCGTCTCCTTTCAGGTTTGATAAACGTTCATTTAACTTAACATACTGAACCACGTCGTTTGCGTCTTACGCCCCATCGGTAGCTCATTGCGGGTCAGAGCCAAGCATCGGCACACTATAGTGGTACGGCCTTGCCGGCACACCCTTTCCGGGAAACGGTGTGCCACGACCGCTACAGTCTTTGGGATATAATGAATATGGGGCGTAGGGGAAGCAGATGCGGAATGGACATCGTGCCATTTATAAAGGCTTGGCAGCTATACATTATGTTCTTTATGAGCGGCATCTGCGGCACGCTCGTCTTTTTGACCACCAAAACAGGCACACTATCCGCAAGGCGCAAGCAAATCCTCATCTTGCTGGAGTCTTCCGCCATGCTCCTGCTCCTTTGCGACTGCTTTGCATATCTCTATCGCGGCGACGTAAGCAGCATGGGCTATGGGATTGTCAGAATCTCCAATTTTATTGTCTACCTCTGCATGCTTGTCTTGCCGTACGGCGTGTCGCTGTACCTGCGCGACCTGTTCGCCAACGAAGGCAACATGCAAAGTCTTCCCAAGCGCCTTGCCGTGTGCAAGACGCTCTTTATTGCTGGCGTCGTGCTGCTTGTTATCTCGCAGTTTACCGGCCTCTACTACACCTTTGACGCGCAAAACCAATACCAAAGGGCTCCGGCAAACGCCCTTGGCTACGTCTTTCCCTTGGCAATGGTGCTCATACAGCTTAGCGCCATCATCCAATACCGCAAGCTGCTAACCAAAAGAATGACGCACGCCCTCACCCTGCACCTGGTTATGCCGGTTGTCGCCTCCGTGGTCCAGCTCTTTACCTACGGCGTCTCGCTGATCAACATGACCTTGGTCGGCATGGTCATCTACCTATCGATGGCCACACGCTTTGCACAGAAGCGCGAAAGGTGGAGACGAGCATCTTGCAGAACGGCGATGCCGCCGCGCAACAAGGCCTTGCGCAAGGTGCAAGAGCCTATGACATCGAGGCCGTAAGGTTTGGCGACCATGTGCAGATACGCATTTCTGACGGCACGCAGACCATACAGATAATCGTGGCGCTGCCCTTTAGCGGGCGATTCTCGTACATCTCGCTCACAGGCGAGCGTTGCACCCTTAGCGACATGCGGTTTACGATTGACGAGAAGCCCATAGACAGCAGCTACATTCCCCGCATCGTTGAGGAGGTAAGCTATATTCGCGGCTGCCCCGAGGGCGACATTCCCAACATACAGATTGAGGGCCATCGTGCAAAGACGACGCAGGGCATACCCATTGCCAACTCAATGCGGCTGACCTTTCATGTGCAGGCTCTGCCCAATGCCCGAATCATCTGGCATTGTCCCTACCTGAGCGTCTTTACCTCAAGCGACGGCACGGTGAGCGGCGATGGCTACAAAGAGTTCGTTATGATGCGCCTGGACGGCGAGGAGCTTGAGGACAACGTGCTCACCCTCAACGGAGATACGTTTAGGACGACGCCCGACTTTAAGGGGTGGGACGCCTGGAAGGAAGGCCTAAAGCAGGGCATAGACTGCGAGGTCATCATCGGCCACGAAGGAAACACCGTCTGTATGGCGACCGAGAACCTGGGCATTGCCGCACGCAGCGAAATTGCGCTGCCCGACGATCATGGCGACCTGTACGTGGCGCTCACCGGCGACCAGTGCGCCATAACGAACATCCGCGTGCGGTAGGGCGGACAGCTGGGACGGGGACATTTGTCCCGCCGTCCGCGCCCCTTTGCCTGCTCACCTTGTACTGATGCGCGCCAAGATCTGGTCCTCAATGGCGCTAAAGATCTGGAGCACGCCCACCTCGCCAAAGGCGAACACAACACAGAGCACCCAGCCGCGCATGGACATGTCGTAGACGTCAAACAGCTGCCACAAAAAGCCGCAACAGAACACGAATCCCACCAGGCACACCGCGAGCACCGCCACGCGATAGCAATTGGGCGGCTGAATAATGTTGATGAGAATCAAGAATCCCACCACAGAGAGCAGGTAGGTGCTTGCCGTGCCCACATCCGTCTGGGATATGTCAAACAGCTCGGCAAACATCATCATGTTGGCAATGGCCACAAACGACGTGAGCGCGGCGGGAAGCGAGCGCAGCAGCACCTCAATAATAAAACGCCCCTCTTGCTTCTTCTCGTTTGGCTCAAACGCCAAAAGAAACGCCGGCAGCCCAATGTTGAAGGCCGAGATGAGCGAGACCTGATTTGGCGCTAGCGGGTAGGCAAACACACCAAATATGGAGAAGAGCGCGAGTGCCAACGAGAAGATGTTCTTGTACAAAAACAGCGTGGCTGAGCGCGCTACGTTGTTGATGTCGCGCCTGCCCTCGCTAACGATCTCGCGCATGTGCGAGAAGTCCGAGTCCAGCAGCACCACCTGAGCCGCCTGGCGCGCCGCGTCGGAGCCGCCGCCCATGGCGATGGAGCAGTCGGCCTCCTTCATGGCGAGGATGTCGTTGACGCCGTCGCCCGTCATGGCCACCTTGAGGCCATTTGCCTGCAGCGCCTCTACCAGCTGCTTCTTTTGCTCCGGCTTTACGCGGCCAAACACGGTGTAGGTCTTTACGGCCTCCGCGATCTCCTCTGGCGTATTGAGCGTGGAGGCGTCCACGTAGCGGTCCGCACCTTCTATGCATGCCTCGGTGGCAACCTTGGATACAGTAAGCGGGTTGTCGCCCGAGATTACCTTTACCGCAACGCCCTGACGAGCGAACTCCGCAAAGGTGGCTGGCGCGTTATCTCGCACGGCGTTGGCGATGGCAACAAAGAGCAGGGGGCAAGCATTGGGGATACTCCCCTTTGCTTGCTCGTCGCCCGCCACCAGTCTGGCGAACACAAGAACGCGCATGCCCGCACCGGCACGCTCATCCATCGCGGCGCGGTTTTGGTCCAGCACGTCCTTGGGCAGGATGAACTCTGGGGCTCCGAGCCTGTAGGTCGTATTGCCAACGACCACTTGCGAGTACTTGAGCTTGGAGGTAAAGGGGGTCACGTCCGCGTCTTTGAACGCAGCCACCGAACCAAGGTAGTCTTTGAGGGCCGCCATGGTTGCGTTGTTGTCGGGAACGGTGTTCACGTAGCGCGCAAGAAGACCGCGTGCTTGCTCCACGGCCGCAGAATCGTTTGGCAGGCCCTGTGCGGCAAACACCTCGCGCACGCTCATCTGGTCGCTGGTAATCGTGCCGGTCTTGTCTACGCACAGCACGTCCACGCGTGCCAGCCCCTCAATGCTGTGCATGTCGTGCAGCAGCACCTTGCTCTTGGCCAGGCGCATGGCACTGAGCGCGAGAGCCACGGTAACCAGCAGGTACAGGCCCTCGGGAATCATGCCAATTACGGCACCCACCATAGAGACGATGGCCTCGCCAAAGCTCAGGCCTTCCGCAGTGGTTGCCTGCCAATACAGCAGCCCGCCCACGGGGATGATGAGGATGCCGGCAACCAAGATGATGAGCTCTATGTCGGCGACCATCTGCGACCGACGCTCCTTGGTCTCCTTGGCCTTTATGGTTAGCTGCGAGGCATATGAGTCAGCCCCCACGCGCGTGAGCCGCGCAACAAGCTCGCCGGCAACCACAAAGCTTCCGCTCATAAGCTCGTCGCCCTCACGCTTTTGGATCTCGTCCGCCTCGCCCGTAAGCAGCGACTCGTTTACGCCCGCCTCGCCCTGCACCACCACGGCATCCGCGGGTATCTGCTGGCCGCTTGCAAGACGCACCAAGTCGCCAAGGACCAAGGCCTCCGAAGCCACCTGGGTGTCCACGCCGTCGCGAATTGCCACGTACTCGCTCACGTCCAGAAGCGCGAGGTCGTCCAGCACCTTTTTTGAGCGCAGCTGTTGCACGATGCCAATGATCATGTTTGCCACGACCACTGGCAAAAACGTGAGGCTCTTATACGAGCCAGCCAATACAACAAGCACCGCGAGCAGCGCGAATATGCCGTTAAAGTAGGTGAACACATTGGACGCCACGATGGCGACCACGCTCTTGCTCGACTTGTCTGGCACCACGTTTGCCTTGCCGCTGCGCGTAAGCTCCGCCACCTCTGCAGACGTGAGTCCCGTCTCTGTCATACGATTTCCTCCCATATGAAACGCCGTTTCCCGGAAAGGGTGTGCCATGTGGAACACCCTTTCCGGGAAACGGCGTGCCGTCCGTCGATTAGCGGCTGCCCTTTATGTAGGGAACGCCATCGGCCTTGGGTGCCACGGACTTGCCCACAAACAGCACCAGCACCACGAGCGTCATGGCGTAGGGCAACATGGAGAGGATCGTGGCGGGAACGGGGAAGCTTCCTCCGCCCAAGATGATGGTGAGCGCCTGCGTTGCGCCAAAGAGCAGGCAGGCGCCGTAGGTCCCAAACGGCTTCCACTTGCCAAATATCACGGCCGCAAGGGCAATGAAGCCCTGGCCGCAGATGGCCGTCTGCGTAAACTGCGAGATGATGGCAATGGTCATGGACGCCCCGCCAAACCCGGCAAAGAGGCCGCTCACAAGCACGCAGGAGTAGCGCACCTTGGCCACGTCGATGCCCAGCGTGTCGGCCGCGGCGGGATGCTCGCCCACGGCGCGCACGCGCAGGCCCCACTTGGTCTTGTACAGCACGAACCACACCGCAGCCGTGAGCAGCAGCGCCAGCACGGTGGTAACGTTTACGTTAACGTTTGTCCACACCGTGCCGCGCATCCAGCCGTCACCAAATATCTTGGGAAGCTTGGTAACGATGGGCGACATCGCCGCGCCGTCAAAGAGCTTGCGGCAGATAAACAGCGCAAAGCCCGGCGCAAAGAGGTTGATGGCCACGCCCGTAACGGTCTGGTCGGCTGCAAACGAGATGGACGCCACGGCATGCGGAAGCGCCATGAGCGCGCCACAGAGCCCCGCCACAAGGAAGGCAAGCCACGGATTGCCCGTAAAGTAGCTGGTGGCGGCAGCCGCTATGGCACCGATCACCATCATGCCCTCAATGCCAATGTTGGTCACGCCCGAGCGCTCCGAGACGACGCCTCCCAGCGCGCCAAACACGAGCGGCGTGGAATACATAAGGGTAATGCCTGCAAGCAAAACGAGGTTGTCCATGCTATGCCTCCTTTGTGGTCAGGCGACGACGCTCGAGCCAGTCGGCAATCTTTGGGGCCATGGCCGGCAGCGCCGTAAAGAACACGATGGTTCCTATCATTATGCTAATGATCTCGGAGGGCACGCCCAGCATCTGCTGCACCGTCATGCCGCCATATATAAGGCCCGAGAAGAGAAAGCTCGCAGGGATGCATCCCACGGTGGAGCAGCCTGCAATGAACGCGACGGAGAGACCGTTGAAGCCGTAGCCCTCCTGCACGCTAAGCAGCGTGATGGTGTGGGGCGAGATACCCGTAATGTTGAGTGCGCCGGCAAGGCCGCAGATCGCACCCGAGATGAGCATGCAGGTAACCACGCTGCGCTCAACGCCAATGCCCGCGAACCTTGCCGCGTCCTTGTTGAGGCCCACCGCGCGCAGCTCGTAACCCAGCTTGGTGCGCGAGAGCAGCACGCCCATGAGGATGGCCACCGCAATGGCGATCACGAACCCTAGGTTGAAGTCGGTCTTTAGCAGGATGTCGCGCAGCCAGGGACGGGCAACCAAATACGCTATGCCCTCGTCCGAGACCTTCCACTCCGGCAGCACCATGGTGTAGCCCGAGACGTTTATGGGCAACGCCGTGTTGGAGTTGGGCTTGTGAAACGCGTCGCTTCCCACCACGAAGTTGCACAGGTACAGCATGATCCAGTTGCACATGATGGAGGTAATTACCTCATGGATGCCAAAGCGCGCCTTGAGGAAGCCAATGAACGCGCCCAGCAGCGCACCGCCCAGCATGCCCGAAAGGATCACCAGCGGTACCTGGATGGGTGCGGGGAAGTTGAAGGTCACGCCCACGATGGTTGCCACCACCGTGCCAAGGATGTATTGCCCCTCCGCGCCAATGTTAAAGAGGCCCGTTTGGAACGCAAAGGCCACGCCCACGCCCGTGAGCAGTATGGGCGTTGCCTTTATGATTACGTTAGTGATGTACTTGGGCTTGCCCAAGGCACCTTGGAACAGGGTCGCAAAGGTGGCGAGGGGATCGAAGCCCGCCAACGCAAGAATCACTGCCGCCACCACAAAGCCCAAGATGATGGCAACCACTGCGTTTGCAAAGGGCCGCCTCATAAATCGTATAACGGCACTCATTGGGCACCACCTCCCGCCATGAGCAGACCAAGCTGCTCCTCGTCCACCGTTCCCTGCTCAAACGTGTCCACGATCTGGCCGTGATAGATGACGGCGATCGTGTCGGACACATCCATGACCTCATCCAGCTCAAACGAGACGAGCAGAATGGCCGCCCCTCTGTCGCGCTCCGCCACCAGCGTCTTGTGCACAAACTCGATGGCGCCCACGTCCAGGCCGCGCGTGGGCTGGAAGGCTATGAGCACGTCGGGCACGTGCGCCACCTGGCGCGCGATGATCGTCTTTTGCTGGTTGCCGCCCGAGAGCCCGCTCATGCGCTCGCGCTCGCATCCGGCGGGGCGGATGTCGAACTTCTGTATTAGCTCCGCGGTAAAGGAGTAGAGCTTGTCGTAGTCGAGCATGATGCCCTCGCCAAAGGTTTCCTTACCGTGGTGCTCGAGGGCAGAGTTCTCCAGCACCATCATGGGAAGCACGAGGCCCCAGCGATGGCGGTCGGACGGGATGGTGCCAATGCGATGGTCAATCACGTTACGGGGCGAGGTGTTCTGAATCTGCTCGCCCTTTATGGCGATGGTTCCCTTGGTCGCCTTGGCCATGCACATGATGGCGTCCACCAGCTCCTGCTGGCCGTTGCCGTCTATGCCCGCTATGCCCACTATCTCGCCGGAGCGCACGTCGAGGTCCAGGCCGCGCACCTGCTCGATGCCGCGCTCGTCCTTTACCGAAAGGCCCCGGATGCTTAGGCACACCTCTCCGGGGTGCGCCGGGGTCTTTTGGACCTTGAGGTTTACGTTGCGCCCCACCATGCGCGCGGCGAGGTCGTCCTCGCTTGACTGGGTCACGTCCACGGTGCCCATGTACACGCCGCGCCGGATGATGCTGCACTCGTGCGCCGAGCGCATGATCTCCTTGAGCTTGTGGGTGATAACGATAATCGTCTTGCCCGCCGCCGTGAGGTCCTCCATGATCTGGATGAGCTTATCGATCTCTTGCGGCGTGAGGACCGCCGTGGGCTCGTCCAGAATAAGGATCTCGGCACCACGGAAGAGCGCCTTGAGGATCTCCACCCTCTGCTGCATGCCCACCGATATGTCCTCGATCTTTGCATCCGGGTCCACGTCGAACCCGTACTGCTCCACGAGCTCGAGCACCTTGGCACGAGCGCGGCGCATGTCCAGTATGCCCGCCGTCCCGCAAATCTCGTCGCCTAGGATGATGTTCTCGGTTACGGTGAAGTTCTCCACGAGCATAAAGTGCTGGTGCACCATGCCAATGCCATGGTTGATGGCCGTGGTGGGATTGGCAATGTCCACCTTCTGCCCGTTGAGAAAGACCTCGCCCTCGTCCGCCTGATACAACCCATAGAGGATGTTCATGAGCGTTGTCTTGCCCGCACCATTCTCGCCCAGGATGGCATGGACCGTCTGCTTGCGCACGTCCAGGTCCACGTGGTCCAGAGCGGTGTAGGCACCAAACCGCTTGGTGATGCCGTGCATCTGCACGGCATAGGCAGCACTCGCCTCCACAGTTCCTCCTTCCCCCAGAAGAGGGCACGCTCCCTCTTCTGACTCATTGCCTCGTTGCCTTGCGTTAGCCTTGCGCCAAATATGTCTCGTATTCCGCTTCGTTTGCCGGAACCACGATCTCACCCGTGCGGATCTTCTCTATTACCGCGAGGGCGTCCTGATACACTTCCTCGGGCATGTGCTCGTGGTTCTGTGGGATGCCCATGTACTCGCCGTCAGCGAGCGTGAGGATCACGTCGGTGCCGCCCGCCAACTCGCCCGATATGAGCTTGGGCGTGAGGTCCACAAGGGCCTGGTCCACGCGCTTGATGGCGGAGGTGAGCACGTTGTTTGGCGCGAGGTAGGACTGGTCCAGGTCCACGCCAATGGCAAAGTTGTCCGTCTCCTGCGCCGCCTCGATTACGCCCACGCCCGTGCCGCCCGCAGCGTGGTACACGATGTCCGCCCCAGCCACGAACATCTTTTGGGCAATGGACTTGCCCTTTGCACTATCGGTAAACGACTCGGCGTACTGGCGGTCCACCGTTATCTCGTGCCCCAGCTCGCGAGCCGCGTAGGTTACGCCTGCCACGTAGCCGTACTCAAAGGCATAGATGTTGTCGGACGAGATGCCGCCCACAAAGCCCACGCGGTTGGTCTTTGTGCACCTGCCAGCGATGTAGCCCACCACAAAGGAGGGCTCCTGCGCCGCAAACAGCACGCCAGTGAGGTTTGGCGCGCCGCTGGTGTTTGCGTCCACAATGCCAAACCCCACGTTGACGTCGGGGTTGATCTTTGCCGTAAACGCCACCGCGTCCGACATGGCAAAGCCGATGGCCCACACAAACTCGGCCCCGTAGTCGATGGCCTTGTCGAGGTTGGAGGCGTAGTCGGAATCCTGCTTGGACTCTATGTACGACACCTCGTAGCCCTGCTCGTCGCGAAGCCGCTGCAAGCCAGCCCACGATAGCTGGCAGAACCCCTGGTCGTTGATACCGCCCACGTTGGTGACCATCTCCACCCTGTGGGCGGCTTCGCCAGCGCCTTCATCGCCCTGCATGCTCCCACAACCCGCAAGCGCAAGGGCACTCCAAGCGACGGCGGAAAGGAATGAGCGACGAGACATCTCTCCCTTTTCCATATAAGCACCTTTCCATTAGTTTTGCGCACATGCTTGTATCCTACTCTTGAAGCGCGACGTTTCCGAGAAGGATGTTCCATATGGCACGATGTTTTCCGGAAAGGGACGTTTGCCAAGCAAAGGGGAATATCCCCATCGCTTGGTATAAGATGTTAAACGGCAAACGAAGGAGGGCGAGGGCAAGAGATGGATACGAAGGACCCCAATGAGTTAATTGAGCTCGCAAAGTTGGAGGGCATACCCCTTACCGACGAGGAGCTGG
The DNA here is from genome assembly GCA_030529665.1 of Coriobacteriales bacterium. Classification (GTDB taxonomy): domain Bacteria; phylum Actinomycetota; class Coriobacteriia; order Coriobacteriales; family Atopobiaceae; genus RUG440. Next base: position 18,711 of record JAUMWL010000026.1, read on the forward strand.
ATCAGATTGCAGGTGGCGGAACGTTATGGGACCCGCCAAAGCGCTGCCCCAAGTGCGGGAGCACAAAGATACACAACTACACCAGCCAGTGGTTCTGCAAAAGCTGCGGCCACAAGTGGACCCAAGGCATCATATAAGTGGCACACCGTTTCCGGGAAACGGTGTGCCACTTTGTGGCGCTATTGCTCGGGGATGCGGAGCTTGCCAAAGCCAATGACGTCGTGGACCAGCACCTCGCATTGGATGCCCTTGGGGCTTACCCACATTGCCCCCTCCGGTCGTTCGACCACCATATCGCCCGCCGCCTCCAGCGTCTCGCTCGACACCAGAATCTGTCCGCCCTTGGTAAAGCCCTCTATGCGAGAAGCCAGATTTACGTTGCGGCCAATCATGTCGTACTTCATGCGCGTCTGTGAACCAACGCACCCCAGAATCGCCTCGCCCGTATGGATGCCAATCCCCATTTGAATGGCGGGGTAGCCCTGCTCGCGGTTCCATGCGTTTACGGCCTTCATGCGGCGCTGCATGGCAACCGCGCTCCCCACCGCCTGAAACGCAGCCTCCTCGTTTGGCTTTGGCGCACCAAAGACGGCCACTATGGCATCGCCCACAAAGCCTAGGATGTTGCCTTGCCATGCGTCTATGATGTCTATCATGTCGCTTAGGTAGTGGTTGAGCAGCCGTATGTAGTCTGTGGCCGTCATACGCTCCGAAAGCTCGGTGGAGCGCCTGATGTCGGTAAACAGCATGGTCACCTCGCGGCGCTCGCCCTCAATGGCGCCTCCGCCCTGTTGGCTCATTATCTCGTCAAGAACCTCATAGGTTACGTAGGGTCCCATGCGAGTGCGTATGAAGCTCTGAAGTGATTCTACCGACGCACGCAGCCGCTCGTTCTCCTCTTGCAAGGCGGCCATGCGCTCCTGCTCGCTAGTGGTCACAGCACGATCACCTCTCCCTCACGCGCAAAGCGTGCGCCGTCGCAAGACAGTCGCTCCTCGCGCCGCCTCAACGCCTCGTCGGTGCTCTGGGGATCGTGGTGGATGAGCAACAGCCGCTTGGCATGGCTCAGCCGCATGAGCTCAACGCCCTTGCCATCCGTGGAGTGCCCAAAGCCCCTGTACCTTGCGTGGTTCTTGTTGCAGTATTGCGCGTCGTACAAAAGAAGGTCCGCATCTTGGGCAAAGTCCGCCAGCCGCATAAACGACGCGGGCTCATGCTCGTAGTCGGTGGCATACACGACCGACTTGTTGCCATAGCTCAACCTATACACCAAGCATCCGCCAGGGTGGTTGCCTTCCATGGCCTCTATGAGGAGCGGCCCCACGCGCAAAGCCGCAGGCATGGCATGCACGCGCAGGTCGCCAGCGTATTCCGTAAGCTCCAGAGGCCAATAGGGCGGAGCATACATGCCCCTGAGCCTTGCGGCCGCCTCGTCGTCGTCCCCAGCAGGGCCAAACAGGCGCGTAATGGCGCCGGCTTGCGCGAGTCGTCCATACATGCCAAGACCAACCAAATGGTCCACGTGCCAATGGCTCAACACGATGACGGGCGGCTTGGCAAACTCGGTTGGAGCATGCAACAAGCCGCTGCCCGCATCAAGGATCACGGTCTCTTGTTCCGCCTGCACCATATAGCAGGAGGTCGAGCCCCCAAACTCGTTGTACTCGCTTCCTCCCACCGCTATGGAGCCGCGTGCGCCAAATACGGTAAGACGGATGTCCGTGCCTCCCATTGGCCTAGTCGCGCCGCGTAATCTGGCGAATCAGGCCCGTGAGGCGCGACCTTAGGTCTTTGCCGCGCCGCTCGCCGGCCTTCTCTGCCTCAATTGCCTCGCACACCGTGCGACAGGCCTCCGTGTACTTGGCGTTGGTCTCGCGAAGGCGTGAGCTCAGCTGGCGCATTATGGAGAGGACCTTGTCGGGCTGATCCCTAAAGTACATCATAAAGTCGTCGTTGCTGATCTCGTCCACGGCCGTGGCGTCTTCCAGGGCAACCGCGGTCGCGCTGCGCGCGTAGTACTCCACGAGGCCCATCTCGCCAAATATCTGGCCTTCTCCTAGGATGGCAAGCTCCTGCTGCTCTGGCGTCCCATAACGCGCGTAGATTCCCACCTTGCCCGCCGTGATCTCGTACATGGTCTCGGCATACGATCCCTCGCGAAATATGACCTCGTCACGCAAAAAGGTCTTGTGGTCCATAATGCCCTCCTATGCCTCGGTCGCGGACTGGTCGTAGATCGCACGCAGCTGGTCGTCCTGCTCAAAGCCGTAGTCGCTTGCCTCGTCCACCTGGCCCTCGTCGTCGCCCACTGCGTGGGACACGGACTTGCACACCTCGAGGTAGTCCTTGGTCGTTTGGCGCAGCTTGTGACTCAGCTGCTGGATGATGGCATAGACCTTAAGGGGATTCTGGGCAAGGAACTGGCCAAACTCGGCCTCGTCTATGCGGTTGACCATGGTGCCCAGCTCCAGGGCCACCACGGTGGCCGACCTTGGCTCGCCGTCCAAAAGGCCCAGCTCGCCAAAGTAGTCGCCCTCCCCAAGCTCTGCCAGCTTCTTTTGGTTGGGCGTGCCATAGTCCGCATATACCCCGACCTTGCCCCAACGAACATAGTACATGCAGTCGCCGGGATCGCCCTGCGAGAAGATGACCTCTCCCCTTCTGAGCTCCAATGACTTCATACGAACCCCCTATCCAACCGTTAGCCTGCGGTGGGGATAAACGGGGCAATGGCGCCGGCGATGCCGCTGATGGGCATGGTCTGAAGCCAAATGCGTCCCGGACCCGTGAGCACGGTGTTAAAGAAGCCCTCGCCGCCGAGCAGCTTGTTCTTTACGCCCGCCACCTGCTGAACGCTAATGGAGACGCTCTTCTCAAAGCCGGCGACGTAGCCCGTGTCCACCACAAGTTGTTGTCCGCGCTCCAGCGTGTACTCCATAAGCTCGCCGTCGATCTCGGCAAAGGCGATGCCCGATCCGGAGAGCTTTTGCATTATGAATCCCTCTCCGCCAAAGATGCCCGTGCTGGCCTTCTTGTTAAAGAAGGTCTCGAGCTTTACTCCCGTCTCAGACGCCAAGAAGGCACGCTTTTGCAGGACCCACTCCTTGCCCGGACCCACCTCGATCGGAATGATCTTTCCCGGGAAGCTTGATCCAAAGGCAATCATCCCCGCGCCGCCTTGGGCGGTATAGATGTTTTGGAACATGCTCTCGCCCGAGAGGGCCTTGGAGAACATCTTGCGCGCGCCACCGCCCTTGGTCTCCATCTTCATGTTGGGGGTCATCCAGGTCATGGAGCCGCTCTCGGTGATCATCTTCTCGCCCGAGGCAAGCTGGCAGATGACGACGGGAAAGCTTCCGCCCTTGATTTCGTACTGCATAGATAAATCCTTTCTCCTTTGGAACACCGTTTTTTGGCTAGCCCTTGAGCACGAAGCGCACTCGGCCGGGCTCGATCCTCTCCACACTTTGACAAAGACCGCGCACGATGGCAAGAGACATCTGGTCGGACGCGTCGTCATTGGGGTCGACGACATCCAGCAGCGAGCCACGATAGTCCACCACCAGCGCCATGTCCACCCCGCCCTCTCCAGCTGTGAGCGCAATGCGAATGCTGGGATCGGCGATTCCCTTCTTGCGCGCAATATGGAGCAGCTGGTTGTTTACGACCTCCTCCACCAACAGCTGACAGGAGTTGGCGGCGTGCCGACCCATAAACTGACGCTGGCAATAAGCCGCAAGCGAGGCCTGCATGGCCAGAACGTCGGGGGTGGCGGAGCTTATCTCCCACGTCCAGCTGCGCACGCGGAACACGAAGTCGTGCGTCTCCTGGCGCAGGGGATGCTCGAATATCTGCGCGGGAGGTCCCGCCTCCCACAACTCCCCGCGGTCCATGTAGAACACGCGCGAGCTCGCGTCGCGCGCAAAGCGCATCTCGTGAGTGACCACCAGCATGGTAAGGCCCCGCTCGGCAAGGCCGGTAATAACGGCAAGAACCTCCGAGACCATCTGCGGGTCAAGCGCGCTTGTGGGCTCGTCAAACAAAAGGATGTCAGGGTGCATGGCAAGACCACGCGCTATGGCCACGCGCTGACGCTGACCACCAGAGAGCTCGTGAGGCCAGTTGAGGGCCTTGTCGCGCAGGCCCACCGTCTCCAAGAGCGAAAGCGCCCGATCGTAGGCCTCCTGCTTTGAGACGCCCAGCAGGTCCATGGGGGCCATCATGAGGTTCTCCACCACCAACTTGTGGTTAAAGAGCGCGTAGTTTTGGAACACCATACCCATCTTGCGACGCATGGCGGGAAGGTCCGTGTTCGGATCGCACATGTCCACGCCGTCCACGATAATCTGTCCCGACGTTGGAGTCTCGAGCCGATTGAGGCAGCGAATAAACGTGGACTTGCCCGTTCCCGAGGGACCTATGATAGATATGACCTCGCCCTTGTCTACGTAGGCGTTTACGTCCTTGAGCGGTACGACCGACCCATATTCCTTGCGAAGGTGCTTGACTTCTATAAGGCTCATTTTTCGATGACCCCCTCAACGCTGCGCGGCTTGTTGGTTACGTCGAAGCGTGCGGCAAACTTGCCAAGCGCCCACGCCAAAATACGGCAGAACACAAAGTAGATAATGGCGGTTGAGATGAGCGGGAAGAACGCGTCCATGGTGCGAGCACGTATGAGGTCGCTCGCGCGCGTGAGGTCTTGCACGGCTATGAAGCCCACCACGGAGGTGTCCTTTACCAGGCTCACAAACTGTCCGGAAAGCTGCGGTAGGAACTGCTGGGCTGCCTGCGGAAATATGATCTTTCGGAAGACCTGCCTGCGCGTATAGCCAAGCGCAAGTCCGCACTCCTCCTGAATCGCGTCCATGCCTCGAACGGCCGTCCACATGGTGGAGCCCGACACGGAACCAAAGGCCAAGGTAAAGGCCAAGATTGCCACTATCTCTCCCGCGATGTCCATGGAACCAAACACAACGTAGTAGAGGACCATGAGCACCACCGCGAGCGGCACCCCGCCAATGACCGCGTTGTAACCGTCCACGAGCTTGCCGACCCAGCGAACGCCGCTGCGACGGGCCAGCACGGTGCCGAACCCCAAGAGCGTGCCCAGCACGCCCGCACACAGGCTAATGAGAATCGTTATGCCCAGGCCACTTGCGATAAGCCGCCAGCGACCCTCCTCAACAAAGGTCTTGCGGAACGAGTCCGCAAGGGACCCAAACATGTCTACGACGCCTTCGCCTGCGGAAGAGTTCACCTCGCGCACCACAAGCGATGCCGCTCCGTCGTAGTCGCGCACGCTAAAGTCCATGCTCTGCTTGCGCTCGTCGGTAATGGAAACGCCGCCGCCGCCAAAGTCGGCCTTGCCCTGAGGCACCGCCGCCAGCATGGCCGGAAAGTCCTGCGGGACTATCTTGAGGCCGTATCCCAGCTCCTTGCAAATTAGAAGCGCGACCTCTATGTCGTAGCCAACCACCTCGCCGTCGCGCATGTAGGTGAGCGGCTCGAGCTGGGCACTCGTTGCCATAGTGAGCGTGCCGTTTGGCGTCTCCCAATCTTGGGTGGGCATGGTCTTTGCATCCTCGTCTGCCCCCGTCCACTTGGCCTTGAGCTTCTCTATGGTGCCGTCGGACCACATGCGCTCAATAATGGGGTTGAACTTACTTGTGAGCTCGCTCCCCTTTTTGAAGAAGAACCCATAGTCGTCCTTTGCATATGGCTCGCCCATAAGGCAGACGCCTTCGTTTCGACTTACGGCGAGCTGGCATACGGGCTCGCAGTCTGTGTAGGCATCGACCTTGCCCGCCTTGAGCGCGGCAATGCCGTCGGCAACCGCATTGAAGCGCGAGAACTCAAAGGTGCCGTTTAGGGTCTTCTCCATAAGCTTGTCGTACATTCCACCGTTGAGCACGCCGATGGTCTTGCCATCCAACTCGTCAAAGCTGCTGATCTCGGGCCTGGCGGTGCTGCTGGACTCCTCCTCGGCCTTTACGATTACCGAGACCGCGCATGGCATTACCTGGTCGGTAAAGTCCACCATCTCGGCGCGCTCGGGGGTGTTGGTGAGCGCGCCACCAAAGTCCACCTTTCCCGATTCCACGCTCGCAAAGATGGCATCCATGGCAATGAGGGACACGTCGAGGTGATACCCCAGCTCCTTGGCAATGCGCAGCGCAAGGTCCACGTCGTAGCCTGTGGGCTTGCCCTTGTATCCCGCGTAGCTCAGCGGCTCAACGACGCCCGAGGTGGCAAACTTGAGCGTGCCGTTTGGTGCGTCCCAATCCTGCTCGGGCAGGGTCTTGGCGTCTTCGTCGGTACCCACCCATTTTTTGGTAAGCTCTTCTACGGTGCCGTCCTCCACAAACTCTTTGAGCACCTTGTTGAACTCCTCCACCCGAGGGTCCCCATGCTCAAAGAAGTACGCCTCCTCCACGGGCTCCACGTCCTCGGGCAGCATGGCCACCGTACCACCCTTGCGATTGACCGCAAGCTCGCAGGGGTACGTGAGCTGCACCGCAGCGTCGGCCTTCTCGGCCTCCACGGCAGCGATGCAGTCGGACAGGCTGGGATACCAATCCGCCTTGGTGCCGCTTACCTTGGCCTCCAGCTTTTTGTCGTACACGCTGCCGGTTATATACGCAATCGTCTTGCCCTCAAGCTCGTCGAGCGTCTTGTATATGGGCACCGGTTCCGTGTCCTCCGCTCGTGCCACACGTGGCACAATCGCAAGCCCGAGGCACAGGCAGATAAATAACGGAATCAAAAGAATCGGCCTGCGTGCTTTCATAGCGTCTCCCTTCCCGAATCCACACGTTCGTACCCATTGAGTATACCGTTGTTTTTTGAGAGACGAACGACACGAAACGAGACTTGTGATTGTGCGCTTTGGGTCGCCGTGTCGCGTGGGCGGTTGCGGCCTTGCCGAGCCGTGCTCAAACAGTCCTCGCTGCGCTGCGGAACTGCGCGCGGCAGCGG
>JAUMWL010000027.1 GCA_030529665.1 Coriobacteriales bacterium
CCGACCAGTAAATCCTAACAACAGTCTCGTACGTACGTCCTGCCCGTCGTGCAAGCTATCGCGCCTAGGAGTGGCTATCTGTTAGACTTATGGGTATTCCCAAGTGATTGAGGGGAGTCCCCATGAGCATCAAGCTAGATCCCGCAAGTGTGGCTGGAAGCATCGTCAAGGCAGGCGCCACAGCGGCCGCTGCGGCAGCGCTTGGTCCCGTTGCTGGCATCGCGGTCGCGGCTGGGGTTGATGCCGCCGTTACCGATGCAGTCACAAAGGCGTTTTCCGATGCGGCGGGCAGCGCCCTCAAGGTTTCGTCTGGGGATCCAAACTTGGATCAGCGTGTAACGCAAGCAGTCTCAAGCTCCTTATGGAGCGCCTTCGACAAGGTCGAGCACGACAAGAGCGACCCATGCGTTATCATCCGGCCGGTAAGAAGGGCCATCATCGCTTCTGCTACCAGCGAAGGTGGGCTTGCCAAAGCCAGTGATGGCGATGGCAAACTAGTAATGCGGCGCATCGTCGCTTCGGCATGCAGCGGCGACCCAAATGCGGACATCAGCACAGACGTGCAGGAGCGCATCGTCAACGCCTTCTTTGACGAGCTCGTACGCAAGATGCAAAACGACGCGCTCATGAGCAACTTGCTCATCTATCGCACGCTTGGCCAAGGGTTTGGCGTGCTATACCAGCAGCTGTATGGAGTGACAGTACGGCTGGACTCCATAGAGAGCATGCTCAAAGACGTATCGGCGGCAACGGCTGGGCAAAGCGAGCTCATGCGCTTGTTGCAGGCGCTCCGGTTCCGCTCGGACGAGGGCCTGAGTTTGGGGGGTACGGACTCTGGTGCGGATACCTTCCGCGAGGAGCTGCGCTCTGCGCTGCAGGAGATTTTGGAGAAGAGAGCGGCGGACTCTGCGTCGCACCTTCCCCTCATGCTTACTCAACGTCCCATGGTGCGTAAGTTCGTGGGCCGCACGAAGGAGCTAGAAGAGGTCGAGGGGCTTCTGGAGCACAATCAGCTCGTCGCCATACGTGCGGACGGTGGCGTGGGGAAGACGGCGATCGCGGCAAGGCTGGTGAGCGAGCTGGTTGGGCGCGTGACCGGGGGTACCGTATGTTCATATCGCCACTTCGCGTGGGTCCGCTTTACGGGCAAGCTCTTGGAAGATCTTTCGGCCATCGAGGTTCCTGGCGCGGAGTCGGCGACAGGGGACGAGCGCGCCGAAGCGGTACGGCGATGGCTGCGCACCACGAACGAGAGCACCCTCCTCGTAATAGACAACATGGACGATCATCCCGGGGACGTCGCGGTGGGTATTCTTACGGGCTTGTCTCCCAGCGTGCGCGTGCTCATTACGACGCGCGTGGCTCTTGACTTTGCGGAGGAGTATCCCCTGAACCCAATGGATTCGGATCAGGTGTTCCAGATGTTCTATGCGTATTACCTTGACGAGAGATCACCTCGTCCGATTGAGGATATAGAGTCAAGGCCAGATTGCCAGGCGGCCAAGGAGATAGTGAATCGAGCAGACAGCAACGCGCTTCTTGTGGAACTCATCGCCCGAGCGGCGCGCTCGGAGGGAGGTGACCTTTCCGCGTATTGGCGTGCCCATGAGGAGAGGATATTTGCCGACAAGGCTGCGGGGTTGTCGACTGGCCATGCGCGCTCGCATGGCTCGGGAGGCGACCTTACGTTGCAAGGCCAAGTCCTCAGGCTCTACGGGCTCTCATCCATAACAGACGAGCAGCGGCGGGCAATGGCATTGCTCGCACAGTTCCCGGTATCTGTTCCGATCTATTACAAGGTACGCGAATGGGCGGGGTTTGCGCAGGACGACATGAACCGGCTCGTAGAACTCGGATGGGTGGAGTGGGACACGCAGAGATACTTGGTCCATGCGGTCGTGCGGGAGTCGGTGCTGGCGCAGCTAGATGCCGATAATGTGGTCGTTGACCCGTCCGAATACGGCGAGTTGGTCAATAGAGTAACCGACATCGATGGATATCTCGATGTTACTGAAGGATACGAGACTGTGCGCGAGCGCATGGTCGTACCGGAGACGATTGCCGCGTTGATGGATTGCGCGGGCAGTGATGAGCTGTCGCTGGCAACACTGCTCAACAACCTCGGCGCCGTCTGCTGGGCCGAGGGCGACTACGCCGCCGCGCGCGCCCACCTGGAGCGCGCCCTCCAGATAGTTGAGCATAAGTTGGGACCCAACCATCCTTACACGCGAACGTCGCGAAACAACCTCATCCGCGTGTTGGATAAGCTTGCCGAAACCCCCGCTGAGCCACCAAAGGAATCGCCGGTTACAGATCCTTAGATGGGTTCTCTCGGGGTGATCCGCATAATGATTGGCGCGTGTCTCCACCGACTCTAAAACTCGTGATGTGGAAAGCGACAAATCTGGCTCGGAAATGTCGTAAAACACATCATGAATTCGATTCATGATGCGAAAAGCGACATATTCAGTCTAGAAATGTCGCAAATCACACCATGAACGAAGTGGTTGTAGAACATGAGCTTCCAACACGGGTGGCCAACCGCACTCTACCCCTCTGAGCGGACCTCGATGCGCCGGTGATACCGGAACTTGGTTCGATCAAATAGGCGCTTGACACGAAAATTTGTTCGGTATATACTTGCTTTACCGTAAAGCAAACAGGAGATAACATGTCAAACGCAATGGCACAGATCAACGTACGCATAGACAAGGACCTCAAGCAGGCGGGCGATGCGGTCTTGGCGGGGGAGGGTATATCGCCGTCGGAGGTCGTGAGAGCACTGTGGAACAAGCTGGCGCAGCACGGAGAAGCGCTCGACGAGGTAAAGCGGGTGCTCTTTGGGGGAGATGATTCTGCAGATATGGCTCGTCATGCGGAGCTCGTGTGGGCGGGGTGGAAGATTTCGGATGAGTTCTATCAGTTGGTGGGTTTGGAACGATCGGATTCAAGCTTGCACGAGCAGCCGTGGGACGAGCTTTACGCGGAAGCTATGGACGAGCACTATGCGCAGAGGGGGCTGTATCAATGAGTCTTACGCTCATGTTAGATACCAATGTGTGGGTGGACAACTACTGCAGCGACCATCGCTCGAACGCGACGGTGCGTAAGCTCTTGGAGACCGCGTACGTGCAAGGTCATACGCTCGTGTATCCCGCAGGAATCGTGAAGGACGTGTTCTATGTGCTGACGCATGAGTTCAAGCGAGTGGCAGCAGCGGACGGAGAGCTGACGGAGACTGATGCGCAAGCCATTCGCGAGGTGGTGTGGGGTTGCGTGCAAAACATGTGTGAGCTGGCTACCGCCGTGGGCGTTGACGAGGGTGACGTGTGGCTGGCACGCAAATACAAGAGCCTTACGCACGACCTTGAGGACAATCTGGTGCTCGTGGCTGCGAAGCGCGCGCAGGCGGACTTCTTGGTAACGGGAGACCTCAAGCTCATACAGCACGCTACCGTTGCTGCTCTCACTCCGCACGACATGTTGGAGGTGCTCACTTCGGTAAGCGCACCCTAGCATAGTGGAGGTGCAATCGATGCAAAACTCTGCATATCCTTGAAAGTGCAAAGTTTTGCATATAAACTAGAGTGCAAAACTTTGCATGAGAGGATTCCAATGGAAGACCTGCCCGTTACGATATCTCGTCAAGCTGGCATATACGTGCGCTCCGTGCGTGAGCAGAGGGGGCTTACGCGGCGCGAGCTAGCGGAAGCGGCAGGAGTATCGGAGCGACTCATTGCCTCGCTCGAGCTTGGGGATGCCACGGGCATTAGGCTAGACAAGCTCTTGTGTATATGCGGCGCCGTAGGACTGAGCCTGTTTATGAGGCAGGCGGAACCAAAGGATGCACCGATTACGGTGGGAAAGAAGCCACGCCCCAAGCCACCCAAACCACCCCAGTCCGCGTCCTACGAAGAGCATCTGCAGTACTTCTTGGAGAACTTTGCGATAAACCCGCGCGAAGGTACCGGAGAGCAACCATGGCAGTAATGAACTTGCAAGTAACGATACAAGGAGTACCAGCAGGCATTCTTCATCAGGATGAAGCGGGAATGATGAGCTTTGCGTATCGTAAGGGTTACGCGGGCATACCGCTCTCGCTCTCGATGCCTGTTTCCAATCGTGCTTACAATCAGAAGGTCGTTCGCCCGTATTTGTTCGGTCTTCTGCCCGATAGCGAAAGCCAGCGCATGGCCATTGCAAGCGAGTTCGACGTGAAGCCAAACAACCCCGTTGCACTTCTCTTTCACATTGGTCGTGATTGTCCGGGCGCGGTCCAATTCTTTCCTTGCGACGAAAACGGGAGCGTTAAGGATCGTGAAGTGCGGAGGGAGGCTTATCGTCCCGTCTTGGACCACGAGATTGCGCTTCGCCTTAAGGAGATAAGGACGAGCGACGACGACTCGTGGATGGGAAGGGATGAGAGCTGGTCGCTTGGCGGATATCAGGGCAAGTTTGCCCTTGCCTTGCGCGACGGCGTGTGGTGCGCATGCGAAGGAACGGCGGCAACCACGCACATCTTCAAGAACGGCGTCCGTGGATATAAGCTTGAGGCATTAAATGAGTATGTGTGCATGAGGACAGCCCAGCTTTGCGGGATTCCTACTGCCAACGTGTCGTACCTCACGTTTGAAGACGAACCTGCTCTTGTGATTGAGCGTTACGATAGAATGCGCGGCATAGCGGGGACCATCGTGCGTGTCCATCAGGAGGATTGTTGTCAGGCGCTTGGTTACATGCCGAATATGAAATACACCAAGGACGGAGGTCCTTCCACCGCTAGCATCATCAAGCTCCTTGGTACTACTGGCGAGGCTGCCATCAACATCAGGCAGTTCACCCACATGCTTTTTTATAACTACGCAATAGGCGCACCAGACGCGCACGCAAAGAACTACTCCCTCTTGCTGGGAAAAGCTGGCGGCGTACTGCTTGCAAAGATGTATGACGTTGCCTCGGGATTGTGCTATGACGAGTTAAGAAAAAAGGGGCGTTTGGCCATGCCCATTGGGGGAGAAAACCGCTTTGGAAGGATGGGTCGTGGCGCGATTGAGCGATATGCCGGCAAGAACGACGTCGAGGTGGCCGCGATTATGGAGAGAGTAGGTCTGGATACATCTGGCTGCGTAGAGACCCTCGCCTCGCTTGTGCAGCGCGTACCTGGGGCAATGGAGGAAGTGTTCGATGAGGCGGGTAAGCTACCGGGAGTAGATGAGCTGCGAAGTCGCTTGCTGGGGGAGGTGCGCGAACTGTGCGAAACGACGCTTAGGCAGCTATAGCATGCATTTCCGCAACGGCTGGACGTAAGCCCCTCGCACGAGAGCCTTACGTGGACCGCGAAGACGGTATACTTTAGTAACGACGACTATGCAGAGATAGGATGCACATGCGCTTTATTCATACCTCAGACCTCCACCTTGGGCGCAAGCTGGCGCAGATGTCGCTTGAGCCCGACGCGGAACACGTGCTATCGCAGCTCGTAGACCTTACCAAGCGCTCGGGGGCGCAGGCCCTCGTGGTCGCCGGCGACATCTACGAGAGCCCCAACCCATCCGAGATTGCGGTGCGCCAATGGGACCGTTTCATCACGCGCATGGCCAAGCTGCGTGTTCCCGTGCTGGCGGTGAGCGGTAACCACGACTCCGGGGCGCGCCTGGCCGTTGGATCGGACCTCATCGCGCTCTCGGGCATCCACATTGCCGGCGAGCTGCGCGGCGAGATTCAGCCCGTGGTCGTGGAGGGCGTAAACTTTTGGCTGATACCGTTCGTGCGTCCCGCGGACGTACGCTCGTGGGCGGCTGAACAGGACCTGGATGCGGGGAGCGTGGTGAACTACGACACGGCCCTTGCGCTGGTGCTCGATCATGCACGCTCGCTGCCTGAGTTCTCTCTGCGGCCAAACGTGTGCGTGGCCCATCAGTTCGTGACGAATTCGGGCGTCTCGCCGGAGCGCAGCGAGTCGGAGCACTTGTCGCTGGGAACGCTGGACAACGTGGACGTGAGGGTGTTCGACGGCTTTGACTACGTGGCCTTGGGACACATCCACGGGCCACAGCGCATGCGGCGTGACGAGGTGCGCTATGCGGGAAGTCCGCTTAAGCTCTCGTCTTCGGAGGTATCGCAAAACAAGTCGTTTGTGGTTGTGGGCATAAAGAAGACCGATGAGGGTACGCGGGTTAAGTTCAAGCTCGTGCCCGTTGAGCCGCTGCGAGACTTCAGAATCCAGAAGGGCTCGGTAGACGAGCTTCTGCGCATGGCGGCGCAGGAGGACGAGGCACGCAGACAGGACTTTGTACACGCCGTCGTCACCGACGACGACCCTCTGGACGTGGTGGCCCGTCTTAGGCGCATGTGGCCCAATCTCGAGCAGGTGACGTTCGACAACGCCATCACCCGTGCTGCGGGCGTAATGGAGGCACCCACCGAGGTTGACTTGAGCAAAAACATGAACGACCTCTTCCGTGAGTTCTTTGAGCTCCAAGCTGGCAAGCCGCTCTCGGAAGACGAGGCAAAGCTGGTCGACGACGCCTTTGAGAAGGTGCTTTCGAAGGGAGGCGATGAGGTATGAGGCCACTCGAGCTCAAGCTCTCGGCGTTTGGACCGTATGCCGGAAGCGTGGACATAGACTTCTCGCAGTTTGGGGACCACGGCCTGTACCTAATCTACGGCGATACGGGCTCGGGCAAGACGATGCTCTTTGACGCCATCGCCTTTGCACTGTTTGGCGAGTCGTCCGGAAGCCGAGACGTGCGTACGTTGCGCAGTGACTTTGCCGATGCACAGACGCCCACCGAGGTGTCGCTCACCTTTGAGCACGCGGGCAAGACCTACGTCGTCACCCGCAGACCGCAGCAACAGCTCGCGCGGCGTCGCTCGGGTGGCGAGAGCGTGTCTCAGCTGGTGGACCGTGCGGCAACCGCCGAGCTTACATATGGAGACGTAACGTTGGGCAGCAACGTTCGCCAGGTAAACGAGTACATAATCGACCTTCTGGGCCTGAGCTATGGGCAGTTCCGCCAGGTAACCATGATTGCGCAGGGCGCCTTTAGGGACCTGTTGTGCACCGACCCGTCTGAGCGCGAGGTGGTGTTGCGCAAGATATTTGGGACCGAAGAGCTCGATCGATTTGCGGCTGAGTTGGCGCAGATGGCCAAGGATGCCCACGAGAAGCTCGAGAAGGCGCAAGGCGACTTTGATGGCTGCATTGCCCGCCTTGACCGCGGCGTCATAGAGGTGCATGACAAGCCTCAGCGCGTGTTGAGCCAGCCCCATCCCGCCTTGGCGGCAAACGACTGCATAGATGCGGCGGTTGCCATCGTTGAGCGCCAGCGCAACGAGATTAAGGAGGCCGAGCTGGTTCGCGACGAGGCACGTGAGGCCACCATAGAGGCACGCATACGACTCCGTACCGCGGAGGACATGGTTGCGGCCTTGGAGGCCGCCGAGACGGCGAAGCGCAAGCTCACGCAGGCAAATGCGCACGTAAAGATATTCCGCACGGCGCTTGATGAGGCGAGTGCCGGGTACGACGAGCAGCACAAGGTTCTACTCACCAAGGAGGCGGAGATAACCAATTCGCTTCCTCGCTACGACGAGCTGGAGGTTCGTCGCAAGCAAGCTCAAGAGGCGGCCAAGAAGAGCGAGGAGCTAGGCGAGCGCAGGACCTCGTTCGAGAAGGAGCGTAAGCGCCTGGAGGCGGCAGTGGCGCACGCCAGGGTGGAGCTTTCTGTGGTGCAGGACGTAACGGGCCAGCTGGAGCGAGCCCGCATGGAGCTGGTGGACCTCAAGCGTCGCTCGGAGCAGGCGCAGCAAATCTCCAAGGACTTGTCGGATCTTGTGAGCAGCCGTACGGACTTGTTGAGTCGTGCCGCCGAGGTAGAACGCGCTCGACGTGCTGCCGACGAAGCCCGTCAAGAGGCAGACGACCTCTTTGTGGCGCTCATTGCCGATGACGCAGCGTTTGTGGCGTCGTCTTTGGCCGAGGGTCGTCCGTGTCCGGTGTGCGGATCCACCAACCATCCCCATCCGGCGACGCCGAGCAACGTCGCTCCAGACAGAAGCTCCCTCACATTGGCTCGTGACAAGCAGCAAAGGGCAGAGGAGCGCCTGCGTGCGAGCGAGGACGCATACCTTTCGCTTAAGTCACAGGTGAGCGAGCGCTCCCGTGCGTGCGTAAAGAGTGCCCAGGAGCTTGTGGGGGATGTGCCGAGTGGCGAGCCCACCGAGGCGGAGCGCTGGTGCATAGGAAAAATTGCCGAGTTGCGGCAGACGCTGAGCGACCAGCTGGCAGAGCAAAGCGAGCGCGAGAGTGCGCTTGCGGCCAAGCTGGAGGAGCTTGAAGCACTGCGTAGCCAGCTCGCAAAGGACGAGGGCACCCTTGCGGACGTGCGCAAGGAGCTCGTAACGCTTGCCGGTTCGTGTGAGTTGGCGGCGGCCGATCTGGCATCGGCCAAGGCACGCGTGGAGGAAGTTGCCGCAAGCCTTACGTTCTCATCGCACAACGAGGCCAAAAGGGAGTTGCGTGCCCTTGCAAAGCGTCGCACCCAGATGGAGCAAGAGCTCGCTGCTGCCCGCAAGGCCTACGAGGAGGCGCTCACCGACCAGGCTTCCGTTACGTCCATGGTAAAAGAGCGTCTGGCACGTCTGGAGGAGCTGGGGGTGAAGGAGGGCGACGATGCGCCTAGCTCCGCAAAGGCAAAGCGTGCCCTTATGGCGGCCCAGTCTGCGGAGCGCAAGGCAGACCGAGAAGTGCGCGCCGCGCAGGCACGGGTGAGCATGAACCAAAAGACCATAGAGGAGATGCGCTCCATTGCCCAGACCCTTCCCGGGTTGGAGAACACCGTTCGCGCAGCCGATCGCGTCTCTAGGATTGCACGTGGACAGGCAAGTGGCACCAATCGCATCTCGTTCGAGCGCTATGTGCTCGGCTTCTACTTTGACCAGATCGTCATCTGCGCAAACAAGCGGCTCTCCGTCATGACTAACGGCCATTACCAGCTGGTAAGAAACGCCGAGGGCGAGAGCCGCGGCAAGGGCGGGCTTTCGCTCGACGTCGTTGACTACGCAACGGGCAAGCGCCGTCCCGTGTCCTCGCTTTCGGGCGGAGAGTCGTTTGAGGCGTCGCTCTCCCTGGCGCTCGGTCTCTCGGACTATGCTCAGCAGCGGGCGGGTGGCATGCATCTGGACACGGTGTTCATAGACGAGGGCTTTGGCACGCTTGACCCCGAATCGCTGGAGCTGGTCATGCGCGTGCTCTCGGACTTGGCTTCGGGCGACTGCCTGGTGGCTATCATCAGCCACGTGGAAGAGCTGGAGAAGCGTATCGAGAACCGCATTGAGGTGAAGGCCGGGCCCAACGGTAGCAACGCTCGCCTCGTCATGGTCTGAGCCAAAAGGGGTAACTCCTTTTGGCTCACTTAAAGTCGCGGGCGGCCTTGAGGCCGTAGGCGGCTTCGGCATTGTATGCGGCGTTTGCAATGGCCTGCTCCAACGCGCGTGTGGCGAGCATGCCCACAACGTCCACGTGGCAATCCACCTCGCCGGTGCAGGCCACAAACACGGTATCTCCGTCATTGGTGGTGTGGACGGGACGAATGGTGTGCGCATAGGCGTCGGCCGACATTTGGGCGACCTTGGTGGCCTGCGCCTTTGTGAGCTTTGCGTTGGTAACCACGCAAGAGATCGTGGTGTTGGCGCGCAGCCATGAGAGACCATCGGGGTCGTCTTCAACGGTCCCGTCAATAAAGCCAAGTGCCGTGTCCACCACGTCAACGATGCCAGACCCATCGCGCGAGAGAAGCCCTGCGATGGGCTGGCCCGTTTGAGGATCCACCACGCCTCCCAAAGCGTTGACGGCGGCCACCGCGCCGCACACCACATCCCCTGCGACCTGCACGGACTCCCCCAGGCCCGCCTTCATGGAGCGCCACGGACCGCAGAGCTTTCCCACCGAACAACCCGTTCCCGCACCGACGTTGCCTTGCGCAAGCGGCTTGCGCTCAGTGGCCGGTACGTCTTGCTGCGCAAGGGCGGCGCGTGTAGCTGCGGCACCGTCTGCTGCCGTGGGGCGTGCGTACGGGTCTCCGACGACGAGGTCAAACAAGCAAGCGCTGCTCACGATGGGCACCACGCCCACGCCCACGTTGATGCCCATCCCCGCGCGCTCAAGCTCCTCTGCCACACCGCACGAGGCGGCAAGGCCGTATGCGCTTCCGCCGCTCAGGACCACGGAATGAAGCACCTGCACCGTCTCCTCGGGACGCAGAAGATCCGTCTCGCGCGTGGCCGGGGCACCTCCGCGCACGTCCACGGCACCCACGGCGCCTTGCGGAAACACGAGCACGGTGCATCCGGTGCCGCCTTCTTCATTTGTGGCGTGCGCTGCCAGCACGCCGGGTATTTGGGTGATGCTTTGCATGGTGTCATCCTCTCTCGCTGTTGGGGTGAGTCAAAAGTGGTAACCCCTTTTGACTCATTGGCTATCAGTTGCGCGCAACAAAGAAGAGCCGCGGAAAGCGCAGGGTAACGCCTCCGTCAGCCCTCCGTGGAAAGACCTCTTCAATGCGCTCGAGCACCTCGCCCTCAAACGCCTCAGCGTCATCCGGCTCAAGCTGCTGCAGATATGGTCGCAATCCCGAACCTCGGAACCACTCCAGGACCTCCCTTGGCTCGCCAAGCAGGTGGTAGTAGGTGGTCTCCCATAGGTCAAAGTCGCTCGCGCACCCAGAAAGCACGTCGAGGTACTCATCGGCTGCCAAGGTGCCAAAGACCGGTCGCTCAATCAGCAGCTTACGCCATCGCGGCTGCTCAACAATCGGCCACACAACCTCGCTATACATCTGCATCCGCTTCGCTACAGGAACCTGTACAGCCAGCGTTCCGCCCGGCTTGAGCAGACGCATCAAACGTGGAATGAGGCTTTGGTGGTCGGGGATCCAGTGCAGACACGCATTGGAGAACACCAGACCATATTGGCCCTCAAATGCCGAAAGGTCGCCCGTGGCGTCGAGGTGAACGAAGCAAAGCTCCGGATGGTCAACGCGCGCACGCGCCAACATTGCGTCGGAGTTGTCGGCCCCCGTTATCGCCGCGCCAGAAAAGAGCTTGGCGAGCACGGCCGTTGAGTTTCCCGGACCGCATCCCAAGTCGAGCACGCTCTCTCCTGCAGGTACGTCAAGTCGTGCTGCAAGGTCGCGAGCGGGTTGAGTCCGCTCGCGAGCAAACCGCAAATACTGATCCGAGTCCCATGTGGGCATGGCCCCTCCCATCCGCCGCCATGTGTGACACACCCTTTCCGGGAAACGTTGTGCCGCATGTCACATCGTGTCAGTTCATGCATTATACTCATAGAATCAAAACACGCGCAGGGAGGAGCGCATGGTGCGCGACGCATCGACCAACAGGCAGGGCAAAGGTGGGTCCAAAGCCCCAGTCATAGCGCTGCTTGTTTTGGGCACTGTGGTAATCGCCTTCTCCTATCTAATAATTGCCGCCATGCTGTTTCCCCAGCTTGTGCCACCACAGGTGGCAAATCTAATGCCACAGCGGCCAGCGAGCGTAGAGCCAGAAAAGACCACCAGCCAAACAGAGGAGCCAGATGTCATGAACCTCACCCTTTCCCAGCTCTTCTTGGCAGGTTCCGTGCAATCCGTGCGTTTGGTGGGCGACAGCATTACGGCAGGATACGGTACCGGCGGCTACGTGGACCACGACATAGACCGCGCGGGTACGGTGATATACGATGACGGCCAAGGGGACGTGCACTACGAGAGCGGCCATGAGGCCATATGCTGGGCAAACGAGTTTCGTACCTATGCACAGGAGCATGGCGTCACCGACTTTGTTAACGCGGGCATCAACGGCTCTTTTATGGCGCGTCTTGCGCAGAACCCCGACGCGTGGCTGGGCAACGGGGCGGACGTGGTGTTTGTGGCTCTGGGCACAAACGACGCGGGCTATTACGGCGTGGACGAGTTCAGGCAAAACGCGACCGAAGGCCTTGCCAATGCGGCAGCGGCATGCAAGGTGTTGGTGGTCTTGTCGCCGGTAAGCGACTATAGGCCCACGAGCATGTTGGTTGAGCCCGCCACGCAGCTGGGCGAGGTGCTAAGGGAGATTTGCGAGCAGCAGGGCTATGTGTTTGTGGATACGAGCCAGGCCCTCACGTTTGAGCAGTTCTGCTCGGATGGGCTGCATCCCAACTCGGAGGGCTCCCTCGCCATCTGGCAGTGCATCGTTGCCAGCTTGGACTTGGAAGGCTAGCGCAATGCAGGCGCCACCCAACAACGACCATGGAGGAGAAGCGGCATGAGTGACCTCAAGTACCTAAGCCTTCTTGCAGAGCAGTTTCCCACAAGGCGTACGGCATATACCGAAATAATAAACCTGCGCGCCATCCTTAACCTCCCCTGCGGCACCGAGCACTTTGTGAGCGACATCCACGGCGAGCTTGAGGCCTTTACGCATATATATAACAACTGCTCCGGCGTCATACGCGAGCGAGTGGCACGTCTCTATGGCAACAAGCTGGACGAGCGCATGCGTGCCGACCTGTGCACGCTCGTATATTACCCGGACGAGAAGCTCGACCTCATGAAGCGTTCCGGCGAGCTTACGCCCCAGCGGTCGTACGAGATGCTGGTGAACCTTATGAACCTCGCGCGTACCTTGGCGGATGGCTATACCCGCAGTCACGTGCACAAGCTGCTGCCCAAGGACTACGGATACATCTTGGACGAGCTCCTGCACGTGAGCCTAGGCGCGGATTCGGCTCATCATGTGTACCACGAGGAGATAGTCCACTCCATAGTGGAGATAGGGGCCGCGGAAGACTTTATCTGCTCGGTGGCAGATCTTATTAAGCGCCTCGCGGTGGATCGGCTGCACGTGGTGGGCGACGTGTTCGATCGCGGCCCTCGCCCCGACCGCATCATAGACGAGCTTATGGCGTATGGCAGCGTGGACGTGCAGTGGGGAAACCACGACATCGCGTGGATGGGCGCGGCTGCCGGCTCGGAGGTGTGCATGGCGCAGGTGGTGCGCACTTGCGTGCACTACCAGACGCTCGAGGTGCTCGAGAGCTCGTATGGCATCTCTCTGCGCGAGCTCGCGCTCTTTGCAGATGCCACCTACGCCCACGAGCCCGGCAAAAAGCGCATGCATCGCATAGAGAAGGCCATAAACGTAATACTCTTCAAGCTGATGGAGCAAGCCATTGCGCGCCATCCCGAATGGGACATGAATAACCGCTGCCTACTTGGTGCCATAGACGTGCAGGCAGGCACGGTGCGCATCGACGGGCGTGATTGGCCACTTTCCACCACGGACTTTCCCACGCTCGACCCCTCCAATCCCACGGCACTCTCGGAGGACGAGCGCGCCGTTATGGATGGGCTGGCGGCTGCCTTTGCCGACTCGGACAGGTTGCGCAGCCACGTGCGCTTCCTCTTTGAGAATGGCTCGGCGTACTTGGTGCGCAACGGCAGGCTCCTGTTTCACGGGTGCGTGCCTCTCAACCCAGACGGGAGTCTGTGCTCGGTCTTGTCAACCGACGGAACCGCGCGTGCGGGGCGTGCCTACTTGGACTACGTTGACCGCATGGCCCGCAAGGCTTGGGCCACAAAGGACCAGATGGCGCTGGATTGGATGTGGTACCTGTGGTGCGGTTCTCATTCGCCGCTTGCCGGGCGCACCATGAAGACGTTTGAGCGCGCCTACGTTGCAGATCAGGCTTCGTGGGTGGAGCCACAGGACCCATACTTCGACCTCGTGCGCGATCCTGAGGTCGCGGGCCGCATACTGGCGGAGTTTGGCCTTGAGGGTCCGCGCGTCCACATAGTCAACGGGCACACTCCCGTGCACGAGATTGACGGCGACACGCCCGTGCGTGCCGACGGAAAGGTGCTGGTAATCGATGGTGGGTTCTGCGAGGCCTATCACAAGACCACGGGCATAGCGGGCTACACGCTCATTGCGGACGCACGCGGACTTCGCCTTAAGGCACATCGTCCGTTTGCGGGCGTTCGCGCCGCCATACGGGGCAACTACGACATAGCCAGCGCTCACGAACAGGTTATAGACGACACGACCGCATCGCCCGTAACGGTGGCCAACACCGACGCTGGCCTGCGCATTCAAGAGCGCATATCACTGCTGGTCGAGCTTCTGGAAGCCTATAGGTCTGGTCTTCTGCACGAGCGAGGGCACGTTGCTTAAGGTCCGCTGGGGTTTGTGAAGGTTTTGCCACCTCAACAAATAATTCAAAAAAGAGGCGTAAGGTATCCGCTCAAAAAATCGGATGCCACTGCTGCGTCTGCAAAGAAGTGCTTGGAGCGATTGTGAGCTTGATGCAAAACGTAAAGCGCCTGCTGCTATATGGAGGCCTGAGCAAAGACCAGTATCGCCTTGTCCATAGCGAGGCGATAAAATCAAACCACGACTCTATGAGGGTGTATGCGCCGATTGCCTGCGTCGCCTTTTGTGTGTTGCTCGTCATTGGTTGCATAACCGGGGGACAGGCCTCTGCAAACCTGTCTGTCTACGTGGGGTCGTGCATTGCCATGGGCGTGATTTCCTTTGGTGCCCAAGCATGCAAGCCTACGTCATCACGACTGGTCTCCATACTCATGCACTTGTTTATGATTGTGCTCTACGCGTTTTCGCTGTGCCTGTCTATAGCAAACGCGCAATTGCCCGTGGTGAGCTCCATAGTCTGTCTAATGCTCACCCCTTTGCTGTTTGTAGAGAGGCCCTTGGGCATAATGCTGGGAACCGTTATTACCGTGGCCGTAAACTGCCTCGTCTCGTTATGGTTCAAGGCGCCCCAGATTGCGACCACCGACACGTGGAATCTTGTGGCCTATGGCATCGTTGCCATGGTCGCCGTGGTCTTTGTTATGAGGATCAAGTTCCAGGCGCTGCTTCAGGCTCACGAGATCGCCTACCTCAGCACCCACGACGCCCTTACGGGATTGAGAAATCGCAATAGCTACGAGAGCAATCTGGATTACTACGCCTCCGCGCAGGCTGGACCTCTCGTATGCGTCTATGCGGATGCCAACGGCCTGCACCAGCTCAACAACAGCAAGGGTCACGAGGCGGGTGACGAGATGCTGCGCCAGATTGCTCACGAGCTCTTGCAATGCTTCGAACACCAGCACACCTATCGCGTGGGTGGCGACGAGTTCGTGGCGTTCTGCCAGGGGGAATCGCTGGAGAAGACCAATCAGGAACTGGAATGCATACGGGAGCGCCTCTTGAGCAAGGGCTACCAAGTGTCGTTTGGCACCTCGCAAATATCCAAGCGTCCCGAAGGCGCGCGAGGAGTCAAGGCGCTAGTGCGCGATGCAGAAAAGGAGATGTATCTGCAAAAGAGCGCGTACTATGCGCTTGCCGGTGCTCGATAGGCGGCGCGCCTTTTCCAAAACGGCGTTTCGTGGCTGTGGAGCCGTGCAGTTTATGCGTTGACGCTTTTCAGTCGTGGACATTTCCGCTAGTATCAGTATGTTTGTGAGTCAAAACGTGAGGAGATGTGCATGTCCGGACACTCTAAGTGGGCTACCACCAAGCACAAGAAGGCCGCGATTGACGCCAAGCGCTCGTCGCTCTTCTCCAAGCTTTCCCGAAACATTACCGTTGCCGCCAAGGTGGGTGGCGACCCCAACCCTGACAACAACGCGTCGCTTGCCGCCGCCGTCCAGCGCGCCCGCATGGTCTCCATGCCCAACGCAAAGATCAAGGCGGCCATCGACAAGGCCTTTGGCTCTGGCGCAGACGCCGCAGTCTACAGCGAGATTACCTACGAGGGATACGGCCCCGCTGGCGTGGCATTCTATGTTGAGTGCCTTACCGACAACAAGAACCGTACCGCTGCCGACGTTCGCTCTGCCTTTACGCACTCTGGCGGCAGCTTGGGCACCACCGGCTCCGTTGCGTTCCAGTTTGAGCGCAAGGGCTCCATTGCCGTTGACAAGGTCATAAAGAGCGACGACAAGCGCGTTCCCGACCGTCAGAACGCCACCGATGAGGACGAGTTCATGATGGCCGTTGCCGAGGCCGGTGGCGACGACTACGAGGACGCGGGCGACGAGTGGATCGTATGGTGCGCCTACGACGCCATGCAGGAGGTCTCCAAGGGCCTTGAGGAGCAGGGCATTGAGGTAAAGGGCTCCGAGCTTACGCGCGTACCCACCACGCCCACGCAGGTGAGCGTTGCCGACGCAAAGAAGGTCCAGCGCCTTGCCGACCGTCTGGAGGAGCTTGAGGACGTGCAGAACGTATACAACACGATGGACGTTACCGACGAAATCGCAGAGGCACTCGACGCGGAGTAGACCTTGCGACGCCAGGATATGACTAAGGAGGCAGCCGAGGAGATCCTTGGGCTGCCTCCGCGCTATAACAAGGAAGAGCTTCGCAAGGCCTACACCGACATGGCGCGCAGGTATCATCCCGATGCGGCTGCTCAGCACCACTTCGACCCCGCCGAGGCGCAGAGGCGCATGGTTGAGGCAAACAAGGCTTACAAGGTGCTAAAGGTCCAGTTTAGGGGGATGGAAGGCCGCGTTATAGAGCGAGGGTCGGGCGGTATAGCCCGAGGCTTTGCCGACGTGGACTGGAAGAGCGGCCTGGACGATTTGTCCTACGGCGATGATCCGTGGTCGTTTGTTGAGGACTGGGGCGCCGAGGCGGCACCTCAACCAGTGCCGTTGAGCGTGCGCTCCGTGCTGCTGGGTCCCGTGGTCTTGCGCGTGGTGTTTGTGGCCCTCTTTGCGTGGGTGTGGTGGAACGTTTTCCCGTTGCTGCCGCACAACTATGGCTCATATGTTCCGGCGCGGGAGTGGACGCTGCTTGGCGTGGCGCGTCTTGTGGCCGCCATGGTGTACCCCACCTATCTTGTTGTATACGAAGCGATTGCGGGCTATGCGTCCGAATTCGTTCGCGAGGTGCTCAACGGAGCGGTGTCGTGGGTACTGCGGCGCTATGTGGACCTGCGCCCGCGCAGCGCGTCGTATGGGTGTGCGTTGTACAAGCTCCTGCGCAACCAAGTGTATGCGCTGCTCATGCTTCCCTTGGTGCTGTACCTCTTTGCGCTGGCGTTTGAGCAGGACCTGTTGTTGCTCAAGATACCCATTGGCGCGGTGGGTCTTGTGCTTGCCATCGACATGCTTGCGGCATGCGCACATGGCGGATATGTAAACGTGTGGTCCACCGCCCTTTCCGAGCGCGTTGAAGCTTGGTATCTGCTCATACGAGCCCGCCTCCTCAAGCGTTGTGGCCAGTGGGATGATCGTCGCGCTTAGCCCAATACGCCTCTTGGCGCATGCAGTTGTGCTGTGCGCCGAGCAATGATCCTCAAGCTGAAAACAGTGTTAAACTTGTTGCAAGTTCGGCAAAAGGAGGGGCTATGAACAGCAGAAACAAGGCAAGCGTACGTGGGATTGTAATGGCACTTCTTATGGTTCTCGCATTTGCCTGCGCACCTAAGGCGGCGTATGCGGCGGGACCCAAAGATCCAAAATCCATAACGACGCTCAAAAACGGCAGCACCATTACCATGTACATTGGCGACGCCAAGGGCTATGAACCAGTTGGTGCCGGAACCGCATGGGACAGAAAGAGCGTTATTAGCCAAGTGAGTCAAACATACACCGCTAAACTGGGCACCATAACCGACACCACACAGAGCAACTTTCCCAAGGTAATGGCCTACTCGTACTCTGACACATACAACAATAAGGACATTCTTGTTATCAACGGTTATCAGCCGGGCAAGAGCAAGGTCACCTTTACCTACAACGGCAAGAAGTACAAGATTACCGTCGTGGTAAAAAAGTACGTTTG
Source organism: Coriobacteriales bacterium (assembly GCA_030529665.1). Taxonomy (GTDB): domain Bacteria; phylum Actinomycetota; class Coriobacteriia; order Coriobacteriales; family Atopobiaceae; genus RUG440. The sequence continues at coordinate 17,842 of JAUMWL010000027.1, forward strand.
CCCCGTTAAGCAGCTCAAGATTGGCAAGACCAGTTACCTCAGCAAGGTAAAGAAGGACTCACGCATTCGCGGTGCGCTCAACAAGATTGGCAACAAGAAGATCAGCGTAAAGGCCGCTTCCGGATGGACCCTCAAGGGCATCTATGTTGCCCATGTTGACTACAGCAAAGACACGATGAGCGCCTGGAAAAAGATCAAGAACGGCACCGTCATTCCCAAGAAGTACAACACCATCGAAATCGTGCTGCAAAACAAGACCAACAAGGGAGTGCGCAACCTCTACGCCACGCTCTAGCGAGTTCCAAGTGCTAGTTTAAAAGGGGACCGCCTCCCGTTCCACTGCCCGTAGAACGGGAGGCGCCCTGCGTTTAGCGCCACTATTTCAGAGGTTTTATGCGCGTGCGCAAACGGGCGTACAATGGATACGTGACACCCGAACAGCCATCAAACAAACCAGAACGAGGACGGTGCCATGAGTGCAAAGAATCCGTACGAGGGCTACGACGAGATCGATACCCAAGGTTATGACCCCGACGCCACACGTCAATATCAGTATGACGAGGACGGACCGGGGAGCTTTTCGTTCGTGGACGACGAGTATGACTCCATGGACCAGGGCGTGGAAGAAGGCTTTGCCTATCCCAACGAGTCGTATGCGGTGCGAAGCGGCCATACCCTGCGGCGCGACGGCATGGCGCAGAGTACCAGGCAAGGTCGTGGCTCAACCCAAGAGATGCCGCGTACCCAGGTGCGCCCGGCAGTCGAAGCTCCACCACCGGAACCATACATCAAGGAGCCTCGTGGCCCTATCCTGCGCAGGCGCAAGAAGCGCAACAGCGACAGACCTCGTGCGGCATACCGCGACAATCGGCCTTACGAGAATCAGCCTATAAACGACGGGGCATATGCTCCCGCTCCCCAAGAGCAATACGCAACACGACCACCACGTCGCAGGCGCAAGCACCACTTTGGATGCCTGTTTACCTTGCTCGTTCTGATTGGCCTGGTTGTTGGCGCATATTGGTATGTGGCGCATCCCATAGACGATCAGTTGGCATTTACGCCCGAGGAGCAGAAGACGGTAAACGGCACGCTCTCGTGGAATCTTCCGGGCATGCCATATTACGTGCTCGCGCTTGGCTCTGACGCTCGGGAAGGCGAGGACGCTTCGCGTACCGACACCATGATTCTTGTACGCGTGGATCTTATTGGCGGCAAGCTCACCATGGTGTCCATACCTCGAGACACCATGGTGGAGATCGAGGGCTACGGCAGGTCAAAGATAAACGCTGCCTATGCATACGGTGGCGCAGGCGGTGCCGTCCGTGCCGTTACCAAGCTTACGGGAGTGCCCATAAACCATGTGGTGGTCGTTCACTTTGAGCAATTGGTGGGGTTGGTGGACTACCTTGGAGGCGTGACGGTAAACGTTCCGGTGGACGTGTACGATCCCGACTATACCGGCCTCGTGCTTAGCTCGGGCATGCAGACTCTTGATGGTGCCACGGCGCTGGCGTTGGCGCGCACCCGATACGGCTTTGAGGACGGCGACTATCAGCGCCAAGAGAACCAGCGAGTCCTCTTTACGGCCATCATGAACCGCGTGCTATCGCTTTCGCCCCGCGAGGTGCCAAAGGCGCTGGAACAGATCGGTGCCCTCATTGGCACCGACATGCGTTGCTACAACCTTGTGCCCCTGTTCCTAAGGTTTAAGCTGGCGAATCCAACGGTATATAGTTGTTCAATACCTACAACGTCCGACATGCTGGATGGCTATTGGTACGAGGTCGTAGACCAAACGGCAATGCAAAAGCTCCTGCAAACGGTTAACAGCGGTGGTGATCCTGCCGCCACGTAGGCGCAAGGGCCGTCATACTTACAACGTGCATTCGGCTGCCTTTGCAAACGGACTCTTCGTCGGAACGTAAAGGCGCAAGAGTCCTACAAGGGGTATGCTATCACAAAAGTTTATGCTGTTTGTAACGTTCTAGACGAAGGGGTTTGGTTATGGCTTGGTATAAGCGGCTCTTTATGTTCTTGTTTGGGTTGTCGGGAATCCTTTCGTTGGCGGCGCTCTCGCTTGTATGGGTCGGGCCATGGACGGCTACGGCGCGCTCGCTCATCTTGGAAGTGCGGTGGTACTTCATAGCGCTTGAGGTCCTTGTGTGCATTACGGGAGTGGGACTTGTAATCTGCTTGCTCGTATCGCTCTTTGCGCCGCGTAACCCCAGAGACACGGTCGTTGCCGAGGTGGGTGGCAACAAGATAACGGTTACCCGCACCGCCATAGTGTCTCAGACACGTCATGTGGTCGAGGCCGATGGCACCTGCTCCGTATCTAACGTACGCGTGCGCATGGGCAGGCGAGGCAACGTGAGGGTACACGTTAAGGTTGTGCCGCACCTGCCCGTTAACGTTTTGGACCGTGGGGCCATCCTGCACTCCGAGCTCGAGCAGGGCTTGTCAAAGATCTGCGGCGATTGCGTGCGCTCCATTGGCATTACCTTTACCGAGCCAGAGCAGAGCGGCAGCCTCTCCACCTACGTGGACACGGGCGAAGGTGATTCAAGCTCATCTGAGGCACAGTCGTCCTACCCAGAAGACGGCATTACCATAGCCATGACGGATGTGCAGAGGCCCGAGTCCGAGCCCGAAACAGATGCCTTGGAACAACAGGCGGCAGACGATCAGGCTAACGCATCGGAGGAGGTGTAGCTCATGGCCGTAAAGAGCAGCGTTGAGGTTAAGGCACCTCGTGTAAAGGTGGAGACCGCCCAGGAGCAAGCTTCTGCTCAAGAGAAGGCTCCTGTTAAAAGCCAAGTACCTGTTCAGAATCAGGCACCCGCAAAGAAGGCCGTCACAAGTGCTCCCAAGCCAAAGGTTGACGTAGCAGTGGCGCAGGACGCATCCCCCGCGCCCGCCGCTGCACCAAAGCCCGCGCCGAAGCCCGAGGCCGCGCCTGCCCCCAAGCCCGCTCCTGCGCCGAAGCCCAAGGTAACAATGACGGTTGATTCGCAGGTCCAAGAGGCCCAGGTCGAAGCGCCACAGACGGCACAACCCACGGTAACTGCCAACGTGCAGGATGCTAACGAACCCTCAAATCCCAATGCGGACGCTGTCACACCTAAGGTTCCAAGCGGACAGCGCATAAAGGAGGCGCGTCACTCCATCATGGAATGGGTGCATACCACGTTCCCGGGCCACGAGCATGCGTTTTGGGGAGGAGTGCTAGCGCTGGTAATATCGATTATGGTATTCATAATAGGACCTCTGCGCGTACTGCTCATTTGCTTGCTGGTATTTGTCGGCGTTGCCGTTGGTCAGGTGATGGACGGAGACCCAAAGATAATCCGCTTCATCCAAGGGCTGTTTGATAACGATCGCGAACAGTCATAACGTAGGGTTTTGTCAACGCGTGGGTTGCCACGCAGAAAGGAACGAAATATGAGCACCGAAACCATCGTCCAGGAAGAGGCACAAACGCTGGTGGCTACCGACGAGGCTACCCAAGACATCATTGCGACCGCCGAAGAGGAAGACACGACCAGCGAGGACTCCCTCACGTTCTCCAACGGCGTAATCGAGAAGATCGTCGCCATCGCCGTCCGCGAGGTTCCCGGCGTGGTTGGCATGAAGGGCGGTTGGGTCAACTTTGTGCAGGATGCCTTTGGTGCACGCGACATCCGCAAGGGCGTTACCGTGGAGGTTACCCCCGAGAGCACCGTTAAGGTGAACATCGCCATCCTTATGGAGTACGGCGTCTATGCTCCTCAGGTGTTCGATGACGTAAAGAACGCCGTGATCAACCAGGTCACTGGCATGACGGGCCTGGACATCGCAGGCGTCAACCTCCGCATTGAGGACATCCTCACGGCTGACGAGATTAACGAGCGCAACCGTCGCCGCGGCAATCTGCCCGAGGAGGCCGAGCCCGAGGCCATAGAAGAGCCGGCCGAGGAGCAGGAAGAGGAGCCGGCCGAGGAGTAAGCCAACACCTTTGGCTGACTAGTTGGGTATTATGGGGACAGTCCTTCTTTTGCCGGACATGGCAGATGGGGACTGTCCCTTTTCTTGTGGGCATTAACTATGTGGGAGTGGGGTCGTCTTGGGCAAAGGCCGCATGGGATGGATAGAGTGGGCTCGTGCCCTGGGGGCCTGTGGCGTCGTGCTGCTCCACGTGCTTGTGAGCACGGTACTCGCGGTCGAGGTGGGGACGGCGCGGCTCGTGTCCTATGCGACGCTTGGCATAGTCTTTGGTCGTTGGGCGGTGCCGGCCTTCTTTATGATTACGGGATATCTGCTTCTTGATGAGTCCAAGCACGTGGGATGGCGTGAGGTGCGGCGTTACGTCATGCGCATGGCGGCAGTGCTCGCCACGTTTGGGCTTGCCTTTGCGCTGCTCGAGGAGCTGTGGATGGGGCTGAGCGACCCTAGTGGCTTGTCGCTCGTAGTGCTATGGCGTGCCGTTGTGGATGTGGCAACCGCTCGGACGTGGGACCACTTGTGGTACGTGTACGCACTATTGGGCGTGTATGTGTTCGTGCCCAGTCTGCGAGCCATGCAGGCTCGTGTCGGCAAAAGGGGGTTTGCGATCTTTACAGTTGTCCTATGCGCCGTGGTGCTCGTGGTCCCCACCTTTGCCCGCCTTTGGGTGACCCTCAAAGGTGGCGAGGTATATCTGTACACGCAGGGATTCGCTGCCTGGGGAACAAACGTGGCAATCGGTGTCGCCAACCTTTGCGTAGGCTCATGCTTGCGAGACGCCCGGCTCAACTGGAAGGTGGCAGTTTGCGGCACCTTGTCGCTGTGCGTCATGCTGCTTGTGAGCCTGTGGGGCATTCTTGGCGGTCATGGCGACTGCGGCTTTGTGTTTTTGCAGGGTAGCTGCTTCTCGTGCGCATACGCCGTATTTGTTCTTATGCTGTTGAGAAGGTTCGAAGGCGACGCCCCTGTGCGCAGCGGGTCGCTGGTAGAGCGCTTGGCAAACGACAGCTTTGGCATATACGTATTGCACCCGCTGTTCGTGCATGCGGTATTGCTGGGGCTGGGGGCATTTGTGGTGCCATCGCCCGTATTCGAGGCGCTTCTGTTTTGCGTGTCTTTGGGCGGATCCGTGTTGCTCACGCACGTGGTTAGGTTCGTGCCGCGGCTGGGCAAGCTGCTGTGAGCACGCTCAAAGTACGGGAGGACGGAGGGGACAGGTCATGAAAAAGCGGCTCGTGTCGTATCGTATGCGCATCGACGCGCTCTTGGAAAACCCTTCCGATGCTCTGAGCTGGGACGAGGTAATAGGGGAGCACTTGGTCCAGATCTCCTTCTTTCAGCACGAGCGACTCGTTCACCTGCTTGTCACACTTGCGTTTGCGCTCATGGAGCTCGTGAGCGCTCTGGCCACGGTTGTGTATCCGCAGCCGGGCATGGCGGGGCTCATGCTTCTTTTCCTCGCTCTGCTGGTGCCCTACGTGGTGCACTACTATTACCTGGAGAACGAGACGCAAAAGTTGTACCAACAATACGATCGCATGTTGGAGCGCAGGCGCCAAACGCCCTGACCATAGATGGCAGCCCCCATTGGGCACAGCACTCAGCATCCAGGACTCACCTCCCGCTTTGCCTCAACAAACCAGGCGCCGCGGTAGTCGTCGTACCACAGATGCGTCTGCCTGCCCTCCACGAGTATGGTGTAGCGCATGCCGGTGCCACCCGTCTTGAGGGAGTGCGCCTGGCGGCGGTTGGTGACACGGTCTATCTGGTAGCGGCGGCCGTCGTTCCAAACAATGGCGAGGGGCGTCACCCGTCCATCGGCGGTGGTGAGGCTTACCACGTCCACATAGCGCTTCTCGCGATTAGATGCGTCTTCGTACATATGTCCTCTATCGCTCATGCTGCCTCTCTTCTATTTAGGAACGTGCGTACGATATTATGATACCACATGCAAAACTAGAAAATACGTTCTAAATTTAAATTCTTGGCGAGCAGCCAAATTGCGCGGGCGGTACCCTGCGATGCCCAGCCCAGCGCACGCAAGAAGGGCCCCTGTTTCTTGGTGTATTATGTGCTGCAAAGACCCGCTCGTTTTGCAGGAGGGACTCCTTTATGACTCGTGCAGGAATCCATGCTCAAGGCAATTCGGTGATGTCGCGCGCTCTAAGCGTTGCGTTGGCAGCGTTGCTGGTAGTGTCCATGTCGTTTTTGGGTACGGGATGCTCGCAAGAGGGTTTGATGCCTTTGTTCGATTCCTCCCCAAACGAGGGTCGCTACGACCCCATAGCCTTCGACCCATCGCTTCCGCAGGGCCCCTCGAGCCTTGAGGCATCAAAGGCCGCGTGGACGGGTGACGAGCAGGGGTTCTGGCACGCACACATAGAGCGACGTGCGCGTAAGCTCTATGATGTGCTGTATCCGCATTTTGCCGCGCGCGATACGGAATTTGAGTTGGGTAGTTTGGAGGACCTCTTTGAGGAGGGCCGTGCGGTGGCCTACTATAACACCGAGGAGGAAAACGCGCGGCACTTGGCATCCATGGACTCGTTGTTTGATGACTATAACACTGCGGTATTGTGCATAAAATACGACCACCCGGAGTTGTTCTGGCTCGAAAGCGAAGGGGCTTCCTTGGGGGGTGAGCCCGATTGGGTGATGGATGCCAATGGTGAGGCTACGGGATGTTTGGTGCGAAACACCTCCTATGGCATGAGCGAGGATGAGATAGCCCGGACTCAAGCCGCCCTCGATGCCAAAGTGGAGGAAGCGCTGTCCAAAGTGCCTAAGGATGGCACCGACTACGCGCAGGTTTGGGCTGTGTACAGGTGGCTGTGCCAGAACGTGGTGTATGCGCAGGAGGTGGCCGACTTCTATGAGGCGGGCGGTGCGCAACGTGATAACAAGTTGTTTGCGCAGTACCAAGGGGCGGACTCTGCCCTGGTAAGAGGCGTATCGGTGTGCTCGGGCTACACCCGAGCCTATCAGTTGCTGCTTGACCACTTGTCAATCCCGTGCACGTATGTGGGCGGTATGGGCGATCCGCTTGACCCACAGGCGTCACATGCCTGGAACCTCGTGTGCTTGGGCGGCCGTCTTGGCTATACCGATGCCACTTGGGCCGACATTCAAAACTCCACGCATATTGACCTTGCTGATGGGACGGCCAGAGACATTGAATTCAACTCCGTCGACCCCATCTACTTCTTTATGACCGATGCCGACATGGAGTTTGACGGGCGCGTCGCGGACGAGGACTTCTTCTCACAAGCACAAGACTATGTCCCACAGCATCCTCACCCCTACGCAGCGCTTTTGCCCACCTGTAACAGCATCATCTGGAAGGATGATCGCTACGAGCCGGGCGACTACCACAACGCAGCGCACGAGATTTGGTATCGCTACATAGAGTCGAAAGAGGACTCCAAAGAGTAGCGAGCGGCCCCCATGGCCTAGCGGGTGGTGTTGTTTGTGATATGCCTTGGAGGCGTTTGCGCCCCTGGTCTGCGTGGGTCTAATTTGGGCTAAACCTCATCGTCTTTTTATGTGGTGGCTGCGGACGGTTTTTGGCCTCATTAAGGCGAATTTCGAGACCCTGGGGATGTCTAGCCCCTTACCCTCCGTCAGGTACGGTCAAGCGGCGAGAAATAGTGTACATCAGATTTTGCAAAATTGTTATAATCCCAGTTGGCACTCTCTCCTTCAGGAAACTAATGCACACTGCATAAAATAGCTAGTGTGCATTAGTTTTCTGAAAATTCGGTCTCAACTGGGGTTTTGTGCTCTCACAAAAATCTTGTGCACACTATTTTGGGA
>JAUMWL010000277.1 GCA_030529665.1 Coriobacteriales bacterium
AAGATCTTGATGTTCTCCTCGCCCACGAGGTCGCAGATCTCTACGTTGGCGCCGTCGTAGGTGCCAAGCGTGATGGCGCCGTTCATCATGAACTTCATGTTGCCGGTGCCGGAGGCCTCGGTGCCAGCCGTGGAGATCTGCTCGGAGATCTCGGTGCCCGGATAGATGATCTGCGCATTGGACACGGCAAAGTTGGGCACGAACACGACCTTGATGAGGTCGTTTACGCGCGGGTCGTTGTTGATGACTTCGGCGACGCCGTTTATGAGGCGTATGACCTCCTTGGCAAACACGTAGCTTTGCGCCGCCTTGCCCGAGAAGATGAAGGTGGTGGCCTGCGGACGGTAGTTGGGGTCATCGCACATGCGGTTGTAGATGTCCATGACCTTGAACACGTTGAGGAGCTGGCGCTTGTAGGCGTGGAAGCGCTTCACCTGGGTGTCAAACACGGAGTTGGTGTCCACGACGACGCCGGTGGTCTCCTTGATGTAGGCGGCAAGGCGCTCCTTTGCGGCGCGCTTGGCCTTAGACCAGTCCTCCAGGAAGCTGTCGTCCTCCTTGAGGGGGATGAGCTTCTCGAACTCCATGGCGTCCTCGAGCCACTTGTTGCCAATGGCGTTGGTGATCACCTTGGAGAGAGCGGGGTTCGCGTTGCCCAAGAAGCGGCGGTGCGAGACGCCGTTGGTCTTGTTGTTGAACCTCTCGGGTACGAGACGCCAGAAGTCGTGCAGCACCGTGTCCTTGATGATCTGGGTGTGCAGTGCCGACACGCCGTTGACGGAGTTCGAGAAGATGACCGAGAGGTTGGCCATACGCACCTGGCCGTCCCAGAGGATGGCCGTCTCTTGCAGCATTGCCGACCAGTCGGAGCCCATGCGGGGGAAGGTTTCGCGGAAGCGGCGGTCGATCTCTTCGATGAACATGTACAGACGCGGCAGGAGTGCGCGGAACACGTGGATGGGCCACTTCTCCAGAGCCTCGGGCATGACGGTGTGGTTGGTGTAGCTGCAGGTCTGGGTGGCAATCTTGAAGGCGAGGTCGAAGTCGACGCCCTTCTCGTCCACCAGGATGCGCATGAGCTCGGGACCGCACATGGCGGGATGCGTGTCGTTGGTGTGCACGCACACGTGGTCGCCCAGGTGCTCCCAGTCCGCGCCGTACTCGCGCTCGTAGGTGCGCAGAATGGTTTGCAGGCCGGCGGAGACAAAGAGGTACTCCTGCTTGAGGCGCAGCAGCTTGCCGTGCTCGCCTGCGTCGGCGGGGTACAGAATGGTGGAGATGGACTCGGCGTTGGAACGGAAGGCAAATGCGTCGGAGTAGCGACCATCGTTGAAGGCGTCAAGGTCGAAGGCGTCCTCGTAGGGCTCGGCCTTCCACAGACGTAGCTTGTTTACCTTTGCCTGGCCATAGCCCACGATCTCGACGTCGTAGGGCACGGCGAGCACCTTCTCGGCACCCTCGGTGGTAAACCAGAAGCGGCCGTCCTTCTCGTGGCGCACCACGTGACCACCAAACTGCACGGTTACCGCGCTTGCCGTCTTGCGCGTCTCCCAGGGATAGCCGTGCTCGAGCCATGCGTCGGTTTTCTCTACCTGACGGCCATTTATGATCTCCTGACGGAACAGGCCGTAGCGATAGCGCATGCCGTTACCGTAGCCCGCAACGTTCTCCTTGGCCATGGAGTCAAGGAAGCATGCGGCAAGGCGGCCCAGGCCACCATTGCCCAGACCAGGATCGCATTCGTAGCGGCAGAGGTCCTCCAGGCTCATGCCCATGTCGTGCAGGGCGTCGTCCACTAGGTCGTGAACGCCAAAGTTCAGAAGGTAGTTGTCCAGCAGAGGTCCAATAAGGAACTCGAGGGAGAAGTAGTAGACCCTCTTTTCTCCCAAGCGATGCGTGTTTACGTGGCTGGTACGTGCCTTTTGGGCAATGAGAGAGGCGAGAACGTAAAAGCGCTCGCGCGGATCAGCATCCTCGAACTCCTTGCCAAAGAGCGACAGGCAGAGCTCACGATACTGCTTGATGAATTCCTTTTTGCTTCGGAAAATCGTGTTGGGCATGAGTACATCCTTTGTTCGGTTATAGAAACCCGTGCGTATGGTACCTTACTTGCGCGAATTCGTCCTGCTCTTTCAAGCGGTTTGGGTCGTTCCCCACGCATTGCACCGAATTTGGCACCTGTTTTGCCGGAATGGCACATGTTAGGACAAGCGGCGGT
>JAUMWL010000130.1 GCA_030529665.1 Coriobacteriales bacterium
TGGTCAAAGCGGTGATGTGCTCCGCGAAAGTCCGTGCGCACAATGAGCGAGAAGAACTGCTCGTCCGTGGCGAGTTGCAAGGCGGGCGCGTTGTCGTTGCGAAAATGATAGTAGGTGCGCTGCCAAAGGTCCGTGCCCGGCTCTGTGGTAATGCTGATCGTGCCATCAGATACGGACCAATTCTTGGGCTCTCGCGTCCATGCGAGCTGTGACAAATCTAGCATGAGCTTCTCCTATCGATCATATGCGATGCCTTGATTATGCCACGGGTTCCAAACAGAAAAAAGCCGTCGGACACAGGGGGCTTGTCCGGCGGCGTCAAAAAAGGCGTATTGCGCGGTATGCGTCACAAAGACGGAGGCAATTACACGCTATGCCAGCGCCTCGTAGTCGTTTGCGTTCACGGGCTCCAGCCACTCGTTCCAGCCGTCCTCGCCAGGAACCTCCACGGCCACGTGGCTAAACCAGCTGTCCGCCTTGGCGCCGTGCCAATGCTTTACGTTTGCGGGGATGGTAACCACGGTGCCGGGCACGAGGCTTACCGCCGGCTTGCCCCACTCCTGGTACCATCCTTCGCCAGCCGTGCACACGAGCACTTGGCCGCCGCCCGAGGTCGCATGATGCACATGCCAGTTGTTGCGGCATCCAGGCGTAAAGGTAACGTTGTACAGCGGCGACGCGCAACCTTCCTCCGTGAGCACCTTGAGGTACGTCTTTCCCACAAAGTATTGCTGAGCGGGATTGTCGTCACCAATGCCAAAGGCATCCATCTGCTCAAACTCTGCGCGGTCCATCGTCTTTGCCATGCGAGGCTCCTCTCCTTGTGATCTTCTTGCTGGAATTAGTGTACGTGGTGCAGGGATTTATGTCTAATGCCAATTACGTATGTATGTCTATGTCCGAGTTGCATGTGGCGCGTGCTCGGACAGCCTCGGGTTTCGATGGGCGGAAGTGTGGTTCCGTGCTCAAACAGCTCGCTTCGCGAGAACTCCGTGCGGTACCACACTTCCGCCCATCCGCCTGCGGAACTCCGCGCACGGCGCCAGATCCCTGGCTCCTCTCCGCAATGCCGTGCGTGGCGCCAGATCCCCGCATTCTCTTCGCAAAACTGCACGGTGGCGCGGCATGCAGCGCTACGCCCATCATGCTCTCGGAGGGGCGAAGGGCGGTTGGGCCTACTGGCATAGACATACAAACAGTTTATGGCAGAGCATTATCAATAGGCATTTGTTATTGATTCTCACGGCGCGTATGCTCTTATCAAACACAAACGACAGATGCGGAGACATCATGACTAACAATAACAGCACTGTATGCACGACCACCATTTGCAACAAGACCTTCGACGAGGAGCGTGCCCTCTATGGCCTCGCACACGCCACGCTTGAGCACGTGCGCTTTGCCGGCCCCGCCGACGGCGAGTCGGCCCTCAAGGAGTGCCAAAGCATCGCCGTGCGCGACTCGTCCTTTGAGCTGCGCTATCCCATGTGGCACGACGACGGCGTTGAGCTGGAGCGGGTGGAGCTTGCCCAAACGACCCGTGCCGCGCTGTGGTACACCAGCAACCTGCGCGTTAGCAACAGCAAGCTCCTTGGCCCCAAGGCTCTGCGCGAGTGCGACAACGTTGCCATAGAGAACAGCGAGATCGTGTCGGAGGAGTTTGGCTGGCAGTGTAGGCAGGTAACGCTGCGCGGCGGCTCGCTTGCCGGTGACTACGCGTTTCTTCACTCGCGCGACCTGCGACTGGAGAACGTGGACTTTCGTGGCAAGTACTCGTTCCAGTATGTAGAGAACCTCGTAATAGAGGGAGGAGTTCTCGACACCAAGGATGCCTTTTGGCACTCGCACAACGTAACCGTGCGCAATGCGACCCTTAAGGGCGAGTACCTGGGCTGGTACAGCGATGGCCTCACCCTCATCAACTGCCGCATAGAGGGCACGCAGCCACTCGTGCGCTGCACGAACCTTACGCTTGTGGACTGCACGATGGTGGACTGCGACCTCGCCTTTGAGGGTTCGGACGTGCGCGCCACCGTGCGTGGTCGCGTGGACTCCATCCGCGATCCCAAGAGTGGCCACATAGAGGTTGACAGCGTGGGCGAGATCGTGCACGACACGCTTATGGGCTGCGGAGCGCAAATAGTAGTGCGAAAGGACTCCGAAACGCTACGCTCGGATGACCGCGATGACGCGTCGTGTCCCTTTCCCTGCCTGATCGCTACTGTTCGCTGGCAGCACACACCTCGCGCATGCCATGAAGAAAGAGCTCGCACGCGCGAGATAGCGGCTGGAAGCGCTTCCAAATAAGATAGGCCGACGAGGCGGACACATCGGTGAGGGGCACGTAGGCAAACGGCGTGCCCTCGCCGGCGGCCACGATTCCATCAAAGCACACTGCCAATCCCATGCCAGCTTCTACAAGAAGCGATGCATTGTAGAGCAGCGTATAGGTCGCCGCAATGTCAAAACCTTCCGACGCGAGGCCTTGGAACATGGTGGGGCTGCCCTCCGTGAGCGCGCTTCCTTCGCCGCTCACCACGAGTCGCTCGTTGCGTAGGTCTTCGAGCGTGAGGCTCTCTTTGCTTGCGAGCGGGTGGTCGTGGCGCATCAGCACGCCCCAACGATCCTCGTGCGGAAGCTGCAGCGACTCGTAGCGCCTGTTCGGCGTGTCGCCGAACACTATGCCAAAGTCCAAAAGGCCCTTGTCTACGCGCTCGATCACGTCCGCGCCGTTTCCGGAATGTATGTGCAGGCATACGCCGGGATGCTTGGTGGATATTGACTTGGCAACTTGCGCTACGTGCGCCATTGCGCGAGATTCTCCGCCGCCAACCCACACATCGCCCTCCACCTCGGCACTTGGCGCGCGCAGCTCACGCTCCGCTCGGTCGGCTAGGCTCACAATCTCGTCGGCACGCTTGCGAAGCAGTATGCCCTGCTCGGTAAGGGTCACCCCGCGCGACTCGCGGACCAAGAGCTCGCACCCCATCTCGCGCTCCAGCTCGGACAGCTGACGCGAGAGGGCCGGCTGAGTTATATGCAGCTGGCGTGCTGCCCGGGTTACGTTTCCTTCTTGTGCGACTGCCAAAAACGAGCGCAGGGTTCGTAGCTCCACGGTTTTCTCCCTCGTCTAGCTTTGGTCTGGAATGCAGATGGTGCCTGTGAGGTAGCGTGCGCCGGTGCCCGAGATGTGCACGCCGTTGCCCGCGTCCTCACACCACACGGTGCCGCCTCGCGACGATGTTTGTCGACAGACCATCTGCGACTTTCCCAGGCGTGCAGACCAGTATGGCACGAGCGCCGACTGCATCGATCCGCACACCGGGTCCTCGGGTATGCCCAGCTTGGGCCAAAAGGCGCGGGCGACGTAGTCGTAGGAGGCGCTTGGCGCGGTAACGTAGACCGAGAGCCCATGCTCCAAGCCCTCCACCAAGTCGAGGTTTGGGGTAAGGGAGTTTACCGTCTCCTCGTGCTCGAACACGCATACAAGGTCTCGCTCGGTGCAGAGAATTTCTGTCGGTTGTGCACCAAGGGCGGTGGCAATGTTTGCCAGGTCGTTGCCTTGGTAGGACAAGAGCTGCATGCGGGGAAACTCCATCTGTATGTGTTCTCCGCATTTGGTGCAAACGAGGTTGTAGCCCTTCATCGGCGCGTGGAATCGAATCGTGCTCGACCCGCGCTCTTGTCCCTCAAACAAAACGTACGCAGTCCCAAAGGTGGCGTGACCGCAAAGGTCGATCTCGGCCGTTGGCGTAAACCATCGCAGGTCGTATACCGCGGGACCGCGACGAACGCAAAATGCCGTCTCGGACAGGCGGTTCTCGGCGGCTATGGCCTGCATGGTAGCGTTTGGCAGCCATGCGTCTAACACGCACACGCCGGCCGGGTTGCCCTCAAATGGTTTGGCGGCAAAGGCATCTATTACGTGATAGGTCAACTCCATTGCGTCTCCTTGGCTGGTTATTAAAACCCATACAGTTTAGTTGTTGTTGATTATACGGCTATGGGGGCGTTCGTGACGGCGCAGGCTTCTTGTTAGCCCAGCGCAACGTCGAGTACCATCATGATCACAAAGCCGAGCGCAAACGCAATGGTTCCCACGTTGGAGTGCTTGCCCTCGCTCATTTCGGGGATAAGCTCCTCCACCACCACGTACATCATGGCACCCGCAGCAAACGCGAGCATGTATGGCAGGATCGGAATCACCCTGCTGGCAAACAGGATGGTGACAACGGATGCCACGGGCTCAACGGCACCCGAGAGAGCCCCCATGGCAAACGTCTTGGCCTTGGACATGCCCTGTGCCCTTAGCGGCATGGACACAATGGCGCCCTCGGGCAGGTTTTGCAACGCGATGCCAAGGGCGAGCGTGAGCGCGGCGGCAGCGCTCACGTCTGCTCCGCCGCTGAGCCATCCGGCATACACCACGCCTACCGCCATGCCCTCTGGAATGTTGTGCAGCGTTACCGCAAGGACGAGCTTGGTGGTGCGTGCCAAACCGCTCTTTGGACCCTCGTCCTGCATGTCCATGTGCGTGTGGGGGGTCAAGACGTCGAGCAGGAGCAGGAAGCCCATGCCTACGAGGAAGCCAATTGCTGCAGGAAGAAAGGCCAGCTTACCCATGTGTTCGCTCGCGTCGAGCGCTGGCTGGAGCAGGCTCCAAAACGAGGCGGCCACCATCACTCCTGCAGCAAAGCCCGTGAGTCCGCGACGAACGCCCTGCCTCATCTCGCCCTTGAGGAAAAAGACCATGGCGGCACCGAGGCTGGTGCCAACAAAGGGGATAAGCACTCCCTGTATCTCTGCAATGGACATGGTGGCTCCTCTTGTCTTCGTGTCCTGTGCTCGCACTGAATATGGCACAGGGGCAAAGGTGATATCCCGGCATGCCGCTGTCCCGGTTGCTGCTTTTTTTGGCGCCCGGGCGCGCTGGGATCGCGACCAGTGTGGGTGTTGGACCCACACTGCTCGCAAAGCCGGCACGCTTGGCCTGCACTTTGTGTGAGGTCAACGCGTGGCCGGGTGGCAGACGTGCCGAGGTCCGTTTCGTAGGTGCTGAATGGTCGACAGGGACAAGCCCAGTTGTCCCGGGCCTTGATGGGAATAATCCGCACAATCCGGCAAGAGACTCCGTGTCGCCAAGTGCTCAGCGATGTGGATTATGAACTAGAGGAGAAACGCTTTCTAAAAAAATGGCGTCTCGTGGGGGAACTGCAGATGCTCGCGCGCTACGTTGCCCGCGACCACGGCTACGACGTGGACAAGCCGCGCAACCTGGCGAAGTCCGTAACGGTTGAGTAGCGCATGCAGGGACAGACGCAGCCAAAAGGGGAGTATCCCCCTGCGGTCGCTAGCGACCGCAGGGGGATACTCCCCTTTTGGCTGTAGTAACAAAAATGGTCGCACAGAGCGTGCGTATTTTGCCAAAATTGGTCGCAACAAGCGTGTAAATTTGCATAAAATTGGTCGCAACACGAATGTGGGCGTCGGAAGCAGGAGTACGCAATGTCGTTGTGGCGAAGTGTGACAGACAAAATGACGCGATGGTACGAGGATCCTTCTCACAAGGCTCTTCTTGTAACGGGAGCGCGTCAGGTGGGGAAGACCTACGCAATTCGCGAATTCGCAAGGTCTCACTACAAGTCAGTCCTAGAGATCAACTTTATCGAGACGCCCCGCGCGAAGGCCATCTTTGAGGGAGACCTTGACGCGCAGACACTCGTCGCAAACCTTACTGCGTTCTCGAGTGCGCCTCTTGTGCCGGGAAAAACCGCGGTGTTTCTTGATGAGATCCAGGAGTGTCCTCGTGCACGTACGGCTATCAAGTTCCTCGTGGATGACGGACGGTGCGACTACATTGAGTCTGGGTCTCTGCTTGGTGTGCTCTATCGCGATGTGCCATCCCTTCCCGTGGGATACGAGAATATTGTACGCATGGTACCCTTGAGCTTGCGAGAGTTCTTTGTGGCCCTTGGAGTCCAGCCCGAGACGCTTGAACTCTTGGAGGACTGTTATCAACGGCAGATAGAAGTGCCCCTTGCTGTTCATGAGCGCATGCTAAGGCTCACGAGGCTCTACCTTGCTTGCGGGGGCATGCCCGCAGCTGTCGACCAGCTGGTAAGGACGCAGGACCTTGCCAGTGTCCTATCTGTGCAGCGCGACGTTGTGGAGCTCTACAGGTTGGATATTGCCCGCTATGCTCCAAACAAGCCGCACGTCAAGGCAATCTTTGATGCGATGCCGAGCGAGATACTAGGTACCAACAAGCGCTTTACCCTGCGCGATCTTGCGCCAACGGCTCGAATGGAGCGCTATGCCTCCGATTTTATGTGGCTAGTGGACGCGGGGGTTGCCTTGCCGTCTTACAACGTTCGAGCGCCACAGGCGCCGCTTGCCCTTAATGAGCAGCATAGCCTCTTTAAACTCTATCCTTGTGATGTTGGCTTGCTTGGCGCAATGTTTGAACAGCCTGTTCAGTTTGAGCTCGTACAAGGCGACGTTGGTGTAAACAACGGGGCCTTGTTGGAGACGCTTGCCGCTCAGGAGCTGGTTGCAAGCGGGTACGACCTTCGTTACTTCGACAAGTCAAAATACGGTGAGGTTGACTTTGTGCTGCCACGTGGTCTGGAAGTCCTGCCCGTGGAGATAAAGTCCGGCGAAAGCTATTATCGTCACAAGAGCTTGAGCAATGTGCTGGGCGTGCAAGAGTGGGGAATTAAGAAGGCCATGGTGTTTTGCCAAGGCAACGTAAAGACGGAGGGGCCAATCTGCTACTTGCCATGGTACATGCTCATGTTTTGCAAGCCAAGCCAGGACGGGCCGCTTAAGGTTACGTGGTAGGGATCCGTGTTCGTTGTGCAGCACTGGATTACGGTGGATGTCTTAAAGTAAGGCCGAACACGAGGACGGTTCCTCGTGTTCGGCCTGTAGGGTCTCGCTGTGGCAAGCGGCCTTATGTGCTACTGGACAATGGCCGGATCGAGCGCGGGATCCTCGCGACGCGCGGTGGCCTTCTCCCAGTCGCGCGTGCCTACAAACACGTCCTGCTTGTAGGGGTTAACGCCGAGCTTCTTTGCGCGGTAAGCGATGTAGACGATTGCGGCAACGTTAATTGCAAGGGCCAGAATGGCAACGCCGTTGGTGACTGCGGGGTTTTGCAGCGACACCGTGCGGAAGGCGGACTCCTCCTGGAACCAGGGGAACACCTGCGCAAACATGCACCAGGTGGCAAGCGTGTTGGCGCGGTTTTGGATCCAGCCGCCCTTGTTCCAAATGGCGTTGGCCACGGTGGGGGCGAGCAGCAGGGCAAAGCCACAGAAGAAGGAATGCGTGGGCAGGCAGTTGTAGGTGTAGCAGAAGTTCCATATGTCGTAGGCCACAATGTAGACCCAGGTCATGTCGGGCCAGAGCATGTCCTCCTCGTTCTTGCCGGCGTACACGCTCCACCAGGCGGTCATGCAAAAGATGTTTATGAGGCCGGCGATGCCGTTATAGAGGTTGTTGATTCCGCAGAGCTGCCAAACGCCCTCGCTGGTGAGCCACACCGGCGCGCCTACGGTCGCATACTGCGTAAGCTCGCTGCCAGCGGTAACCACGGTGTAGTCGCCTGTAACAAAGTGCGCGAAGCTCTCAAAGTCCGAGACAACGGCAATGAGGATGTTTATGGCCACGATCACAAACGGAAAGGCACGGAACCAGTGCGCGCGTCCGAGCTTGCCCCACTTGTACTTTATGGCCATAAAGCCAATACAGCCAGTGAGCGCCGCATAGACCTTTGCGTAGTGGAACCAGCCGTTTTGGTAGATGTGCGTGGGGTTTGTGAGCGCCCATTCCGCGCCGTTTGCAACGCCGATGCCAATGGCGATGCAGTAGATGGTCATGAGGACGGGCAGGCCCACAAAGAATACGAGGCCGCCAATCTTGCTGCGGCGCTCTATTTCGTTGGTGACGATGAGGCCCACAAAGACCAGCAGCCAGCCAAGCCACTGGATGGGGGTGGTTGCGTTGAACAAAAACATTTGATTCCTCCCTTTGTTGGATATTCCAAAGATATTCTAAGTATAACGGTACATGGGATGTAGTGTGTCACGGGGACGGAGGCGTTGACACACTTACCTGTGTAAAATCCTACGTACCCGTTACACACCGCACAAAAAGGAGTATCAAAACCCGTCGGTTTGTAAGTCTTTATCCAAGAAGGGATGATGCAATATGGGACGTTTTACCAATCCGCGCGACCTGTACTTTGGCGAAGGCGCTCGTCATGAGGTGAAGAACTTCAAGGGCAGCCGTGCCATGATCGTAACCGGCGGCGGCTCCATGCGTCGCGGTGGCTTCCTGGGCGAGCTTGAGGACGACCTCAAGGCTGCCGGC
>JAUMWL010000131.1 GCA_030529665.1 Coriobacteriales bacterium
ACGTGACCTACCAGGAGGTCACCGACGAGGAGAACTACCAGATCTTTGACGCCATGGGCGTGCCCCGCACCACCGACGGCGTGTTTAAGGAGGGCAGCGAGGCGCCCTTCTCCTCCGATGGCATGGTTACCTTTGCGCAGGCCATTCGCGAGGGCAAGATGGACAAATTCACCGACGACTTTAAGAAGCTCACCGGCGACGACCCCCTTACCGTGAGGTACATGTTCGAGCACTGCGACGACTTCCAGATTGGCGAGCGCCACTCCAAGGACAAGTAGCGACGAAGCAGCGACGTGGCAAGAAGCGCAGCAAGGCCACCCCTTCCCAGCGAGGGGTGGCCTGTTTGTGCAAACCAAACACGCTAGGATGCGCGCTCCCCAAGCATGCGCACGAGCTTGCCAGAGCAGGCGGGCATGGTGAGCGTGAGGCCGGCTTTGCCGCAAGCCAGCTCGCTGTCCGAATCATTGGGGGTTGAGCCGCCATAGCGTTGCCAGTCGGTATTGAGAAGCAGCGTGGCAGCGCTGGCACCCTCTATGGAAAGCGTCTTCTTTACCGGCTTGCCGGATAGGTTGAAGGCGCACAACACGCGTGAGCCCTTCTCGTCTTTGCGAAGGAATGCGTAGGTCACGTCCTCCTCGTCGCTTGACTCGACCCACTCAAAGCCGCGCTCGTCGTAGTCCATTTCCCAGAGCGCGGGTTCGTTGCGATAAATGGCGCCCAGCTCGCATGCAAAGCGGAAGAAGGCGTCGTGGGCCGGGTAGTCGCGAAGGAACCAGTCCTGCTCGCGACGCTCGTCCCACTCGCGCAGCTGGGCAACCTCCCAGCCCATGAAGTTGAGCTTCTTTCCGGGATGCGCAAACATGTAGAGGTAGAGCGTCCGTGCCTGCGCGAGCTTGTCCTCCACCTCGGATGCCGCCATCTTTTGCGCGATGGTAGCCTTGCCGTGGACCACCTCGTCGTGGCTGAACGGCAGCAGGTAGCGCTCGTTGCCAAAGTAGGCCATGGAGAACGTGAGCTTGTGGTACCCGTCACGGCGATACTCGAGTCCCGTTTGGAAGAGCTCGAGCGTGTCGTGCATCCAGCCCATGTCCCACTTGTAGTCGAAGCCCAAGCCGCCCTGCTCCACAGGCTTGGTGCAACCCGCAAGGCTCGTGGAGTCCTCCGCCACAGTAAAGCAGCCAGGATTGAGCGATCGCAGCCCGTTGTTGAAGGTCTTCACAAAGTCGGTCGCCATGCCGTTTATGCCGCGGGCCTCGTCTCCCTGCCAGTAGATTATGCGGCTGATGGCGTCAAGCCGGATGCCGTCAAAGTGATACGCACCGAGCCAGAAGTTCGCCGCACTCTGCAAGAACGAGCAGGTCTCGCCACGCGAGTGCATAAAGTTGCGGCTCCCCCATTCGCTGACGCCTACCGCGTCGTTTGGATACTCAAACAACGGGGTGCCATCGTAGTCGGCAAGGCCCCACGCGTCGGTGGCAAAGTGCACGGGCACAAAGTCTATGATGCAGCCGATGCCTGCGGCGTGTAGCGCGTCGATAAGGGCCATGAGCTGCGTTGGGGTTCCGTAGCGGCTCGTAGGTGCAAAGAAGCCCGTTGGCTGGTAGCCCCAGGAGCCGTCGAAGGGGTGCTCGTTGAGCGGCAAGAACTCCACGTGCGTGGCACCGAGCCCCACGAGGTATTTTGGCAGGACCTCAGCCAGCTCGGCATATGTGTACCAGTCGGCCGGGTCGTCGGAAGGCTCGTCGCCTGAACGTTTGCGCCAGCTGCCCAGGTGCAGCTCGTATACGCTCATGGGCCTGTTGTGACAGTCGGTTCGCGACGACATCCACTCGGCGTCGTGCCACTCAAAGGAGAGGTCTGCCACTACGCTGCGATGCGCGGGACGCAGCTCCGACTGAAAGGCGTAGGGGTCGGCGTGGTCCACGTATGAGCCACCGTGCCAAATGCGATACTCGTAGGCCTGTCCAGCGTGCGCACCAGCCACGTTGGCCTCCCAAAAGTTCCCGTCGGCCACCTTGCTCATGGGCACGAGCTCGTCCTCGAGCACGAGCTCCACGCGCTCCGCCGCCGGTGCAAACGTGCGGAATCGCACGCCCTCGTTGGTGATGCTCGCCCCTAGCATGAGCTGGGCAAAGAACTCCTCGCCCGCATAGAAATTGCGCGTGTCCATGGTTGCCTCCTAAGCAGAATAAAGCCGATGGATAAATACTAGTGGCTTTTTTCACCACCTCAAGGACCTACGCGGCAGACGGGTGTGTCACACCCGTCCAGTGCAGCGACCAAGAATTCCGTTGCCCCTTTGCCCGCGCGGCTGTCGTAGTACGCACGAAAGCGGTCGTCGGCCAAGTAGCCGTGGGCGAGCTGCCGATGGGCCTCGGCGGAATATGCCCCCTCGCCCCAATGGAGCTCTATCCAGCGTGCGTGCATGGCCGCAAGCTCACGTGCCTCCGGGCCTCGTGCGTTGCCCGTCTTCTGCGCGCGTACCAGCTGCTCGATTATGGCCGTCTCGAGCCGATCCATGCTGTTCCACGTCTCCTCGTCCATGCTCAGTAGCCGTTCGTTGGCGGCATCCACGGCATCGTTGCCAAAGCGCCCTCTTGCCTCCTCCCCATATGCCTTCTCGTTTTGCTCCACAGCAGCAGACTTTAGTCCCTCAAAACGTTCTTCGTCGGTCATGGTCGTGTTTCCCTCCATCGTGTCGATTGTCTTTTGCACGGTACGGATAAGCGCGTCTAGCTTGGCGCGTCGCCGCACGAGGTCTTGGATGTGTGCGCGCAGGGCCTCGCATGCGTCGTAGGACTCGTTTTCGACGACCTGCCGAATTTGCTCAAGATCCATTCCGCATGCACGGTACAGCAAAACCTGCTGCAGACGCTCGACATCGGCCTTGCCGTACGCGCGATAGCCGTTCTGCTTCCTGGCAGGCTTTAGCAGACCCATCGTCTCGTAGTGGTGCAGCGTGCGCACGCTTACGCCCGACAATCGCGCAAGCTGACCCACCGAATACGTCGCATGATCCATAATTCCACCTCCGAACGTATGATAAACCCTAACGTTGCGTTAGGGTCAAGCGCGCTGTTGCCAAAACACCCTAGGGGTGTTTCGGCCAACTTGCCGCAGTTACCTTGCTTTGCAGCGTCACGCCTGATTCTCGGCGCCGCCCCTTCTTCGACGGCGGCAGCCCGCCATGGCAGCTTTCTGCTCGGGCCTCGGAAGCTTGCATCCCGGGAGGCCCCCTCGTCGCGCGAACTCGACAAATGTTTGGTTTTTGGGTATCCGAATTTCCGAGGTCTTATCGACGGGCCTCCTACCTGCGCAAACGTGAGGCACCTTACCGCCCATGTGAGAAAACCTGCCTCGGATTTCAAACATTTGCTCAGTTCGCGCGATGAGCGGGGGTCAAAAAATGCAAGGGCCGCGCCTGCGGGTACCCGCCTCTCTCGCCATGCGGCGAGGGTCCCGCTTGCGACCCGCGCCTCTCACCCAAAGTCTGTAGCCCGGTCACCGGAGTCTGTAGTCCCCAGGCCGGAAGTCTGTAACCCGGATCCCAAAGTCTGTAACCCCCCCAGCCGGAAGTCTGTAGCCTCTGGCAGGAAGTCTGTAGCCGGCTTTTCAGCCCGCTTGCAGAATCGCAGGTAATCGCATCATCCATTGAATCATAACTTTCAGGAACTACAGACTTTGGAATCGCGGCTACAGACTTGGCGGCGACGGCTACAGTCTTTGGAATAGCGGCTACAGACTTTGAGAGCGCGACTACAGACTTTGGCTGACGACCGTCACGAGCGAGCGCGCCGGGAACCCCGCCGAACCTCTCTGCGCACGCGCGTGCCACGTGGCCGCCGCCACCTCGGTGTCGGTGGCCCAAGGCCGGGCACGGCCGAGCAAGCCCACGGGCGAAGGGGCACAACGAAGTAAGGCTCATGCTCGGATGGTCTGCGCGAGCTAGCCACGGGACGGCAAACGAAGAGCGCCCGGCGCCCTAGCCGCATGGGCTGGGACGCCGGGCGCATCTGTCTTGTCAATAAGAGCGAGATCCCTTTTGCCAAAGCGAGAATGGCAAGAGGGGTCTTGCCCCGATTTGCAGCTTATTGGCGCCGGCACCGCGCATGCTAGAATGGTGGCGTTCCACCAGAGGCGCGGGGAAGTGGCCAAGACGCCCCTAGGGTGTTTTCGGCCATCCTAGGGGTGTCTTGGCCAATGCGCCACGTGAGGAGGCCACATGCGAACGCTGCGAATATCGGTGCGCAGGCTCGTGGAGTTTCTTTTGCGCACGGGAAACATAGATTCGCAGAGCGATTGGCACGGCGGCATCGAGGCCATGCAAGCGGGAAGCAACATCCACAGAATGCTGCAGGCCCAGGGCGGCGAGGCGTATCAGGCGGAGGTGTCGCTCGCATGCTCCGTCTTTTTTCCCAACAATGCCTTTAGCCCGCATGCCGCCCGCCTCCAGATTTCCGAGGACGCAGTAGGCGACCAGGAGGGCTTCTTCCTATGCGTGGAGGGTCGCGCCGACGGAATCGTTGACAACGGCATCAACCCGCTCGTAATCGACGAGATAAAGGGCACCGAACGTGACGTGTCCAGCATCTCCGAGCCTGTGGCCATGCACGAGGCGCAGGCGCTCTGCTACGCCTACCTCTACCTGCGTCGCACGCGCGGATCTACCAAGCTCGCCTCTAGCTTTGGAGAGCAGGTGGCGGTGCGGCTCACGTATGCGAGCATGACCACCGGAGAGGTGCGCCAGCTCGAACGCACACGCAGCGTGCCCGACATCGAGGCTTGGTTCTTCCAGCTCTTGGAGAAGGCCCAGCGCTGGGCCGAATGGAGGGTTCGCCACGACGAGCTGCGAGCAGCGTCGATCGCCTCGCTCGAGTTTCCCTTTGTCCCGCGAGTGGGCCAGCGCCAGATAATGGACGCCGTTGCCTCTGCCATCCGGGAGGGCAAGCGACTATACGTACAGGCACCCACCGGTTCGGGCAAGACCATCGCCACCCTGTATCCCGCACTCAAGTCCATGGGCTTGGGCGAGACATCGCACATAGCCTACCTCACGGCAAAGACCATGACGCGCCGCGCTGCCCTGGAGTGCCTCGACCTGCTGCGGCGACAGAGAATAGCCGCAAACGTGCTGGTGGTAACGGCTCGCAACAAGATCTGCCCGCTCCGAAGCGCCGCGCACGATGAGGCGGTGCGCGCCCGCCCGCTGGTGTCTTTGTGCAACCCCTTGGAGTGCCCACGCGCCCGTGGTCACTACGACTCCGTTAACGATGCCCTCTTTGAGGCGATATCGACCCACGACGTGCTGGACTTTGCCCGCATCGAGCACGTGGCAGCACGTCATCACGTGTGCCCCTACGAACTCCAGCGCGATGTCGCGCGCTGGGCCGACGTTGTTGTGTGCGACTACCACTTTGCGTTTGCCCCGTCGGCGAGCCTCATGGGCCTTGCGGACGAGCCCGGCGGCGCAGACACCGTCTTTTTGGTTGACGAGGCGCACAACCTGATTGAGCGCATGCGCAGCATGTACAGCGCCGAGCTCGCCTTGGGCGACCTCGCTGAGCTGGAGAGGATCCTGAGCACGCAAAGCGGGTTGGACGAGCTGCTGCAAGCCGTGCACGCCGTGATGTCCGCGTTTCCCACGTGGGACAAGTCGCTGCCCGTTGGCGGAGGTAAGGGCAGCAACGGGCGAGGAAGGCGAGGGAGCTACCAGGTGGTCCACACGAGCGATGCATTTGAGGAGTCTCTCACGGCGCTTGTCGACAGCATGGACGCCGCCCTTGAGCAGGTCTTCTCTGCCATGAGCGACACGCACGGAGGCCGGCACAACACGGCCGCCACAAACTCCGAGGCCATTGAGGCGTTTCTTGCCCTGCGAGACGTGAACTACAGCATTAGGGCTTTTTTGGGGGCCCTGCAGCGAAGCGAGACCGGGTACGTAACCTTTGTTGGCAGCTCGGACCGCAGCGGCAGACGGCTCAAGGTCTTTTGCGTGGACCCAAGCCACGACTTGGGCGAGCGATTGGAGCAGGCCGGGGCGGCTGTGTTCTTCTCGGGGACGCTGCTGCCTGTGGACTACCACCGTAAGCTGCTTGCCGGTAGGGAAGACGACGCGTCCGCGTATGCCAAATCCAGCTTTGACTACAGCCGCCAGCAGGTCCTCATAGGGTCGGACGTAAACACCCGGTATTCCAAACGCGGACCCAAGCTCTATGCGCACATTGCCAAGTACATTGTGGCGCTGGTGCATGCGCATCCGGGCAACCACCTCGTATTTCTTCCCTCGTACGCAATGGTGGAGGAGGTTGCAAAGGCCCTTGTGCCGCTTGCGGACAGCCACATTACTCTCGTGCGGCAGCGTGCGGGCATGCGCGAGAGCGAGCGCGAGGACTTTGTGTCGAGGTTTGCTGCGACACGCGATACGACCAAAAGCCTCGTGGGCCTGTGCGTCTTGGGCGGAATCTTTGGCGAGAGCATCGACCTGCCCGGCGAGGCGCTTGTTGGAGTGGTTGTGGTGGGCACGGGCATGCCTGGGATCTGCGACGAGCGCGAGGTGATGCGGGACTACTTTGACGTCAAGTGTGGCAAGGGGTTTGCCTACGCCTACACCTATCCGGGCATGATCAAGGTGCTGCAAGCTGCGGGCCGCCTCATGCGAACCGAGAACGACCACGGCGTGGTGCTACTTCTCGACGACCGCTTCCTCGAGCACGACCTGCGGCAGGCATTCCCCAAGGAGTGGACAAACGTGCGTGCCTGCACGCTCGCCACCCTGGCCAAGATGGTTAAAGCCAACCAGAAGGATCAACCGCCTTTATGCGACACGCGTGTGTCACGGGGACGGAGGTGTTGACACACTACGCCCAAAGCTCTTGTCTGCACCGCGCAAGCATGCCAACCAGGATGCACTCGTCGTAGTCGAACACGTGAACGAGCTTTGGCTGCTGTTCGCGAGCCACATACTTGGCAAGCTCGGTTGCAACCTCGTCCATGTCGGGCAAGAGGTCGCAACGCAGCGCGATGACCTCGGGGTCAAAGGTGGCGCAGTCCATGGCGAGCACCTGAGCCACCACCTCGATTACGTCGGCGGGGTTGAAGGCGTTGTAGTGCAACGGGTTGGAATACGAGAACCTGTTGGCAATG
Source organism: Coriobacteriales bacterium (assembly GCA_030529665.1). Taxonomy (GTDB): domain Bacteria; phylum Actinomycetota; class Coriobacteriia; order Coriobacteriales; family Atopobiaceae; genus RUG440. The sequence goes on from JAUMWL010000131.1 coordinate 7,144, forward strand.
AGCCGAATCTCGCCGGCATTGCCGTGCGCACCCTCCACCAGCTTGCCGCCTACCACATGGCCCTGGCCTCCCATTGCCCAGCCAGTTGCCTGGGAGTAGAACGTGACGTCCTTGTACTTGGGATTCGCGACGTGCCATCCCAGCGCCGCCGCATTTGCATTGTTGCATAGCACCACGGGCACGGTGTAGCGCTTGGAGAGGTAGTCTCCCAATACGAAGCCGTCCTCACCATTGGTTAGGTCTACCTCCCTGGTCACCTTGATATGGACGTAGCCACCACGCAGCGCTCCCGGTAGCGCGACGCCCACCGCGTCAACCTTGCCGCCTGCCTTGCAGGAGCATATGCGCGTGTCAATAACGTCGGTGATGTCGGCGACGGTTAGGCGTCTCTTTATAACGCGCCCCTCCGTGGCAAGGGTGCCGCGATCGTAAACGCGATAATGGATGGTCACCTTGCCAGATGCGGCGTGAACGGCCACCACGAGGATTCGGCCATCGCCCTCCACCTGCGCGCATGTTTGCACATCCGCTTGTTCGGCCGCCTCCTGCTCACGCGAGGCAAGCTCTTCGCGGATCCACTCCAGGCATCCGGCGGCATCGTAGGCGGCAAACATGGCCGTGGGTATTTGGAACACCGGCACGTCGCCCATAACCTGCTGCACCCTTTGCGCCTGGTACCCAATCTGCGGAGCAATAAGAATTGCCGCCTTGTTGCGCCCATGCTCATATGCCTCGGTTACGCTCACGGCCGAGAAGACCCAGTCCAGGCCCATGGCCTCGGCCACTTGGTTTAGCCTCTCTGCAAAGAAGGACGTGGTCATGCCTGCCGTGCAGCACAACAGCACCTCAGTACGCTGGTGGCTTCGAATCGAGACGAGCGCCTGAACCATCTCGCCAAAGAGCTGGATGGAGTGGTCGCGGTCCACGGGATGAAAGTGCAAGAAGAACCTCGCCTCGCCCGTGGCCCTATCCTCTATGCGCAGCTCCACGATCTCGGGGTCGGGCGCCATGTCGTAGAAACTAATCTCCGCCGTGGCGTAATCGGTTTGGAGCACAAAGTGGTCGTCATCGGCAAGGTTGGCCTCATATCCCTTGTGGGGCTGCTCACGAATCCAGGTACGCAGGTCGAAGGTCTGTGCCATCTTTGGCTCCTCTCTTGTTGGCTCGATGCCTATTGTACGTCATGGCGTAGGTGGCGGGTGTGTCACGGGGACGGAGG